>DATEPN010000456.1:0-18764 GCA_035273225.1 Acidobacteriaceae bacterium | reverse complement strand
CGAAGCAAATGTAGTTATGCAGCGGATACCTCGTTCCGCTGGCAAATACGGGCAGGAAAGCGAGTCCAGGAGGTTAGGCAATGCGAGCGGCACCTCTGCTATGCTCTTGCTCTGACCGCGTTTTGTGGAACGTCTCGTTCCCCGCACTGCGTGTTAAGGAGGATCTCGTGAACAGAAGGTTGTTCTTCGGTATGGCGATCTCTGCCGCGCTTTGCACACCCGCCTTTGCTGCCCTCAAAGCAGGGGACGGTGCACCCGATTTTTCTGCTTCCGCTTCGCAGGCGGGCAAGGAATTCAATTTCTCGCTGCGCGCCGCTTTGAAGAAGGGCCCCGTTGTTGTCTATTTCTACCCATCGGCTTACACCGGCGGGTGCGACCTTGAGGCTCACACCTTCGCTCAGGATAAGGATCAGTTCACCGCCGCGGGCGCAACCATTATTGGAGTTTCGGAAGACAGCATTGCCCGCCTTGATCAGTTCTCCGCAGATCCCAACTACTGCGCGGGCCGTTTCCCCGTCGCGTCCGACCCGAACGGCAAGATCGCGTCTTCCTACGCGTTAAGCGTCTCTCCCGGGAAGCCTGGCCTCAAGGACGTGCGCGGCGCCGATATTGGCCACGGCTTTATTGAACGGGAAACCTTCGTCATCGGCAAAGATCACAAGATCGTCGCGGCATTCTCCTCCCAAACAGATCACCTGTCGCCGGATGCTCATGTGAAAAAAGCATTGGAGGTCGTGCAGCAGCTCGCCAGCAAATAGCTGCGTGGCGATGCGGCGGTAACCCTGGCTCGATACATCCAGGCAAAGAGAAGCTGTGGCCGTGACGCGGGTTTTGGCCGCTTCCCTGCGTGGGGACCCCGAAGCGGAACGGCGTAAAGCGGAACACATGGCGTGAACGGGGCAGCATGGTTGCTGCCCCTTCTTCATGGGCGACGATAATCTGGTGACAGACAGAAGACGTCTGCATGACACCGCTTCGCTCCCGCCCTCCTTACTCTTCCAGCAGACCGAATGGACCACCACCAGAGAGCGTCTCCTGGGGAGAGGCTTTCATAGATGTGACCTCCTCCCGGCACTGTCGCGGAGGCAGCGAGGGGGTCAGGCACTTCTGATGCGCATCGTTTTCCCAATCCGCGCTGCGTGCCTGGCGATATCGCTGATGCTTTGCAGTGCCCTCTCAGGTCATGCGCAGGTCTTCGACACCTCGACCGCACCGGCTGGACCATCCACGTACGTTCCCATTGACAGCTGGGTGTATTCCGCGTTCGACCGCCTCGCAGCAGAAGGATATGTGCCGACGGCCTTTTCCAGTCTTCGTCCATGGACGCGCAACGAATGCGCGCGCCTGGCGCAGGAAGCCGAAGATGAGATCGAAGATCAGCCCGCCGGCTCGGAGTCGCGGCGCTTCGTTCAGGCACTGGAGCGTGAGTTTGCGCCGGAGCTGGGCGATTCCGACCCGGCACGCCCGAAGTGGCAGATTGAATCCATCGATCAGCGAACGACAGTGATCGCCGGGCGGCCGCTGACGGACGGATTTCATTTTGCCGAGACGCTCACGGACGATGAGGGGCGACCGTTCGGACGGGGAGTGAACCTGTACTCGGGTCTGTCGATTCGGGGAACGGCCGGACCGTTCGCAGGTTACCTTCGCACGGAGTTCCAGCGCGCAGCAGCGGCTCCAGCACCGGGGGCATTCGCACAGCAGCAGATCGCAGCTGCTGATTTCGCATCGCCGGCGGCCGCCGGCCCCATTTCGGGCGTTGCGCGCGGCCGAGTTCTCGAGGGCTACATCTCGTTCGGCTTCGCCCACAACCAGCTCACCTTTGGCCGGCAGTCGCTCTGGTGGGGGCCGGGACGAAGCGGCGCGACGCTGTTCAGCAACAACGCCGAACCGATCGACATGCTGCGCTACGACCGGGTCCGCCCCATCCTTCTCCCTGGATTTCTGAGAATTATCGGTCCGATTCGTGGGCAACTCCTCATTGGGCGCCTCTCCGGCACGCAGTTTCTGCGCCCGACCAGCACTCTCTATGGCAGGCCGGGATTTGCTCTGCGCAACGAGCCGTTCCTGCATGGCGAGAAGATTTCGTTTCACCCGACCGCGAACCTGGAGTTCAGTGGCTCACGGACCACGATTTTCGGTGGCCCCGGAGCGCCGGTGACGATGGCCTCCTTTCTGCGGAGTCTGTTTTCCCCCAGCATCGTCAATGGGAAGAACGACCCCGGAGATCGTCGCTTCGCCTTCGATGCGAAATATCGCATCCCGGGAATGCGCTCGTGTCTCACCGGATATTTCGACGGGTTCTCAGAGGACCAGGTCTTTCCGCTGCTGTATCCCACCGAAAGCGCATGGATTCCGGGCTTCACTCTGCGCTGTTTCCCGCACGCGCCACAGCTGACCTTTCGTGCCGAGGGATTGCTGTCGCCTCACCGGAATCTGGAGTTTCCTGGGTTCTTCTACTTCAACATTCATTACCTGAGCGGTTATACCAATCAGCGTCAGCTGATCGGCAGCTGGATCGGGCGCGAGGCGAATGGCGAACAGTTGTGGACGACGTGGAATCTCTCGCCCCGGTCTTCGATTGAAGTAAGCGGGCGCAGCATGACGGTCAGCAAGGATTTTCTGAGCGGGGGATCGCTGCGCGACCTGCGCGTCGATGCCAACCTGGCAGTTCGTCCCGCATGGCAGCTCGTGGCGGAAGAGCAGACGGAGTGGTGGCGATTCCCGCTGCTCTCCGCGGCGCCCCAGCACAACGCGGCGTTCACTGTGCAACTGTCGTACAGGCCGGTGGCCCGGGCGCGATAGATAGCCCTGGTCGTGCCGTGTTTGTATCGGCGTCGTTCCGGAAGCAACCTGAGACGCGGGAGGGGGATGAATCAAGGTAGAATGCCGCACAAATGCGCGTTTCCATCCTGACACTTTTTCTCCTTCTGGCCGGCGTGAGTCATGGAGAGGTGACTCAAGTGCCGATCCGGCTCGGAGTCGTGCTCCAGCCGAACGAAGGCTACACCGTCACCATTGAAGCACCGGCGCCAACAGCGATTTTCTGGCGGATGGCGGGGACGAAGCGGTGTTCCACGGATTGCGTTCAGGCGACGGACCTGACCAGTCCATCGCACATGGCCTTCGCTGCCGCAATGGGAGCCAGCAAGAGCTATACGCCGTCTTCGGGTAAGATCTCCATCGAATACAAGAATGTTTCGAGCGAGGCGGTCACGATTGACATCTTCCGCATCCGCAGGACGTGCGATGCCGAAGCATGTAAATTCCTCGACAACGGAGCCAAAAGCCGTTGGCTGGTGTTTAAGGTCGGCGCGTTCCACGCCATCACGACCAGCAAAGATGGATCGTATTCGGTGATTTCCGGCACGACGATGAGCGGCCGGGCGTTTGTGGTCCGGGCGGTCTGGTGGACCGACGACAGCAAGGCATTCAGGTTTGGCTGTCCTGGGTACATCAAGGGCTATGTGGACCGCCACACGCCTGCGGAAGCGTATCGGCCCTACATTTTGTCAGGACAGGCCATTGGCGAGGGAGATCACATCGTCCTGAAATCGGTCGATGACTGCGTACCCAGGGCGCCGCACTTCGGCGCACCGGGTGCGAACGTGGTTCAATGATTCGCACGACATGCCAACGCATTTTGACTGTGCAGGGACCGGCAGACTGGCTCTCGGCTGTCCGGTTTCGTAACACCGCAGTCCACCAGTGAACACCGCCCCGCTTGACCGGGAAACCTCGCCGGCCGGCTATCACGCGTAACTCACGTCTCTGCGGCAATTTTGACCGCGGGGATTCTGATTCGTGCCGGGATTCAGATCGGCCACTCTCGTGCATGACGACCCGACACGGGAGTATGCCAGCCCACCGCCGGAGCAATCAATGGCCAAACGCACATGGCACCTTCTGCTCATCCTTCCCTTGCTGTCGGCCACTCTTCACGCCGACTCCGGGAACTCCGTTGCGCCCTTCCTGGGCAAATGGAAGCTCGATCCCTCCCACAGCCGCCTCACGGACCAGATGAAGGTTGAGCCCGCCGGCCCCAACAAATTCAATCTCACCTTCAGCGGCGACAATGTCGAAACGGTGGTCGCTGACGGCACGGACCAGCCAGGCCTCTATGGCACGACGATCGCCATCATTGTCCAGGGCGCGAACAACTGGAAAGTGGTCCGCAAGAACAAGGGCCGAATCAGCATCGTCGGCCTTTGGCAACTCTCACCGGACCGTAAATCGCTCACGGACAATTTCACCAGCTATCGTGATAACGGCACCACTTCAAACCTGCACTACATTTACCAGCGCATCGCCGGACCGGATGTCGATGCCAATGCCTCCGGCTTCGCAGGCACATGGGAAAGCACAACCGAAGACGTCACCACTGCGTACGAGATTGAGGTCAGGCCATTTCACGAGGACGGCCTCTCCTTTATCAACGCCGGCGGGCAAGTGGTTGAGAGCCTTGAGTTTGATGGCAGAGAATACCCCGGCTCCGGATCTGGCGTCCCTCACGGCTACGCTTCGTCCGGGCACAGGATCAACGATCGCACCCTCGACCGCATCGACAAGGTCAACGGGAAGGTTCTCTACAGCCGGGAAATCGAGGTGTCCGGAGACGGCAAGATCCTCACGATGACTGTCCACGTTCCCGGCCGCCAGAAGCCCGACGTTATGGTCTTCAATCGCGAATAAACTGCGGACGCCCCTCGCCGCATCCCGCGCCACCACGCGTGGATGATCGTCATTGGTCAGCAACGTGCGGCGGCGTGAGCTTCGTGGAGTTTGTTTCGGAAAGGCGATCATTCTCCTGAACGACTTCGGTGCGGCCTGCGCTGCATTCCGCTGTTCGTTCCATGCCGTTACGAGGGGAAACAACGCGCGAAGGCGAGCAGCAGTCGCGGTGAGCCGTGGATCCGAATCTTTCGGCTGAGGAGAGCCCACACCAGATTGGCTTCCTTGCGCAGAAATCTCAGCCATGTTTGACTATCGGCAATCAGCCGGAAATCCGGCGTTCCAATATGCCCGCCGGAAACTGCGATTTTCTGGTCGCGGATGACGACCGTCGCCGTGGCTTGCTCCTGGCCGGTGAAGGTGAAGTGATATGTGGCGTTCAGCCCCTTCGACTTGCCGCGTTGAAATACGAGCTTCAGGCCGCGCAGGAAAGCCCGGATGGTCCCCTGGCCGGCAAGACCGTTCGACACACCCTTCGTCTTCTTATGAGGAAAGCGGCGCGCTACGTAATTCTCAGCGTCGGAACCGGGGACAACGTAAACCGTCTCCACCTTGTCCTGCAGCGGCTTCACAACATCCTTCAGGAATTCCTTGCGATCGGTGAGAAACGGCGCAATCACTTCCTCGCCGGCTGGACAGACCGACAGACAGTAGGCCGCTTTGTAGTTCGCGCCGAACGACAGGCTTTGCCACATGGAAACCGATTCGGCGCCCGAAACTTTCTTCCTGTAGTCCAGCCCGCTCCTGCTGTCGGCGATCGTTTCGACCCAGTCGTTGAATCCCCCCATGAACTCGCGGTAGTTGTGCGTGTAGCAGGCCGAGAAATCGAAATTCCCATCGCTGCCGATAGCGCCGGTTGGGCAGGCTGCGACACACAGCTTGCATTCAAGGCAGGGATTGTAATCAACCGGACGCGAGTATTCGGACACTTCTGCGTCGATCAGTACCGTTCCGAGGAGGATGAAGTTGCCAAACTTTGGATGAATCACGTTGCGGTGGATTCCCATGCGGCCCAGACCTGCGGCGACGGCGACAGGCTTGTGCGAGACCACCCACATTTTTTCTCCCCAGCGATCGGCCTCCATGGGAAATCCCGCCGCGCCTCCATTGATCGCGCGCACGCCAACGCTCTCCAGCGCCGCAACAATCTTCCTGGCAGCCTCGTTTGTTTCGTCGGTCGTGTGGTGGAATTCGAGATTGGCGATCGACCGGGCCGGAGTGCGAATGTTCTCTCGGTTCATCCGCATGGCGAAGCTCACAAGCGTCTTCGTCCCCGGAAGCAGCCAGAGAATATCGGGCTTCTGCTCTGTGATCTCGGGACGATCGATCTCAACGAATCCTGCATCGTCCGCGCCAGCCTCTATGCACAGTTGCCGAAGCCACTCCCGATCGAGGACGTGCGGCCTGGCTTGTCCAGTGCCTGTCGCCTGTTTGGCCTGAAATTGCTTTACGGTCGGATGATCAGCGAGTTGCATGGAGATCGCCTTGCTCCGCGATGATCGCGGTGGTGTCGTTAATCAATGTCGTCAGCTCGTCCCAGCGTTGTTTCCCGAGCCGTGCACGCAGTGTTTCCTGCGTGCTCCGCCACTGCGGTAAAGCGCGATTGAGTTCGGATTCCCCATTGCGGGTCAGTCGTAAGAGCCGCTCCCGACGATCTGTCCCGTATTTCTTTGCGACCCATCCGTGCCCGCTCATCACTGCCAGCGTTCGGGTCAGGGTGGTGCTGTCCATTGCGAGAATTTCACCGAGCTTCCCCTGTGTGATTGCTCCGGAGAGCGAAAGCGCCTGAAGGATGGTGAATTGCGTGATCGTCAGTCCGAGAGGCCGCAGCGCCTCGTCATAGCGCTGGGTCAGCGCCCGGGTGGCGCGGCGAAGATTCGCGCACATGCAGGGAAGAGTTGGTGGAGCGAGGCTCTTCATACCTGGATAGATGTATACGCATGTAATCAGGATTCAAAAAGACCCTGATTGCGGTACTCGCGCCGGGAAGCCGCGAGTCGCCGCTCCACCGGGCTCGATCCCCGCCGTTGGCGTGCGGCGATGTTTGACGCCAGTGACTTCAGGGGAACCTGGTCACTCTTCTGCCGGACCGCTGAAGGTTTAGGTTGTTCGTCTCGGCCCTGGGCTCACCGAGCGAACTACCCTGCATCAGCCGCATTGCGGTAGAGCATCACAGGCCGACGCGCGGTCAGCTGCAGGCTCAGCGATCGGGTACTGTGCTGAATCGGAACTTTCTCCCGTCGGTCCGGATAGAGGGCCACCGCGCCCACTTCCGACGCATTCCAGTCGGAGGGCAACGGCACCGTCACGGTGCGCGGCGTGATGGCATAGCAGGCGATCTTCGTGACTGGACCATCGGAAAGAATCAGCGGGCAGAAGACGGCGTCGTTCTCGAGGACATTCGTCCCGTTCAGCGCAATGCGGATTGTCTTTGCGATCAGATTGCTCTCGATCAGTGCGCCGCGTTCGAGGTGGATGCGGGTGGTCTCACCGTCGCGCTCGAAGTCTTCGATGGCGCGTCCGCGCAATGCAAAGAACGGCACCATGCCGAGATACCATGCGTCCAGGAATGTACTGGGGTCGGCGCCGTAGCGGGTCGTGCTGTGCGGAGCCGCTCCGTAAAACCGCTGCCGGATGCGCACGCTATCCGCATCGCCCCGCGCGCCGGGCCCGGAGAGACCCCAGATGGCGCTCCTGCCGTAGATCAGCGGGACCAGCGGGATCGGCTGTCCTCCGAACGGGCAGGGATCCGGCCCGGTGAAATACCAGTAGCAGCTGATGTGCCCGATCATCGGATACCGCAGCGCTTCGGAGCTGACGTCGACACCGTGCGCCCTGAATCCCTCGAGCACCTTGTAGCGGCCGTCGACCAGATTACGAATGCCGCTCGCCGGATGATCGGGGTCCCAGTCGTTACGGATCGCATAATACGAGAGCACGTCGACGTGCGTGGTGTGCTTCAGCCTGTAGCGTTCGCAGGTGTAGTGAATGCGGTCCGGCCCCGGTCCAGCCATGTATTTCGCAAGGCCGAGAATGTACGACTCCTCGCCCGTCCACGGGCGGCTCTTCCATAGCTCGCCGTCGGGGCGGCGGGCAATCAGCGCGTCGTTCCATGCGGGACTGCTGCGGTAGGCGTCGTCGTAATTGTCCGAGAGCGTGATCACCGCGTTCACCGCAGGGCCGTGCTCCATCAGGCGCATCATGCCGTCATAGCCGCCGATCCGCTCATCGACCACGTTGACCGCAGGGTAGCCCGTGTCCTTGCCGCGAAACTGCCATCCCCACAGATGAACCACCTGCGGCGCGTTGTCCGTTAAAGCTGCGACCTGGTCGACGATTGTGCGGCACTGATCGAAGGTCGCCGTCTGCGGATTGTCCGGCGCGTCGCAGTGAATGCCGTAGACGTATTTGTCATCGTAGAAATGCGTCGGGATCTCCGGCATCCGGCTGCGGACGAGATTTCCGGCAGCAATCCAGGCCTTTGCCGGGTCGGCAGTCACCGGCAGGAAGTCGAGGCGGCAGCTCGAGGCCTGCTCAACGAGCAGGTTGGGCGTGTTCTGATTGCCGCAGTTGAGCGGAGCGCCGCGCATGAGGTTCAGGTCGTAGCACGCGCTGCCGTTGACGCGATGCACTTTGATGGTGCCCATGCCGGCACGGCGCGAGCCCGTGCCGCCGTCCACGGCGAGCGTGCTCCCGTCCATGAACGCGGTCGTCTCCTGCACGCACATCGCCTGCGCGGTGCCGAGCATGAGCACGGGCAGCGTCCCCAGCACCTTGCCCCAGAAGCGGTTCGGCGGCAGGCTGCCGGCCTGCGCCTCATTCAGCATGGCCAGATTGCCGCCGGAGTCTCCGTGGGCCAGCCATGCGCCCTGGTCCGACTCACGAACGGAGACCAGGCACGGCAGGCTGAACTCGATCAGCTCAAAACCCGGCTGCTCGTGAATGTCCTCCATGGTCACGGTCAGGGTCGGCCCGCTCAGGCGGTATCGAATCGCAAACGTCGCGGCGCGATCCCGATCGAATTGCGCGGTGTAGCGAAAGACGACTTCATTGGCACTCGCCGTGTGATTCTCGGGAACCAGCGGCGTCGTCGTGAACGACCACGGACGATGGCGGCAGACGGTCACGGTTGTCTTCTCGTCGCTGTCTTCGCCGCGAAGGCGCCCGGCGTTCCGCAGCAGGTGGTACTCCCAGGGCAGGCCGTTCGCCGCATCCAGCGTCACCTCGAGGTCGGTGGAGCGAAGTACCACCGGATGCACCGGAGATGTTCGCTCGGCCGACTGCCCGGAGGAAGGCTGCTGCGCGTTCTCGGACAAGAGGCCTGGAGCACGCGCCGCCGCTATCGTCGCCGCGCTCCACTTCAGAAAATGCCTGCGAGGGAAGACTTCTTTTTCGTTCTGCATGCCGCTATTTCTCCGCCTCGACGCGCTGGGAAGAGACCGAGGTGTTCCACTCCTCGTTCATGATGAGAAACGCGCCGAGGCCGTGGAAATCGTTGGTGTTGCGCCTGCGGTCGAGATAGAACTGCAGGTCGCCCACGTTGGTGCCTTCGCAGATTCCGGTCAGATCGGCGAGCCCGTCGGAGCCGAGCGAGATCCGGCTGAGCACGCCGCGATAACCTTTCTCCGCAACCGCGTGATACTTCTTTGGCACGTACCCGCGTTTCACCGCGACGTCGATGATGTAGGTGTACATCGCAGAACTCGACGTTTCAGTCCAGTTCCCGGGCAGCGTAGTTTTGTCGACGACTTCGTACCAGAGGCCAGTGTGCGGATCCTGATCGCGCGCAAAGGCGGCGATGAGTTGCTGAAGGATATGGATGAGCTGCTTACGGCCGGGCTGCTTCTGTGGAATCACGTCCAGCGTATCGACGACAGCCATGCCATACCAGCCGATCGCCCGACACCAGAAGTAGTGCGAGTGGTGCGTGGTGGGATCGGCCCACGGAGCCTTTCCGCTTTCGTCATACGCGTGGTAAAGCAATCCGCTCGGGTCCTGCAGGTGCTTGTGATACGTGAGCAGTTGGCGGACCGCTTCGGCGTTCGTGTACTTCGAGTCCTGGAACTCCTTGCCATAGCGGACGAGAAACGGCACAGCCATGTAATTGCCGTCCGCCCAGAGTTGCCACTGCCGCGAGGGCACTGTCGCGTGCCAGAAACCGCCGTCGGTCGTGCGCGGATAGGTATCGAAGCGGTGGCGGAAGAACTCCGCCCCGAGTTTGTACCGCGGCTGGTGCGTCTGGTGATACAGGACAACGAGCAAATTGGCCGCCAGCACATCGTCGAGCGCCTTGATCTCGCGATCCGGTTGCCCCTGCTCGTTGACGTGAGCATCGACCCAGTCCTCGATGTACTGCAGGTATTTCCTGTCCCCGGTGCGCTTATAAACGAGGTACTGGCCGAAGAGATACAGCCCCCGCGGATACGACCAGCTGCCAAACTGCTTTGCGTCGGGGTAGCGGGTCAGCGTGGAATCGACCACGTGCTGCGACCAGCCCAGATCGGACGGGACCTGCGGTTGCGTCTGGGCAACGCCGGCAACAGGAAGGGCGAGAAAGAGAACAGAGGCGAGCGCACGCGCAAAGGTGTTCAGCATAGCGAAGTCTGGAGCGCAGAGAACGTCCCAGGTTCGTGATTCTCCTCGTCGTGCAGGAAGAGCGTCAAGACGAACAGAGACGGACGATACCGCCATGCGGTAGAGCCGTCGCAAATAATGAAACAGGTGCCATCCCGGGGATTGGCTGTATGCGATCGCGTAGCGAATGGTGAACAGACGCCCGAAGTTCCCGTACCGCATAGTGAAACGGGTAGGTCAGATCTGTGCAAAACGTATTGACCATCATCTTTGCATTCCCCTAGATTTCTCCCCGTATCGGGCTCCCGGCCCCACACCGGACAACAAACATTTCGCCCATCGCTCGTCTCAGCACTTCCTTCAAGGAGGCAACCGTATGCATTTCCTCAGGCACTGCCGGCTAACCGCCCTCGCTGCCCTTCTGGCGGCCATTCCACTCGTCGCTCAGCAGTCGACAGCAGGCGTCAACGGCACCGTTACGGACAACGAAGGCCGCGTGATCCAGGGAGCTGACGTCGTTCTGACCAACGTCGCTACCAACGTGCAGGCGCGCGCGACGACGAACGGCTCCGGCTACTTCGCCTTTGTCGACCTGACTCCGGGCGAATACTCCATGATCGTCACGCGCGAGGGATTCAAGAAGCTCGCTGTGCCGCCGTTTCACCTCGTCGTGAACCAAACGCTGACCGAAAACGAGACCCTGAACGTCGGCGCACAGAACCAGACCGTCACGGTGAATGCGTCCACCGCAGGCGTAATGCTCGAGAACTCCAGCTCAGAACTGGGTAACGTGATCGAGTCGAAGGAGATCCTCAACCTGCCGCTGAATGGCCGCAACTTCACACAGCTGATGATCCTCTCGCCGGGCGTGACGCCGGTCTCGACGGCGCAGGGCTCCGGTATCAGCACGACCGATGCGGGAGTCACGGCAATTCCGGGCTCGGCGTTCTACAAGCCATCCTTCTTCGGCCAGCAGAACCGCGAGACGTTCTACCTGATGGACGGCATCGTGAACACCGACCTGCGCGGGGCAATCTATGGATTCCTGCCGATCATCGACGCCATGCAGGAGTTCAAGATGCAGTCGCACATGGACCAGGCGGAGTATGGCCTCGTCACCGGCGGCGTGGTCAACATGCTCTCCCGCTCCGGATCAAACGGGTTCCACGGCTCGGCCTGGGAGTTCCTGCGCAACAATATTTTTGACGCCCGCGATACCTTCGCCGACTTCTGCTCGGCCGGGCGGTGTGCTCCGGGTGCGTCGTCCACGACACCTGCTCCGCCGGGACATTACTCGCAGAACCAGTTTGGCGGCGCGATCGGCGGACCAATCCTGAAGGACAAAATCTTCTTCTACGGAGCCTACGAAGGCTGGCGCTACAGCCGTCCGGTGCTGGACAAAACGCTGGTGCCCACCGCGCAGGAGCTGAGCGGCGACTTCTCCAAGGTGGCCTGGTCCTACTACCAGCACCCCTTCTACAACCCCTATTCGACGACGTGCAGCGGCGGAAAATGCACGGTGCAGCCGTTCAAATGCGATGCCGGCGGAACCCCGATCGCCCCGAACGCCGATGGCACGCAGACCGGCGGATCGCCCTGCATGAAGATTCCGTCGACGATGATCAATCCGGTGATGCAGGCTTACATGAAGTCGTATTACCTCGCGCCGAACTCCGTGGCCAACGAAGCGGCCGGGTACAACCTGATCGACGGTCGTCCGCACATCGATAACGACAACGGCTATCAGCTCCGCATCGACGTACACAAGAGCGACAAGAACTTCGGCTTTGGCCGAATCAGCCAGATGTGGGTTTATGACACCTCGCCCGTCGCCGGAACGGTGGATGCGAACGTCTCGCATTATCACGCGTACAACTTCGGCGGGGGCTACACCCACGTATTCGGACCGAACCTGATTCTCGACGTGCGCGGCGGCGCGATGCTGAAGCCGTATGCCTTCAGCCAGGCCGCGGCGCCGGGCGGATATGCCGCGGCGAGCGCCGCCGGCTTCACCAACCTGGCCCAGTACGGCGGCATGTACATCCGTCTGGCCGGCCCCTACAACACCGGAAACGCCGGAAACGAGGGAACACTCTATCGCGGCAATCCGGTGGTGAACGGCGGCGGCAGCCTCACGTGGATCAAGGGTAAGCACACCATGAAGGCGGGCGCGGACTACCTGTACCAGAACCGCCTGCAGCGCAATCTCTTTCAGCAGTTCAATTTCAGCGATTCGACGACGAGCAATGTGAACGCCTCAAAAACAGGCAATTCCACGGCTTCCGCCTTGCTCGGTCTGCCGGACACCTTCACGGCACAGGACCCGAAGTATTCCGAAGACTTCTTCAGCATGAGCCTCTGGTCCGCATACGTTGAGGATTCGTGGAAGCTGCGGAACAATCTGACGGTCAACTACGGCCTCCGCTATGACTACGTCCCGCGCATCCACATGCTGAACGACAGGCTGGCGAACATCCTCGACATCCCGCACCAGCGGTACATCATTCAGAAGCAGGTGGGAGCATGTCCGGCGACCGGCTTCGTCGATCCGTGCATTCCGGGCGGCATCGCGAGCGTTCCTCACAGCGAAAACATCGTCTTTGCCAACGGCACCGAACAGTCCGGTCCGCCCATCAGCGATAACTTTGGACCGCGCCTCGGCTTCGCCTGGCAGGTGAGCAAGAACACCGTCGTCAACGGCGGAGCCGGCATTCTCTACGATACGATCACCGCCCGCAGCCAGTGGGTCCAGAACAATATCGAAGGGCCGACGTGGCCGTGGACGACCGGTATCTCGAGCCAGCAGGTGAACTTCTCGCAGAAGGGTGTGTGGGAAGGTGGCCCCGGCAATCCGCTGACCGCCATCACCAGCCTTGAAGGCAATTTCCCCAACCCGGTGATTGCCACCAGTCCCTGGCTGACCACCGGCGGCGGGTACGTGACGCAGCCCGGGTATAAGGATCAGCGCTCGGTGGAATACAACCTGCAGGTGCAGCAGCAGCTGACGGCGTCGATGCTCTTCAGCCTGGGCTATGCCGGATCGAAGAGCACTCGCCTCGACTACACCGGATTCGCCAACACTGCGCAGCACCCGTCGCCCGCGGGGACGCCGCTGACGACAATCGACTCCTACAAATACATGCCGTGGATGGCGCCGGGATGGCACTACTCCACCGACACCGGCTACGCAAACTACAACGCGATGCTCGTCTCGTTCCAGAAGCGCTTCTCGTCGTCGTGGAACACCATCGTCTCGTACACCTGGTCGAAGACCCTGGATAACAGCAGTGGATGGTTCAACGCTGAAAACGGCAGCGGGGGCGGATCGGTCGTGCAAAACTTCTTCGATCCACACAACGCGTATGGCGTCGCCTCCTACGACATCACCAACAACTTCAGCTGGAGCACGGTGTATGCGCTGCCCTTCGGCAAAAATCAGCGCTGGGCGCAGACGGGGCCGCTCTCGTACATCATCGGTGGATGGACAGCCAACTATGTCTTCCAGGCACGCTCCGGCCAACCTTACAACCTGAACGTCGGCGGCGATCCGGCGAACATCTCCGGCGACAACGGATCGGTTACAAGCTATTCGCGGCCGAACGTTGTCGGCGATCCGAAGCAGGGAAGCTGCGGCTCGACCGCCGTTGGTCATCGCGGCCCGAATGGCTTCTGCGAATACAGCCCCGCGGCGTTTGCCATTCCGTCCGGGTCCTTCGGCAATATGGGCAAAATGCCGTTCCGGGCGCCCTACTTCAACAACCTCGATTTTTCGCTGGTGAAGGTGACGCCGCTGTATGAGAACGTTAACCTCGAGTTGCGCGCGGAATCGTTCAACACCTACAACGCGATGATCATGGGGACACCGGGAACGACCATCGGCAACTCGTCGGCGGGCTTGGCGAACGGCATCGCCACCACGCCGCGTGAATTGCAGTTCGCGGCCAAAATCACGTTCTGAAAACGAGGCTCGGGCGGGCGGCAGCCGTTTCGAAAGAAGCGGTGTGCGCCTGCCCGTCGCGCAGGGAGAAGGTTTGAATCAGGATCGCACGGCAGGGTTGATGACCCGGCGGAAGACGCTTGCAGCGTTGGCGGCGTCCGCCGGGTTCAGTTTGTTGGGAACGCGCACCCTCGATGCGCAGGCGGCCGGGAATGAAGAAGAGGTCAACCGGACCAATCGCGGCGCGCGCCTGTACAACGTGCGCGACTACGGCGCGAAGGGTGACGGCGCGACGCTCGATACTGCCGCGATCCAAAAGACAGTAGACGCCTGCGCCAACGAGGATGGCGGCACTGTCCTGATTCCCGCAGGAACGTTTCTGACCGGGACCATCGAACTGAAGAGCAACGTCACGCTCCGCATCGTTGCCGGAGCCACGTTGCTGGGCAGCGGACGCGGCTCCGATTATCACGCCGTCGACGCTATTCCGCTCTCCGGCGACTCGACCCTTGAAGACGGAAACTGGGCGCTGATCTTCGCCGTGAATGCGAAGAACGTCACAGTGGAAGGCCCGGGCACAATTGATGGCCAGGGCGCGCAGTTCCACTCGCCCGTGCGCGGAACCCCGCCGCCGAGCGGCCTCGGCGGGCGCCGCCGGCCGTATCACCTGCTCGTCTACCGCTGCGAAAACCTGCGCGTGCGCGACATCGATCTGGTGAACAGTGCCTATCACAGCGTGCGCGTGATCCAGTCGAAGCGCGTCCACATGGAGGGGATCTCTATCCACAACCGCGTGAACGGCAACAACGACGGCTTCCACTTCATCAGCGCCGAATACGTCACCGTGAGCAACTGCATCGTTCAGTCCCTCGACGATGCCTGCGCTCTCTTCGGCAGCTGCCGCAATGTCACGGTAACGAACTCGTATTTCAGCACGCGCTGGTCGGTGTTCCGATTCGGCGGCGGCAAGGCGGCGAACATCGCCGTCTCGAACTGCGTGCTGCATCAGGTGTACGGCTGCCCGATTAAGTTCCACGGAGCGCCGGGTTCGAGTTTCGAGAATATGTCGTTTTCAAATCTGGTCCTCGATGACGTAACGGGGCCGATCCACATCAGCGTCGGGCCGCGCACGCCGCGTAAGCCAGGATCGGGACCCACGCCGGTCGACGCTCTGCCGCAGGAACCGGATCAGCCGCCGGCCGTCGTGCGCAACATCTCCTTCAGCAATATTCACGGCACGGTGACGACCAATCCTGGGCAGATGGAGGAGACGACCCTCACGAATAGCTACCGTGAAGGCGAGAAGCACTCGTGCATCGCGCTGAACTGCGTGGGCGGAGCGACCATGGAGCGCATCAGCCTTGAGAACATCCACCTCGTCTTCGGCGGAGGCGGTACGGCAGAAGACGCCGCGCGCCGCGATCTGCCGGAGATCGCCGGCGAGTACTTCATGCTCGGCCCCATGCCCGCGTACGGCTTGTACGCGCGCCATGCGCATGCCCTGACGCTGAGCAACGTTCGCCTGGAGACGGCCACGCCGGACCTGCGCCCCGCCGTCATTCTGGATCACGTCCACGATGCTTCAATCGATGGCCTCGCCGCGCAGGCCGATGCGAATGCCGAGTCTGCGCTTCGCTTCATCGACACGCGCGACGTGTTGATCACCGCGCCCCGGCTGCTCTCCCCAGCGAAGACATTTCTTCAGGTCGAGGGAAGCGAGAGCAACGACATTCTGGTGCAGGGCGGGGACCTCCGCAGGGCCACGAAACCCTTCGCCTTTGCGAACGGGGCCACGCAGAATGCGTTACAGGCGGAAGGCGTCCGGGGCCGAAGCTAGAAGCGGCTCCTCCGGCGTCGCGCTGCGATGCCCGCACGGACGCGGGTTCCGCGTGGGACGATCGCAGGAGCCGCTGGATGGATGCATGAACTCAGCGGATTCCGACAGCGGCATTCACGAGGATGGAAAATACTGGTTCTCTCCTGCAGCCGCTCCCTACTCTTCGCGAAGCGCATCCATCGGATCCAGGCTCGACGCGCGACGCGCCGGCAGCACAGTCGCTGCGAGCCCCACTCCAGCCAGTCCAAGAGCGAGTGCCGCGATCAGACCCGCGTTCTGCTCCGGATGCACCGCAACGACGGAGTTGATGAGGCGCTCGGCCGCAAAGGTCACGGCCAGACCGATGGCCACGCCCATTCCCATCATCCAGCCCACGCGTCGGAAAATCCCCTGAAGGATTGCTCCCCGCGACGCGCCCAGCGCCAGCCGGATGCCAATCTCCCGGGTCGAAAGCTCCACCTCGTGACTGATGAGCCCGTACAGTCCCACGATCGCCAGCAGCACGGCCAGCGCGGCAAACGCCCCGAAGAGCCAGTTCTCCAGACGCTGGAAGGTCAGCACATCCGCAATCACCTCGTTCATCGTCTCCGGCTGACGCAGCGCTACCGTTCCATCCACCTGCGCCACGCTCCGCCGCAGTGCCGCCACAAGGCTGTTCGGATCGACCGACGTCCGCATCACCAGGTGCATGCTTCCGATCGCGTTCATGCTTTCCGCTCCGGGAATCTGCCCGATCATGTAATCAATTTCCGGAAGCGGCGGCTGGTAGATGGTCTGTCGCAGGTTCTTCACCACGCCCACAATCAGCACTCGTGGATTTCCCTGGTCCGGCATCGTCTCGGTGTTGTCGTTATCGCCGAGCTCCGTCCCCACCGGATCGCGCCCCGCCGGAATGAATTTCTTCACGAATGCTTCGTTGACGACGCACACCAGCCGCGTCGTGGGCTTGTCAATGCTCGGATCGGCCAGCCGCCCCTGCACCAGCGCATCCTGAAATACCTTGTAGTACCCTGGCGAGACAAACCGAAGCTCTGCCGGATCCGTCCGCGGGCTCTTCAACGGCTCCGTCCCGTAGATGTGAATGTGCTCCCAGTTCCATCCCCATCCCGATCCGGGCAGCATCTGAATCAGCCCCGCGGCCTGCACGCCCGGCAACGCTCCCACGCGCTCCAGCAGCGGCTGATAGAAATCCGCCAGCACGTCGCGGCCGTCATACTTCCCGTGCGGCAGATCAATCTCTGCCGTCAGCAGGTGATCGGGCTGAAACCCCAGCTGTGTATCCCGCAGCCGCTCGAGCATCCGTAGCAACAATCCCGACACCACCAGCAGTGCCAGAGCCAGCGCCACCTGCGTCACGACGAATCCCGTCCGCAGCCGATGCTGTCCGCGACTGACGCCCGCGCTCCCGCCCGACTTCAGTGCCATCGTCGGAGCCGTTCCCGACAAACGCAGAGCAGGGATCAACGCCGCCGCCACTGTCACCGCGACGGATGTCGCCACCGCCATCGCCAGCACCGGAAGGTTGACGCTCACCTCCGCTCCCCGCGACAACGACGCGATCAACAGCAGTCGCATCAGCCGCAGCAGTCCAAACGCCAGCGCGGTGCCGCCCGCGGCTCCCGCCACGGCAAAGACCAGCGCCTCCGTGACCAGTTGCCGCACGATGCGTCCCCGCCGAGCGCCCATCGCCGATCGCAGCGCAATCTCCCGCTCGCGTTTCACGCCGCGTGCCAGCAGCAGTCCGGCCACGTTGACGCACCCAATCACCAGCACGGCCAGCACCGCGCCCAGCAGCAGCTTGAGCGCATGACTCGTGTCGCCCACCACCCACGTCGTCAGATCGACCGCGTGCACGGTCCGCCCTGCATTGAATGCGTCGTGCTTCCCCAGCTGCGTAAACACCGCATCCAGGTCCTCTTCCGCCTGTCGCGCTGTCACGCCCGGCTTCAGCAGCGCCACGGTTCGCAACCAGTGGTTGCCGCGGTTCTCTCTCTGGTTCTTCGTCAGGTGCAGCGGGATATACACCGCGTTCAACGCCTGAATCGGGAACCGGAAACCGGCCGGCATCACCCCAATGACGGTGTACGCTTCCCCGTCCAGCCGCACCGTATCGCCGACCACGGACGCTCGACCGCCGAAATCCTGCTGCCATACCTCGTAGCTCAGCACGACGATGTTGTTCCGCCCCGCCTCCTGCTCGCCGATGGCAAACGTTCGCCCCAGCTTGGCGCTCACGCCGAAGACGTCGAAGTAATTGTCCGTCGTTTCCACCGCGTGCAGCGCCACCGGCCCTGTGCCGCCCTCCAGGCCCACGGTCGACTCCTTCAGCCCCGCCATCGCAGCAAAGCTGCGCGACATGCGCCGCCAGTCCGCGTATTCCGGCCAGGACGCGCCCTGGGATCCTCCGTTTGCCGAATGCGTGTCGAGCGCCACAATGCGCGACACGTCGCGATAGGGCAGCGGCCGGATCACCATGGCGTAGAGGACGCTGAATACCGCCGTCGCAATGCCGATGCTCAGCGCCAGCGTCGCCATAACCGTGAGTCCGAACCCCGGCGACTGCGTCACCTGCCTCAGGCCAAAGCGCAGGTCCTGCGCCACCGACTCCAGCCGTGCTCCCGCGCGCTCTTCCCGCACCTGCTGTTTCAGCCGCTCTGCTCCGCCCATTTCTGCCAGCGTGG
Organism: Acidobacteriaceae bacterium; assembly: GCA_035273225.1. GTDB lineage: Bacteria > Acidobacteriota > Terriglobia > Terriglobales > Acidobacteriaceae > Palsa-343. The sequence goes on along the minus strand of DATEPN010000456.1, from coordinate 4 downwards.
CCCG
>DATEPN010000455.1:0-2952 GCA_035273225.1 Acidobacteriaceae bacterium | reverse complement strand
CAAACGAACCACATCAGGCACCAGGAAATCGCCGGCAAAAAGAGCAAAATAACCTGGTGAGTGCCGCCTCCTTCACCTTTATCGACCTGTTCGCCGGCATCGGCGGCATGCGCATGGGATTCGAGGCCGCCGGTGGCCGCTGCGTCTTCACCAGCGAGTGGAACCCTTTCGCGCGCCACACCTATGCGACGAATTTCGGCGAGGCGCACCCCATCGCCGGCGACATCCGCGCGGTCGATGCCGAACGCCTCCCCGATCACGACGTCCTGCTCGCCGGCTTCCCCTGCCAGCCCTTTTCCATCGCCGGTGTCAGCAAGAAAAACGCCCTCGGCCGCCCGCACGGATTCGCCTGCGCCACCCAGGGCACGCTCTTCTTCGACGTGGCGCGCATCATTGCGGCCAAACAGCCGCGTGCCTTCCTGCTCGAGAACGTCAAGAACCTGCTGAACCACGACCGCGGCCGCACCTTCCAGGTGATCCGCCAAACGCTCCAGGACGAGCTTGGCTACCAGATCACCTGGCGCGTCATCGACGCGGCACACTTCGTCCCGCAGCATCGCGAGCGCATCCTGATCGCCGGATTCCGCGAGCCGAGCGGCTTCCTTCTCGACGACCTGCACCTCCCGCCCACGCGGCCCACCCTCCGCAGCATCCTGCATCCTCAGGACGGCAGCGAAACACCGGAGCCGCCCTACACGCTCGAACCGAACGGCGCAGTCAACCCGAAGTACGTGCTCACGGCCCACCTCTGGCGCTACCTGCAGAACTACGCCGCGAAGCATCGCGCCGCCGGCAACGGCTTCGGCTTCGGACTCGTCGGGCCTGACGATGTCGCGCGCACGCTCTCCGCCCGCTACTACAAAGACGGCTCCGAAATTCTGGTGACTCGCGGGCGAGGGAAGAGCCCGCGCCGCCTCACGCCGCGCGAATGCGCCCGCCTCATGGGCTTCCCGGACAGCTTCCGCATCCCCGTCTCCGACACCCAGGCCTACAAGCAATTCGGCAACAGCGTCGCCGTCCCCGTCATCGCGTCCGTCGCGGGCGCCATGCGCCCATGGCTGATCGGCGACTCTGCGCGCCTCGGCGGAGATATCCTGCTGGCAGGCGCCGCAGCACCCGCTGACTCGCTAACTTGCTGACCGGCCGACCGCTTTTCGCTGGCCGCTTATTCGCTGACCGCTTTTTAGCTGGCTGCTATCTGCTATCCGCTCCCGTCATGACCGACGTGCACAATCCCGAGCAGCGCAGCCGCAACATGGCCGCCATCCGCTCCACCAACACCAAACCGGAAATGCGCGTCCGCTCCGCCCTGCATGCCATGGGCTTTCGTTTCCGCCTGCACCGCAAAGACCTCCCCGGCCGTCCCGACATCGTCCTGCCGAAGTTCCGGACCGCCATCTTCGTCCATGGCTGCTTCTGGCACTGTCACCGTTGCAAATACGGATCGGTGGTGCCGGCCACGCGCGCCGACTTCTGGGCCGCCAAGCGCGCCGGCAATGTCGCCCGCGACCGCGCCAACCGCGCCGCCCTCCGCAAGCTGGGCTGGCGTGTCCTCGTCCTCTGGGAATGCGAGGTGCGCACGGAGGAAGCCGCACGCGAGCGACTCGACCGCCTCGGCATGGGCGATCCGAAGAAATAGCTTGGCTGAGAGCGACGCCCCGCGATAAAGTGAGCCAACTTCCTTTCAGGCCATGAAACGTACGCTCGCTCCTGCTGCTGTGCTCTGCCTGGCTTCATTGCTGCCGCGCTCAATCCCCGCGCAGCAGACTGCCTCCACTCCGCCATCGCTCCCCAAAGACCCTGTTGCGCTGCTGCAACTCGCCTGGCAGCAGAACGGTCTGCATGGCGCCGACCTGCAGCCGTGGCATGTGCATGCAACCTGGACCGACGTTGATGACAAGGGTCAGGCAACAAGCACAGGCACTTGGGAAGAATGGTGGGCCGGCGAGAACAAATACAAGATCAGGTACATAAGCGGCAGCTTCCAGCAAAGCCTCTTCGTCACGGATCACGGTGCTTTCGCCACGGGCAGCGCAGATGCGCCGAACTGGGAATTTGAACTGATCCAGGATGCGGTCATCAGTCCGGTTCCTGATCCCCAGCGCCTCTTAAAATCCAGTTGGCATGAGAACAGGCAGAAGCGGGGGGTGGTGGAGATCACCTGCGCCAGGCAGTTCGCGCTGCCGCCTCTGCCTTCTCTCGGAGCGTCCGATTCCGGTGATCAGTATTGTTTTGCTGACGAACTGCCCGTGCTGCGTGTTTACGTCAGGGACGACGAGGAGATCAGCACGGATTCGCTGATTCGCTTTCAGGGTCGGTATCTCGCGCGCAAGATTCGTATCCTGCAGGCCGGTCTTCCCGAAACAGATATCGCACTCGATGAGATCGAACGTATGCCGTCGGTCGCTGATGCCGACTTTGCGCCATCGCCGGGCGCAATGCCGGCCACTGCGGTCTTGATTCCCCGGAGCGCATTCGTAGACAAGCGCGCGAGCGGCAAGCAACCCGAGTATCCCGACGAGGCAAAAGCCAGGCGCATGAGCGGAATTGTTTTGCTTGAGGTAACGATTCGGGCTGATGGCTCTGTCACAGATGTGCACGCTTTGACCGGGCCGCCCCTGTTGCAGCAATCTGCAGTGAAGGCGGTCAGCACTTGGCGTTACCAGCCGTACCAGATTGCCGGAACACCGGTGGGCGTACGTACAAGGATTCGTATCATCTACAGGCTCAGTGGATAGTGGTTGTCGCACTTGAGCATCAGCAAGTACTGCTCATTTATCCTCATCCTGAATGTCCGACTTAGCCAACCTCCCCACCGAAGCCCGCAACCCCGCCTCCGAGCGCCTCGATGAGCTCCCCACCCCGGAGCTGCTCCGCCTCATGCACGCCGCCGACCAGGAAGCCGTCGCCGCCGTCGGCCGCGAATTGCCGCGCATCGCCGCCGCCGTCGAC
>DATEPN010000454.1:0-3576 GCA_035273225.1 Acidobacteriaceae bacterium | reverse complement strand
GGTGATCGCGGCGGTGGGCATTACCAGCGAACTGGAAGGCGAAGAGATGCCGGTCAGCGAGCCGGGATTCCTCGGCGGCGACCGCACCAGCATCGATCTGCCGCAGCAGGAGGAAGACCTGGTCGAGGCGGTGGGAGCGGTCGGGAAGCCGCTGGTCGTGGTTCTGATGAACGGCAGCGCGCTGGCCGTGAACTGGGAGAAGGACCACGCGAACGCCATCCTCGAGGCGTGGTACTCCGGCGAGGAGGGCGGCGCGGCCATTGCGGAGACGCTCAGCGGGAAGAACAATCCTGCGGGGCGCCTGCCGGTGACCTTCTATACCGGCGTGAATCAGCTGCCGAATTTCGAGGACTACTCGATGGAGAACCGCACCTACCGGTACTTCAAAGGGAAGCCGCTGTTCCCGTTCGGCTACGGGCTGAGCTACACGACGTTCAGCTACAGCGACCTGTCGGTGCCGCACGCGACGGTGAACGCGGGCGATCCGGTGGAAGCCGACGTGACGGTGACGAACACGGGCAAGGTCGCGGGTGATGAAGTGGTGCAGCTGTATCTGAAATTCCCGGACGTGGCGGGCGCTCCAAAGCTGGCGCTGCGCGGATTCCAGCGCGTCCACCTCGATGCCGGCGCGAACCAGAAAGTGCATTTCGAACTGAAGGACCGCGACCTGGGCATGGTGACCGAAGACGGCCATCCGATCATCGCCGACGGTGATTACACGGTGAGCATCGGAGGCGGCCAGCCGGATACCGGAGTGCCGGGAGCCAGCGGGCACTTCCACGTCGACGGCCGGATTGCTTTGCCGGAGTAACTGCCAGCGACAAAGAACCACATGAGAGATCCTGCCGGAGAGAACCTGATCCGGCAGGATCCTTCTGCGTTTAGACCTCGTGATACAGGCGGTACTGCTCGTCGCGGATTTCCGGGAATGCCCGGAAGCCGACGGGAGCAACGGCCGACGCGACGCGCCACTCGCGCGGTGAGCGGCGCGTCGCCTGCAGCAACTGCTCGCGTGTGAAGCGGCTCTGCGGTGCGTTGACCGCGAAGAGCGCGAGCGGTCCGCAGAGCAGAGCGACGATCTTCGGATGCTCGGGATCGATGGCTTCAACCCGCAGCGGCCGGTCGATGGCGTATTCGATGGTGTCGCCGTCCTTCCATTCGCGGTTGAGCTTCAGCCAGCTTCCGGGCTGCACTTCCTGCCCGGCTTTGCTGCCGTTCACGGAGACGGAGGTGTTGTGCCCGGCCCACTCCGGAACCCGCAGCGCCACCGTGAAGGTCTGCGGAGTGTCGGCGTGCACGCGCATGCTGACCTGATCGGCGTAGGGGTACTCCGTCTTCTGCTCGAGCGCGATGCGCGATGAACCGCGTTTCCAGTTCACGCGCGACGGCACAAAGAGGTTGACGTAGATGCCATCGGGCGACTGGAAGTACGAGCTGATGCCGTAGTCCGCGGTGACCTGCGGGAAGGTGCCGGAGCAGCACGGCCACTGCTCTGGGTAGTACACCTTCTGGCCGTCATTGTTGTAGTCGGAGTAGTAGAAGCTGAAGCCGCCTGGCTGCAGCGGCTTGGCGCCGAGGATGGTGTTGTAGAGCACGCGCTCCATGCTGTCGCCATAGCGGCTGTCGCCGGTAATGCGCATCAGGTAGCGCGTGATCTTGAAGTGGCCGTAGGCGCCGCAGGGCGTTTCGAAGCTGGCGTGCGTGCTGTGCAGGCTGTCGGCGAGCGTGCTGCTGCCCGGTTCGACGAAGGCTTCGTTCGGGCCCCAGCCTCCGGTGGCGTAGCTCTGCGCCCGCACGAAGCCGAAGCCGTTCTTTGCCGCGCGCAGATGCTTCTCGCTGCCCAGCACCAGATAGGCCTGCGATGCGGAGCAGAGCGCGTTGACGTGGCTGTAGGCGTGCTCATGCGGCAGCACGTTCTTCCCGTCGGCGAGCGGATCGAAGTAATCGCGATCCTGGAGGAAGCGCTTTGCCAGGTCGAGGTAGCGGCGGTCGCCGCTGCGTTTGTACGCGAGGAAGAAGTTCTCCGGGAGCGTGTAGCTCTCGTCCCACGTAAACGAAATGTTCTTGTGCGGGCGCGCCGCCATTTCAGGACGCGTGAGCGGCCCGGGCGGGAAGTAGGGCAGAGCGGCGTCCGTCGCGTGCGCCAGAACCTTGAGGGCATCGGGATCATGCGCGAACTGGTGTGCGTCGATCAGGCCGCAGTTACTCTTGTCGAAGGTGTAGCAGGGCAGCGGATAGTTGACGTAGAACTTCGGGCTGATGGCCTCGCCGAATCCGCGCACGAGGCGATTCACTTTCTCCTGCGCTGCTTTGTCGCCGCTCACGGCATAGGCGCGCGCGAGCCCGGAGACGTACTGCCCGAAGGTATGGCCGGGGATATACCCGGTCATGTTGTTCGGTGGATCGAACTCATCCGACCAGCTATACCATCCGCCCATGTCGTCGCCGGGCGCGGGCAATCCTGCGGCCTGACGAAACGGCTTGAGCATGGAGTCTTCATTCAGCGCGAGAAAGAAGGCGAGGTTCGCGCGAAACTGTTCGAGCATCGGTCCATCGAGGAGCTGCACGTCCGGATAGTCGAACTGGCTGAGCTGCTCGGCTCCGGCATGCAGGGAATCGGCGGCCTGACCGAGTGCGTGACGGCTGAGAAGCGTCGCGCCGGCGGCGGCGCTGCCGGTCTTCAGAAATGATCTGCGGGAAAATGTTCCGGCCATGGTCCCTCCGGGGATGCATTGCAAACGATGTGTGCTCGTCAGCGGATTCGGATCGGCAGTGAGCGCTGAGCAGCGTCCACAGCATACTCCTTGCTGTTCTGGACGCAGTTCACGGCGGAATCGTCACCACTGGTTAGCGCGCGGGGCAGTGTTGCCCGTACACTGGACAACGCCCGGCGTCAGCGCAGCCGGAGCAGGAGAGAAGAGTGAAGCTGAAGTTGGCAGCTGTGGTATTGATGGCGATGGCGGCGAGCGCCGCCGGGGCGCAGGACGCGCAGTTCAGCAACTGGCCCGCAGGCCTTTCGCCGCAGGAAATCGGCAAGAAGCTGGCCGAACACTTCGTCACCAGCCCGCATCAGTACACCGCCACGATTCATTACTCTGAAGCCTGCACCTGGTATGGCGCGCTCACCTTTGCGAATCTCACGCACGACGACGCGCTGCGTCAGGAGCTGATCCAGAAATTCGTACCGCTGATGCCGGGCGGCGCGGAAGCGTCGCGCATCCCGCAGCGGCGGCATGTGGATGATGAGATCTTCGGGATCATCCCCCTGGAAATTGGGATTGAGACAAAGGATCCGAAGTACCTCCAGTACGGCCAGTCCTGGGCCGACCGGCAATGGGAGAATCCCCGGCCGGACGGGCTTTCGGCGGAGACGCGCTTCTGGATCGACGACATGTACATGCTGACGATCCTGCAGCTCGAGGCCTACCGCGCCACGAACGACCGCAAGTATCTGGACCGCGACGCGCATGAGATGGTCGCGTATCTCGATAAGCTGCAGCAGCCGAACGGCCTCTTCTACCATGCGCCGGATGTGCCGTTCTTCTGGGGGCGCGGCGATGGATGGGTTGCTGCCGG
>DATEPN010000453.1:0-2490 GCA_035273225.1 Acidobacteriaceae bacterium | reverse complement strand
CTCTCGCTGGGCTTCGCGCTTGGCATGCTTATCGGACGCGTCGCCGTCGCCCCGATCCTCGCCCGCGTAGCGCCTGTCCACGTCACGCTCGGCGCGTCGATCGCGATGGTCGTCACCACGTTCCTCATGCTGCGCGTGCGCAGCGCAGCGGCAGCCACCGCGCTCGTCTTCCTCGCCGGACTCTCCATGGCGCCCGTCTTCCCGACAACGCTTGCCATCGTCGCGAGCGCATTCCCCGCAATGACCAGCACCGCGCAGGGCATCGTCATCGCCTTCGGATGGGCTGGCCTCGCCGTCAGCTCGCGCATCATCGGCAGCATCGCCGGATCCGACCCGGGTCGCCTCCGGAAAGCGCTGCTCGTCATCCCCGCGTCCGCGGTCATCATGATCGTGCTCAACGTCGCCGTAATGGCCAGCCTGCGATGAGAGCAGGGAAGAGCGTTACCCCCGGAACTGCTTCAGCCACTGCGCGTCCACCTTCAGGGCCTGCATCGCCGCCATATCCGGAAACGCCTCCTGCTCCACAAAGATGTGTCGGATGTTAGCCTTTTTCGCCGCTGTAAAAACGCGCTTGTAGTCCAGGCTCCCCTGATTCATCTCCGTCGAGACGGGCTCCTGCCCTGGCTTCCATCCCGCCAGCTTGAACTGCTTCACATGCAGCATCGTGAACCGCGATGGATACTTCGTCAGATACTCCTCGGGATTGCCGCCGCCGACCACCACCCATCCCACGTCCATCTCCATCGTCACCAGCTTCGGGTCCGTCGTGTGCAGGATCACGTCATAGGGCCGCACGCCGCCTTGCTTGGGGTGAAACTCGACGAAGTGATTGTGATAGCCGAGCTTCAGCCCCGCCTGCTGCACCTGCGCGCCGACGCTGTTCAGCTGCTCCGCATTCCACTTCCAGTCATCCAGCGGGACGGCTTCCATCGTTGCATTCCAGCTCAGCCCCTTGGCGCGCGATGGATCCCGCATCTTCGGCGACGAGCAGACGATCGTCTCCAGCCCCACACCCTGCGCATAGTCGATGATTTGCTCCAGATGCGCCAGCAGATCCGCCATACTGTAGTGCGCGCTCACGCACCGCAGCCCCGCCGCGTCCATCGCCTGTTTCACGTTGCCCGCGGGATGCTGGAAGAATCCCGCTGCTTCCACTTCCTTGAAGCCCATGGCTCCAACCTGCTGCAGGGTTCCCGCATAATCCTTCGGCAGAAACTCCCGCACCGAATACAGCTGCAGGCCCAGCGGCAGCCCCAGCGGATTCGCCCACGCCCAGCGTGCCTCCAGCATGGCAGCGCACGCTGCAGCCGTTTTCAGAAAGCTCCTTCGCGATATCTCAGGCATGGGCAGCATTCGACCACACACATCCTTCTGCCGCAACCTCGCCCTCAGCCAACCCAGACCGGCTCCTGCTCGAGACGAATCCCGAACTTTGCATCGACCGCAGCCACGATCGCGTCCCGCAGTGCCACAATGTCCTCCGCCGTCGCGCCGCCGCAGTTGACAATGGCCAGCGTGTGCTTGCTCGAGATTCCTGCCGCGCCCATCGCGAACCCCTTGTGGAATCCCGCCTGCTCGACCAGCCACGCTGCGGGAATCTTCACCACCCCCGGTCCCGCCGCAAAGCTCGGAACCGCCCCGGCCGCATTCGCCGCGATCTCGCCGTAACGCGCTTCTGAAACAACCGGATTCCTGAAGAAACTTCCCGCACTGCGGCAATCGGGTTCTCCTTCGACGAGCAGCATGCCCTTGCTGTGGCGAATCTCCCGCACCGCTGCCGCCGTCTCCGCCAGCGTGGGCATCGCCCGCCCGGCAAACCGCCGCTGCAGATCCGCATATGCCAGCGTCGGGGCGGCATTCTTCCGCAGTCGGTAATCGACACGCGTCACAATGAACCGACCACGTTGGGTTGAATTGAAAATGCTCGTCCGGTATGCGAACCCGCACTCCGCCGCGCCCATATCGCGAAACTGCAGGTCGGTCGTGTCCAGCACGCGCACGCTCTCAATGGTCGATGAAACTTCCTGCCCATACGCGCCGACATTCTGCACCGGCGTGCCGCCCACGGTCCCAGGAATCCCCGCCAGGCATTCGATTCCTCCGTACCGTCGATCAACCGCCAGCGACACGAACGGGTCCCACTCCTCGCCTGCCGCGACCCGGAAAACATTGCCCTTCTGCTCCACGCCTCTCAGCGCAATGTGCAGCACCAGCCCGGGGAAGCCCTCGTCGGCCACCAGCACATTGCTGCCGCCGCCCAGCACGAACAGCGGTACTCCGCGCCCCTGCGCCCACCGCACCGCGTCCAGCACCGATGCCTCAGTGGTTGCCTCAGCAAACCACCGCGCCGGCCCGCCTGCTCCGAACGTGGTATAGGCCGCCAGCGCAACTTTTTCGCACAATTGCATCTCAATGAGATATAGCAGGACGGTGGCATTGCCCAAGCGTGCCCCGTACAATGAGGAATAACCCGTCCCCATTGTTGTTCTG
>DATEPN010000452.1:0-2322 GCA_035273225.1 Acidobacteriaceae bacterium | reverse complement strand
GGCTTCCCGTACATGCTGATCGACGCGGGATGGTCGAGCCGCTACGACATCCTGCACATGAACGGCACCGTCGATGTTCCGGAGGTGGCGAAGTATGCCGCGTCGAAGGGCGTGAAGGTCTGGGTGTGGACCTACTTTATGCCGACAGCCGAGCAGATGGAGAAGGCGTTTCCGCTGTTTGAGCAGTGGGGCGTCGCGGGGGTCAAGATCGATTTCCTGCAGCGCAGCGATCAGCAGGTTATCGATTTTTATTACAAGGCGGCGCCGCTGGCGGCGGAGCACCACCTGATGCTGGATTTTCATGGCACGACGACGCCGTGGGGCCTGAGCCGAACGTATCCCAACGTGGTTGGGTACGAAGGCATCATGGGCATGGAGTTCTCGAAGGTGACGGATCGCGATGATCCGGTGCATCGCACGACATGGGCTTTTACACGGCTGCTGAACGGGCCGATCGATTACACGCCCGGCGGCTTTGGGAATGCGACGGCGGCGCAGTTTATCCCGCGGGATATTCGGCCGATGGTGCTGGGCACGCGAGCGCAGGCGCTGGCCATGTATGTGATCGCCTACGCTCCGTTCCAGATGGTTTCGGATGCGCCGCAGGCGTATGCGAATCAGCCGGCGTTTCAGTTCATTCGCGATGTGCCGACGGCGTGGGATGAGACGCGGGGGCTGGGTGGGTTTCCGGGCGAGTTTGTGACGATTGCGCGGCGCAAGGGGCGGGACTGGTATCTCGGGTCGATTACAAACTGGACGGCGCGCGATGTGACGGTGCCGCTCACGTTTCTGGGGAATGGGAAGTACACGGCGCAGATGTATGAGGACGCCAAGGACGCGGATCAGTCTCCGAAGCATGTGGCGATTTCGACGAAGAGCGTGACGCGCGAGGACACGCTCACGCTGCATCTGGCGCCGGGAGGCGGCTGCGCGATTCGCTTTGTGCCGGCGTCGTAGCAGGACGCGGGCTGCTGACAGTGCTGGTGGTATGGTGGGACGTTCTGCGGAGGATCGTCCTGCGATGCGTGCTTTCATACGCGTGTTTCTGCCCGCTCTAATGCTGGTGCTTCCGGGGTTTTCTTTTGCAAAGACGGTGGTGTTTTGGCAGCCGGGATTTCCGGCGGCGGACTCCCCTGCTCCGGCAGAGGCGGGGCTGCGGGCGGGATTTGCTGATGCTTCGTTTGTAGACGCAGCGGGATTGGCGAAGGCGCTGGCGAGCAGCGATACGAATCTGCTGGTGATGCCGTATGGATCGGCCTGGCCGGAGGCGGAGTGGGCGGCGATTCTGCGGTATCTCGATCGCGGTGGGAATTTGATGGTGCTGGGCGGGAAGGCGTTCACGCGCGCAGCGTATGAGGATGCGAACGGATGGCATCTGCGGACGGCGAGCGTGGCGCAGTCGCTGGAGCTGTTCATTCACGATTATCAGGAGACGCCGGGGTCGGTGGATGGGGTGAGGTTCGCGGTGAATGCGGATGTGTTTCCGCGGCTGCCGGCGTTTGGGTGGAAGCGGGCGTTTAGTCCGGTGGTGCGGCTGAGTGTGGTGAATGGCGATACGAGCGGCGGCGCAACCGGCTACGTAGACATGGACCTGACGACGCTGGCGTGGGGTGAGCGCGCGGGGCGGAAAGTGGCGGCTCCGGTACTTGAACTGGATCACAATACGCATCGATTCGTCGGCGGGCGGTGGATTATGGTCGCGTGCGAGCCGGATGCGGATTTCTTTGCGAATGCGAAGCTGCTCGAGACGCTGGCGGACATCGCGGTGCGGAAGGGGGATCGGTTTGCCCTGCGTCCGCGGGTGCCGCTGTTTTTGCCAGGGGAGGCGCTGGAGTTGCGGATGAGTCGCTTCCCCACCCTTTCGCGCGCAACGGCAACGCACGAAAAGGATGGGGCACCCAAGTCTTCGCCGGAGCAACTGCATGTGCGCGTGTTGAGTGAGGATGCCGCGGTGCACTACGACCGGACCGTGTCGGCGGATGCGGAACACGCGATCACACTGCCGGCGAGCGCGGCGGAGGGGCGCGGATTCCACACCGTTGAAGCGACGCTGCTGCGTGACGGCGAGCCGCTGCGCGTGTATCGGTCGGGGTTCTGGATGCGGGATTGGAAGTATCTGCTGTCGGGGCCGAAGCTGACGGTGGGCAGCGATTACTTCGAGTTGGATGGCAAGCCCCTGCCGGTGGTGGGCACGACGTATATGTCGAGCGATGTGGCGCGCATGTATCTGATGAAGCCGAATGCGTACGTGTGGGATCGGGATATGGCGCAGATTCGCGGGGCCGGGCTGAACATGATCCGCACCGGATTGTGGACGGCGTG
>DATEPN010000451.1:0-9396 GCA_035273225.1 Acidobacteriaceae bacterium | reverse complement strand
TCAGGATCTCCGAGATGGTGCCGGCGCCGACGGTGCGTCCGCCTTCCCGGATGGCGAAGCGCAGGCCCTTTTCCATGGCCACCGGGGTGATCAGTTCCACTTCCAGCGCCACGTTGTCGCCCGGCATCACCATTTCCGTGCCTGCCGGCAAATGCGCCACGCCGGTCACGTCCGTCGTGCGGAAGTAGAACTGCGGGCGGTAGCCGTTGAAGAACGGCGTGTGCCGGCCACCTTCTTCCTTCGACAGCACGTAGACCTCAGCCTTGAACTTGGTGTGCGGCGTAATCGACCCGGGCTTTGCCAGCACCATGCCGCGCTCGACGTCCTCCTTGGGAATGCCGCGCAGCAGCAGGCCGGCGTTGTCGCCCGCCAGGCCTTCGTCGAGCTGCTTCTTGAACATCTCAACCCCGGTGACGACGGTCTTGCGCGTTTCGCGGAAGCCCACGATTTCCGCTTCCTCGCCCACCTTCACCTTGCCGCGCTCGATACGGCCCGTCACTACCGTGCCGCGTCCGGAGATCGAGAAGATGTCTTCGATCGGCATCAGGAAGGGCTGGTCCACCGCGCGCGCGGGCAGCGGCACACTCTTATCCACCGCCTCCATCAGTTCGTCGATCTTGGCTTCCCACTGTGCTTCGCCGTTCAGCGCACCCAGCGCGGAGCCGCGAATCACCGGCACGTCATCGCCGGGGAACTGATACTTGGTCAGCAGCTCGCGCACCTCCATCTCGACCAGATCCGTCAGCTCCTGATCTTCCACCGCGTCGCACTTGTTCAGGAAGACCACGATGTAGGGCACGCCCACCTGGCGGGCCAGCAGCACGTGCTCCTTGGTCTGCGGCATGGGACCGTCGGTCGCTGCGACTACGAGGATCGCGCCGTCCATCTGCGCCGCGCCGGTGATCATGTTCTTGATGTAGTCGGCGTGGCCAGGGCAGTCGACGTGCGCGTAGTGCCGGTTCGGCGTCTCGTACTCGACGTGCGCCGTCGCGATGGTGATGCCGCGCTCGCGCTCTTCCGGCGCGTTGTCGATCGAGTCGAACGAACGGAAGGCAATCTTCGGATTGTGCTTCGACAATACCTTCGTGATCGCCGCCGTCAGCGTCGTCTTGCCGTGGTCAATGTGCCCAATCGTCCCCACGTTCACGTGCGGCTTCGACCGGTCAAACTTCTCCTTCGCCATGGTGTTTCCCTCTCAAATCGTAGTGGTGCTCGTCCCGGTTCCGGCCGCGTTAGTACTGCGCGTACAGCCGGTAATACTTTTGTCTGACCTCGGGCGCGACCTGTTCGACGCGGCGGAGGTACTGTTCGCGAATCTGGCCGCGGTCGGTGTCGCTCAGCTTCGCATAGGCGGCCTGCGCCGGCTTGCCGAAGAGTCCATGGGCCAGAATGGCTTCAAACTGTCGGACGCGCAGCTTCGCGCCGCTCACCTTGTGCAGAAAATCGGAGATGCGGGCTGGGGCGAAGGCCTGGTCCAGCGCCTGGCGCACTTCGGCGAAGGTCGCTTCGTCCTGAATGGGGATGACTGCCTGCTCAAACATTTTCGTTTCGAATCCTGCTTTTGTTATCTGGAGCGGGAGATGGGAATCGAACCCACGACCAACAGCTTGGAAGGCTGTGACTCTACCACTGAGTTACTCCCGCTCATTCTGCCCGGCCCGCCAGTCGCGTCGACCTGGAAGGCTGTGACTCTCACCCTTCGTTACTCCCGCCCGGGAAACTGCAAGCGGACAGTGCGCAGCGTTCAGCTGGGCGGTGGAAAACCGTGTCGCTGAACGCTGTGAAGTGCCGCTGAAATTCTGGAGCTGATGACCGGGATTGAACCGGTGACCTCTCCCTTACCAAGGGAGTGCTCTACCAACTGAGCTACATCAGCCCTCGTATAGAGCTTATTTCAAAAGTGGCTTCGCTGCGTTTTCCTCAGGGGCTAAAGCCCCGGATTTGCCGGACCCCTGTTCGGCACGACTGAAGTCGTGCCCTGATACAAAGGCCATCCGAACCAATTTTGAAGCACTCTACACAAAACGCTACTGCTGTACCGAAACTGCTACTGCCGATCCTGATCTTCGAGGCGAGCGCGTATGTTGGCGGTGACGACGCGCACGGCGAAGAGCCCGAGGAGGACTTCCGGTATCCAGCGCACCGGCAGACCAAATCCGCCGAAGCTGACGCTGCCGAAGCTGTACTCCCGAACCGGCAAAACCGCACTGCCGTCAATGGTGAACCAGGCGAGCACCGCCAGCACTGCCAGGATTCCGAGAGCGATCCACATCCGGCTCCGGTCCGCTGCTGGGTTTCGAGCGCCGTCCTGAACATCCGTTGCGCTCACGATGACACCTCAATCGCCGAAGACGGCGTACTACTCAACTCTGGTGCACAGGGGAGGATTCGAACCTCCGTAGCTCCGTTCTCAAGGGTTCGACTTCGCGCCTGCGGCTCTCGTCGAATCCCTCTCGCTTTGCTCGCGCAATCCGGCGCTCGCTCCGCGATTCACCCGCTTCACCCCAAAGCGGCGGGTTACGCTCTAACTCTGGTGCACAGGGGAGGATTCGAACCTCCGTAGCTCCTGAGAGCGGCAGATTTACAGTCTGCTGCCATTAACCACTCGGCCACCTGTGCGGAAAGCCAAACCTGATTTGCTTCGCGTTGGACACCCGGCGGCACTCCGGAACGTGGTTCCGGCTCCAGTTGCACGCACGCTTTCGGGAATCGCTGCGAAGAAATGCCCGGCGAAACTGGAGCTGGCGAAGGGATTTGAACCCCCGACCCTCTGATTACAAATCAGATGCTCTACCAGCTGAGCTACGCCAGCCCTGACAGCCCCACCCCATCGTCCGGAGGACACACGCCTGCGTTCTCAAAACGGTGGGTACAGATTGAAATTATCACACGAAAAGGCGGCTCGCCAAGGAGCGATCAGCGATCCATGACGAGGGTTCAGGCAGCGGAATCGTGCTGTGCTCCTGCGGTCCCACGCCGGTCCCACGTCAGCCGAATCACTGATCGCATGACCTGGTCATTTGCGCTTGTTTTCGTTCAAGCCGGCTTGCACGTCGGGACGGTCGCGGACGACCTTTTCCTGGCGCTCATCCTCGATGGCAATGGAGCGGTTACTGATGCCCTGATTGGTGCCGGAGGGCGTGCGGGTCGTGGGTGTACCCACGTGAGCGGCGCGCTCGGGAACGGTGTTGTGGTGTCCTGGGCCGCGCTGAAAGTGCTCGGGGGAGCGATTGGTGCCGCTTTCGGCTCCTGCGCCGGGCTGGATGTCTGGTTTTCTTTCTGCCATGGTTCCTCCTCAGGCCGTATCTCTGAAAAAAATGGCTTATACAGGTGGGAGTTGGCGGGAGCGAAGGAAGTTGCCGGAGGAGCGGACGTGGGGCTGGAATTTGACCCGGGTGAGATGATGGAAATCACAGCCCGATGATCCACAGGCGCAAGCGGTTCTCCATCGCCATCGTCATTCTCGTGCTGCTGCTGCTGGGCGGCGCGATTTATCTCCGCAAGGAAGCGCCTCCGGAAGCGGCGCGGCTGCTGCCTGAGTCGGACGGGATCGTCTATCTCAATCTGCGGCCGTTGCGGTCGGCGACGCATTTCGATCAGCATCCGGTGCAGCACTCGCCGGAGTATCAGCGATTCATCGATGCGACGGGCATCCAGTTCGAGCGCGATCTGGACGATGCGGCGTTTGCGCTGCACCGCATGAAGAATCCGAATGGGCCGAACGGGCCGGTGGCGTTCTCTGAAGTGTTCACGGGGAAGTTCGACGGGCGGCGGCTGACGACGTATCTGGCCAGCGTGGCGGCGAGCCAGGATCAGTACGCCGGGCACACGATCTACAACATTCCCAGCGAGGGGCGCACGGTGCGCGTGACGCTGCTGGGGTATGACACGGTGGCGGTGAGCAACACGCCGACGCCGGAGCAGATTCACGCCATGATCGATCGGCATCAAACGGCGGCGCTGCCGTTTTCCGGATCGTCGCTGCTGTCGAAGTACTATCCGCAGGTGCCGCTGCTCTCGATTGCCTGGGGCATTGGGCAGATTCAGGCGCCGCTGAACCGGGGCGGAGGCATTCGCGTTTTCGGGCTGCAGATTCCGGTGCCGACGGACACGATGGTGATCGGATCGCTGTCGTGGGTCGGGCATATTCATCTGCGTATCGAGGAGATTGCACCGACGGAGGCGACGGCGGCCGACACGGCGGAGTCGGTGCAGACGATTCTGCGGCTGGCGCGCGCGGCGCAGGATTCGGCCGCGCCGGGGCCGCTGGATCAGCCGATGCGCTCGATGCTGAACAGCATTAAGATGGAGCGGCACAGCAACAAGGCAGTGCTGACGGGGACGATTCCGACGCCGTTGCTGCAGCATCTGCTGGACGCGCCGCAGGACATTCACGATCTGCCCACCCCGGGCAGCGATCAGCCGCACTGAATCAATTGCAATAAGATCAAAGCAGGTCCCGCGCAGCATTGGAGCGAGCGGGTTGCAATCCTTTCATTGCCATCCCCGGAGGAAAGCATGCAGAAGGTTTTTTACCCATCGGTCGCTGCACTCATCGCAGCGGCGCTGGTCGGCGGCATGTCGTACGCACAGGGCCAGGTGCTCACCGGCCAGAATGCGTTCACGGACTACACGAAGGAACATCCCGGCGTGATGCGTCACCTGACGGCGAAGGATCTGCCGCAGCCGTACGCGACCAAGGGCGTCGACAATGGCCCGAACCAGGTGGCGCGGCCGAAGGATGCGTGGCCGCAGGCGCCGAAGGGCTTCAAGGTGGATCTGTACTACACCGGACTCGATCAGCCGCGGCTGATTCGCACGGCGCCGAACGGCGATTTGTTTGTCGCGATCAGCTATCAGAACAAGGTGATGGTATTTCGCGGGGTGGGGCCGGATGGCAAGGCGAAGCAGGTGTCCACGTTTGCTGAGGATCTGAGCCAGCCGTTCGGGATCAATTTTTATCCGGCGGGACCGAATCCGAAGTGGGTCTATGTCGGCAACACGGATTCGGTGGTGCGGTTTCCGTACCAGGTGGGCGACATGAAGGCGCGCGGACCGGCGCAGAAGCTGACGGATTTGCCGGGGGGCGGGCGGTTGCGCGGGGGCGGCCACTGGACGCGGGATATCGCGTTCACGAAAGACGGGCAGCACATGCTGGTGTCGGTGGGGTCGCACTCGAATGTGGATGATCCGGATACGCATCCGGAGGAATATCACCGGGCGGATGTGCTGGAGTACACGCCGGAGGGGAAGTTCGAGAAGGTATACGCGTCGGGGATTCGGAACTGCGTGGGCGAGGCGATCAATCCGATTACGGGCGAGTTGTGGTGCTCGACGAACGAGCGGGATATGCTCGGCGACAATCTGGTGCCCGACTACATCACGCATGTGCAGGAGGGCGGTTTCTACGGCTGGCCGTGGTACTACATGAGCGCCGATGGCGGCGTCCAGGATCCGCGGCAGCAGGGGAAGCATCCGGAGCTGAAGGGGAAGGTGATTACGCCGGACGTGCTGTTGCAGCCGCATTTCGCCTCGCTGGAGATGCTGTTCTACCAGGGGTCGCAGTTTCCGGCGGAGTACAAGGGCGATGTGATTGCCGCCGAGCATGGCTCGTGGAACAGGGCGCCGCGCGCGGGGTATGAGGTCATCGTTGCGCCGGTGAAGAATGGGCACGCGACGGGCGAGTACATGGATTTCCTGACCGGATTTACGACACCGAATGGCGATGTGTGGGGCCGGCCGGTGGGCGTGACGGTGGGGAACGATGGATCGCTGTTTGTGACGGATGACGGGTCGGGGTCGATCTGGCACGTCAGCTATACGGGCAAATAGGGATTTAACCACAGGGAACACGGAGGGCACAGAGGAGGGCCGAAGACCGGCCTTTTCTCGTGCCCTCTACGACTTTTTGGGAAGGCGGCGCGGGCGGCAGTTGGGGTAGTCTTGTGCTGATGTTCCGTACTGTCAGCCCCTTGTTGTTTGCGGCCGCCATGCTGTCGGCGCCGATGTTCGCCCAGTCCACGCCGGATGCTCCGGTTCCGCAGACGCAGGCAGCACCGCAGAGCCAGTCGACGCCGCCGTCTGCGCCGCAGGCAAGTTCGCAGCTGCCGGATTCGCCGGATCAGAACGTTAAGCCGTCGCCGCAGCCGACCGGGCCTACGGTGCTTTTCGATACGAGCATGGGGCGGATGACGTGCAAGCTGTTCGACAAAGAAGCGCCGACGGCGGCGGCGAACTTCGTTGGGTTGGCGACGGGGACGAAGGAGTACACCGATCCGAAGACGAAGCAGAAGGTGAAGGGGTTGCCGTTTTACGACGGGACGACGTTTCACCGCGTCATTCCGGGTTTCATGATTCAGGGCGGAGACCGGCTGGGAACGGGCGAGGGGGATCCGGGCTATTTGTTCAGAGACGAGTTCGATGCGGCGCTGAACTTCGATGTGCCGGGACGGCTCGCGATGGCGAACAGCGGGCCGAATACGAACGGTTCGCAGTTTTTCATCACCGAAGCTCCGGCGGAGTTTCTGAATCAGAAGTACACGATCTTCGGGCAGTGCGATCCGCACAGCGTGGTGATTGTGCAGTCGATTGCGCGGGTGAACCGCAATGAACAGGACAAGCCGCTGGAGCCGGTCACGCTGAACAAAGTGACCGTGATTCCGGCGGGCCAGCCGGTGCCGCCCGAGGCGCCGACGGGTATGACGGCGACACCGCAATGACGATCCGGATACCACCAGCAGAAGGAGAGCGTCGTGAGGCGCGGAATTTCCGCGTGCTGATGGGCGTGGTTCTGGCGCTGCTGATGGCGGCGAATTTTGCGCTGGCTCGCGCTGTGCACTTCACCGGGTCAGGCCAGAAGCTCAATGTGTGGCTGGGAGCGGCTTTGCTGGGCGCGGTGCTTTGGTATTGCCGCTGGCGGCCGCTGCCGCGGCTGGTCGATTCGTGCGAACTGTCGATCTGGGCGATTCTGTATTTTCAGGCGCTCTCGGTGGCGATGCAGATTGCCGGCAGGAGCCCGCGGCCGCTGGTGGATGCGCAACTGCACGCGATGGATGCGGCGCTGCACTTCTCGACGCTGGCTGTGGTGCGGGCCGTGCTTCCCTGGACGGCGGTGCACACCGGGCTGACGGTGGCGTATCTGCTGGTGGGGCCGATGGTGATTGCAGCGCTGGTGGTGCCCCCGGTCCTCGGAAGGGTACAGGCGTCGCGACGTTTTGTTGTGGGTGTCGTTGTGGGCGCGGCGATCACGGTGGCGGTCTTTGCGCTGTGGCCGGCTGCGGGACCCTGGACGACGGAGGGCTATCGCGGCGGCCCGGATCAGCGGGCCGTAACGGAGTACCTGGCGCTGCTGAAGAGCTCTGCGCCGATCGATCTGAGTCGGGGCGATGCGGGGATCGTGGCGTTTCCGTCCTTTCACGTCTTTCTGGCGATGATGGCGGCGCTGGCGCTGAACGGAGTGCGGCGGTTGCGGGCAATTGCCTGGACGCTGAGCGTTCTGATTGCGGTGTCGACGTTCACAACGGGATGGCACTACCTGATCGATGTGCTGGGCGGATTGGCTCTGACCGCGATTGCCGCGGCGGCAGCGGCGATGATCCTGCCGGCACGGAAGCCCGCGTTGGAGCAGGAAGCGGTGGCGCTGAACCCGGCGATGGTGGACGCGGCGCGCGCGGAAGCGGCAAGCGGCTCGGCCAGCTAGAATCGAAAGCTGGACACGTCAGACACGAAGACCCCAATCCAAAACAGAGGGAGCAGCTTTATGAGCCGGCAGGCAGGCACGTACGCCATTTTCAACACCAGCGAGGGCACAATCGTGTGCCGTCTTTTCGAGAAGGAAGCTCCGAAGACCGTCGCCAACTTTGTTGAGCTGGCGGAGGGCAAGCGCGAGTGGACGCATCCGGTCTCGCGGCAGAAGAGCAACAACAAACTGTACGACGGCACGGTGTTTCATCGCGTGATTCCGGATTTCATGATTCAGGGCGGCGATCCGGCAGGGAACGGGACGGGCGGTCCTGGGTATAAATTCGAGGACGAGACGAAGGGCTCGCCGCATCGCTTCGACAAGAAGGGCAAGCTGGCGATGGCGAACGCGGGTCCGAATACCAATGGATCGCAGTTCTTCATCACTGTGGCGGGGACGGAGTGGCTGACCGGCAATCACACGATCTTCGGCGAGGTGGTCGAAGGGCAGGAGATTGCGGACAAGATTTCGAAGGTGTCGCGCGACCGGCAGGATCGCCCGGTGAAACCGGTGGTGCTGGAGTCGGTGACGATTGAGAGGGCCTGAAGGCAGCCAGTAGCCGGTGGCCTGTAGCCGCTAGCTCAACAAAGAAAAATCCCCTGCCGTAATGGGCAGGGGATTTTCTTTGTTTGCGGTCCCATGTCTCCAAATTCGGGAGATATGGGGCACCCGCGTTTGTGCTCGTCCGACTAGAAGAAGATTTTGCCGGAGAACTGCAGCTGACGTTCGGTGTAGAGGACGCCGCTGGTGCTGGTGGCTGTTCCGAGCGGGCTGCTGGTGTAGGGGGCGACCTCGGGCACGATGCATCCGTTGAAATTCGACGCGCCGGAGCCGGCCACCGAGGGGCAGGCTACGCCGCCGCTGCTCTTGCCAGGCGCGACGTAGAAGTAGCCGGTGGTGGCGACGCTCAGCACGTTCGGATGGTTGAGCAGGTTGAAGGCTTCAGCGAGGAACTGGAAGCTGACCTTTTCGTGGATTGGAAAGCTGCGCGAGATGCGCATATCCAGATCGTTGAAGCCGGGGCCCTTGAAGACGTTGCGGCCGACCTGCGGCGCGCGTCCGGGAGAGCCGAGGCCGGAGCTGGAACTCATGGTGCCGCCGGTGAGGCCGCCGTCGAGCGCGCCCTGCGCGTTGGCGCTCATGAACGCGGTGATGGGAAAACCGGAGGCATCCGTCGTGATGCCGGAGATGGACCAGCCGTCGAGCGCGTAACGAGCCACGTTGTTCTGAAGCGAGTGGAACATCTGCGGCGCGTAGACCACGCTGCCGACGAAGCGGTGCGTCTGGTTCAGGTCAGAGAGACCGCGCTCGCCCTTGATGTTGTACGGGTCGATGGGGAAGTTGGAGCCGTAGAAGGTGCCGAACTGCCCGCCGACCTGACCGAAGTCCGTGGTCTTGCTGAAGGTGTAGTTCAGCAGCAGTTCGAGGCCGTGGCGCATTGGCTGGCGTACGGTGCCCACCAGCGAGTTGTACCAGGAGCTGACAGCGCTGAATCCGGTGTTGATGGAGCCGTCGGCGGTGGTGAGGCGCTGCGTGTACCAGGGCAGGATGATCGATCCCGATTGCGCGCCGGACTTGTCGTAGATGTTGTAGGTGCGGGTGGTCGAGGCCTTCGCGAGATTGGTATCGATGAAGATGGGCAGGTGCAGGGCACG
>DATEPN010000450.1:0-8414 GCA_035273225.1 Acidobacteriaceae bacterium | reverse complement strand
CGTCAACACCGGCCACCATTACGCGCCCGATATGGCGCATGCCGCCGCCGTTTCCGTGAAAGCGGGCACGGATCTTGAATGCGGGTACGGTCAGGGGCAGGCCTTCCCTGCCCTCGTCGATGCCGTTCACCAGGGCCTGCTCAGCGAAAACGAGATCAACACCGCGCTGCGCCGCTTGTATACGGCTCGCTTTGAACTCGGCATGTTCGATCCGCTGTCGAGCTTCGCGTATGGACGGATCCCGTTCAGCGAAGTCAATTCGCCCGAGCATCGCCAGCTTTCGCTCAGGGCCGCGCGTGAATCGATCGTTCTGCTGAAGAACGAGAACCATGCGCTGCCGCTGAAGTCGGACATCCACAGCATCGCCGTGATCGGGCCGACCGCGGAACTCGTACAGTCGCTGCAGGGCAACTACAACGGCCCGCCGCCGAATCCTGTGTACCCCGTTACCGGGATCGAGAAGCGCTTTTCGTCGGCGAAGATTAATTACGCGCAGGGCTCTACGCTGGTCGAGGGATTCGCCATCCCGATCGAACACACGACGCTGCGCCCGAAGAGCGGCTCGGGATTCGGGCTCACCGGTGAGTACTTCAAGACTCCCGACCTGAGCGGGAGGCCGGTGCTGACGCGCACCGACCGCAACGTCAATTTCAACTGGGATAAGGTCGTCCCGGTCTCCGGGTTGCAGCGCAACAACTATTCCGTTCGCTGGAGTGGCAGCTTTGTTCCGCCTGCACCCGGCGATTACAAACTCGGCGTGCGCATTAATTACTGCTACGCCTGCGAGAACGCCGAGCATTTCCGGCTCTATCTCGACGGCAAAGAGATTGTCAGCAGCACGGAAAAATCGACCGGAGAACGCGGCGCAGCGTTTGACGCGGCCTTGCACTTCGACAACACCCAGCCGCACGCCATCCGCCTCGAGTACCTCCACGGGACCGGCAGCGCCGGCATTGATCTCTCCTGGCAGGCTCCGGCGGATGCTCTGCGAAACGAGGCCGTGAAAGCCGCGCAGGCGTCGGACGTCATTGTTGCGTGCGTTGGCCTCTCGCCTTCACTCGAAGGCGAGGAGATGCCGGTGCAGCTCGAAGGTTTCAAGGGCGGCGATCGCACGGCGATTGATTTGCCCGCAGCGCAGGAGGATCTGCTCAAAGCGCTCGGAGCGACCGGCAAGCCGCTGATTGTCGTCCTGCAGAACGGCAGCGCTCTCGCGGTGAACTGGGCCGCTGAGCACGCAGCCGCCATTCTCGAAGCCTGGTATCCGGGCGAAGAAGGGGGCACCGCGATCGCGGAGACGCTGGCAGGCGACAACAATCCTGCCGGCCGCCTGCCGTTGACCTTCTACGCGTCGCTCAGCCAGCTACCCGACTTCACCGATTACGCGATGAAGAATCGCACCTACCGCTACTTCGATGGGAAGCCGCTCTACTCGTTCGGATACGGCCTCAGTTACACGACATTCACCTATTCGGGACTCAAGGGTCCAACGACCGTAAACGCCGGCGATCCGGCGAAGGTTCAGGTCACGGTGACGAACAGCGGTTCTGTCGCCGGCGATGATGTCGTTGAGCTGTACCTTACTCAGCCGAAGCGCGACGCAACGCCGCAGCGGGAACTCGCCGGATTCCAGCGGATTCACCTTG
Organism: Acidobacteriaceae bacterium; assembly: GCA_035273225.1. GTDB lineage: Bacteria > Acidobacteriota > Terriglobia > Terriglobales > Acidobacteriaceae > Palsa-343. Next base: position 6,771 of record DATEPN010000450.1, on the reverse strand, counting down.
CCCCGAAGCAGTCGACCCAGGTGGAGTTCACCATTGATCCGCGCTTCATCGCTCAGGTCGACGACCAGGGCAATCGCGTTATCGTCCCCGGACGCTACACGGTGTATGCAGGGGGATCGCAACCCGGCTACGGCGAGACGCAAACGGCCGAATTCAACATTTCAGGAGAAAAGCAACTCCCGAAATAGAAGCTTCGGCAATTTCCAGCCTCAACCCACGAGGTACGCATGCGAAGAAGAACGTTCCTGAAGTCCGCCGCTACTCTTGCCGCCGCGCCCGCGCTTTCGCCACTCCTCGACGCTGCCGCGCAAACGGGATCGACTGCGCCACCCATCCCGCGCCGCTTCCCGCAGAACTTCATCTGGGGAACGGCGACGGCCGCGTATCAGGTGGAAGGAGCCGTCCATGAGGATGGCCGCGGGCCGTCTGTGTGGGACACCTTTTCGCACACGCCGGGCAAGACACACGCCGGCGACACCGGCGACGTGGCAGATGACTTCTATCACCGCTACAAAGAGGACATTCAGCTGATGCAGCGGCTCGGCTGCAAAGGCTTCCGCTTTTCGATTGCATGGACGCGCATCTTTCCGCAGGGCACCGGCACGCCGAACCAGAAAGGCATCGACTTCTACAAGCGCCTGACCGATGCGCTGCATCAGGCCGGGATCGAGCCCTTCTGCACGCTCTTCCACTGGGACCTGCCGCAGGCGCTGCAGGACAAGGGAGGCTGGAGCAATCGGGCCACCAGCCAGGCCTTCGCCGATTATGCGCACTATACCGCCGGCCAGCTTTCGGACCGCATCAGCCACTGGATGACGATCAACGAGTTTGACTCGTTCATCGATGACGGATACGGCACGGGCGGCTCGGCGCCGGGCCTGAGGCTCCCGCGCAAAGAGCTGATGCAAACGCGGCACAACGCCGTGCTTGCCCACGGCCTCGCCGTGCAGGCGATTCGCGCTGCGGCGAAGCGCCCGGTTCAGGTTGGCCTGGCCGAAGACGTCCATGGCGCCATGCCGGCTATGGACGATGAAGCCCACATCCGCGCGGCGCAGACTGCCCTGCGCGAGGAAAATGCGCAGTACCTTACGGCGATCCTGGAGGGCCGTTACACCGACCTGTATCTGAAGAACCTGGGCGCCGACGCGCCGCAGTTCACGCCTGAGGACATGAAGGCGATCTCGTCGCCGATCGATTTTCTCGGGATCAACATCTACACCACCCGCGAAGCGATTCCCTCCAACTCGCCCGCGGGATACGAGATGATTCCGCGTCCGGCGAGCTATCCGCACATGGCTTCGGAGTGGCTCTTCATGAATCCGCAGGCGCTCTACTGGACGCCGAAACTCGTCTCCAGCATGTGGGGCGTGAAGACGCTCTACATCACGGAAAACGGCTGCTCCTCGGCCGATGTGGTTCGTCCTGACGGCCGCATCCTCGACAGCGATCGCATCATGTACCTGCGCAACTACCTCGGCCAGTTGCAGCGCGGGATCGCGGAAGGGGTTCCCGTGAAGGGGTACTTCCTCTGGAGCCTGCTGGATAACTTCGAGTGGGCGTCAGGATACAGCCTGCGCTTCGGGATTACCTACGTGGACTACCAGACGCAGAAGCGCATTCCGAAGCTTTCGTATGACTTCTACCGCGAGGTCATCGCGAAGAATGCGGTGATGTGAGGCTGGCCTGCGGGGCGGGGACGCACGCGACGAACTCTCGCCTGGACGGCCAGTCCCCCTGTACCCTGTTCTCGTGTCCTTCCGCGACTTTCTCGGCAACGAAACAACGGCGCGCCACCTGCGCGAATCCATTGCCGCTGCGCGCCTGCCACACGCGGTCATCCTGGCCGGACCGCGAGGAGCCGGGAAGTACACGCTGGCCGTCATGCTGGCGCAGACTGCGAACTGCCTGAACCCGACCGAGACGGACGGTCTGCCGGATTTCTGCGGCCATTGCTCGAATTGCGAGCGCATCGGCGCAGCCGCCGACCTGGACGCCCGCGTCGCCGAGGCCGTCGCCGCTCGCGAAGACATGCGCGACGCTGACAAACGCGATACGCGGATCCTCATCCAGACCCACCCGGATGTCCTGGTCATCCCGCCCGATCCGCCGCAACTGCTCATCAAGGTCGGCCAGGTGCGCACGCTGATCCGGGAAATCTACCGCATGCCGTCGGAAGCGCGGCGCGCGTTCTACATCTTCACGAGTGCGGCTTTCATGAAGGAGGCGGCGAACTCGCTCCTGAAAGTGCTTGAGGAGCCACCAGCCCACGCTACGATCATCCTGCTGGCGGAAAACACCGGTGAACTGCTCCCGACGATCCGCTCCCGCGCGGGCATCTTCCGGCTCGGGACGATTCCGACAGAGCAGATCGAGCGCCTGCTCGCCGAGCGCCGCCCGACTCTGAAGCCGGCGGAACGCTCGCTGGTTGCCCGTCTGGCGGAAGGCGCGATCGGCCGCGCTCTCGGCTTTGATCTGCCTGCCTGGATTGCCAGCCGGACCGACGCTCTCCTCCTGCTGCGCACTGCCGTGCAGGAGCCCGACTACTCCGCGCTGTTCCGCGCGACGGAAAGCTACCGCGCCGGAGCCGAGGGCGCCGAAAAGACCGAAAGCTTACTCCGCGCTGCCGCCTCCCTGCTCGAAGACCTGCTGCTGCTCCAGGCGGGAACTCCGCAGTATCTCCGCAACATCGATCTCCAGCGGGAGCTAGCGCAAATGGCTTCGCAAGTCTCCGTTGAGTGGATCGAAAACGCGGCGCGCGGTTTACGCCAGGTCGAATCCGGCATGCGCCGGAACCTGCTGCGCTCGCTTGCCCTCGACAGCTTTGCGGCCCAGCTTACCGGCGTCTGAGCGAAGCGTCATCTTGCGCTATTTTGCAGCCGCGGTTCGTGTAATTGGACTCCGACAATGCACCAGGCTACGATACGTTTATCGTTTCCAGAAGTACTCCCCTGCCGAGCGACGCGGCGGCATTTTCCCGCATCAGATAGGCAGCTTTGTCCGAAAAGGAAGGCTCCCGTGTCTCAATTACCCTCTGCGGTGCGTACGCTGCGCGCCCCAAAGAATTCGCTCGAAAGAGCTTCTGCCGCCCTCGGTCCCGTTGTCGCCAAACCGGTAGCCGCGCCTGCCCCGGCTCCAGCAAAACCCGCAGCTCCGCCTCCTGAGCCGCGCGAGCTTGACGTCATCGGTCCCCGGAAACTCATCCGCCCCAAGCTGCCGAACCGGGCTCTCAGCCAGAGGCGTTTCGCCCGCCGCGAGGAGCCGTTCCTGCAGTGGCACTCCGGTGCACAGCCGGCGCAGGCCAGCCAGGAGGTCTCGCATGCCGAGGCCTTTTATTTCCAGAAGCAGATGCAGTCACAGACGCCGATGGTGTTTGTGCTGGAAGACGGCGAGCGCATCGAGGGCGTCATTGAGTGGTATGACCGAAACGCGATTAAGGTTCGCTGCACCGCGATCCGGTCCGCCGGACCACGTCCAGCGGAGACGGCCACTCGTGCGCTGATCTACAAATCCAGCATCAAGTACTTGTACAAGGCCGGCGAAAACCAGCAATGACAGGTGGAGCTTTCGGCTGCATCTCGTAGATCCATTAGCAGTTAAGATCCAAGCCGAGAGCCGGCCAGGATTTTATTGTCTGGCCGCCTTGACCAGCCGGTCCCGAATGGCCACCGCAATGCCGGGGCCCGCAGGCACCGGACACACGACGACTGTGGCTCCGTCGGCGTCCAGCCAGCGCAGCCCGGCAAAGAGCCGTTGCGCCAGTTCTTCCTGATCCGTCCATTTTCCCCAGCGATACACGCGCGCCGCTCTCCCGATCACCGCGGTCTGAAACGCGTCGGGCAGCATCAGCCCGACCGACTCACCCTGCTCTTCGCAGAGCCGCGCAGCTTCACCGAAGGATTTTTTCTGCGCTTCGCCTTCTCCATCGACCAGCACAAGCCGGGCGCGCGGGGCGTAATGCCGCAGTGAGAGGCCGGGGGATTCTGCAGGCTCGTCTCCCGGAACGCCGGCCTTCTGGAGACTCACATCGCCGACGCACACGGCGCGGATCTGCTCGAGCGTAATGACTCCGGGCCGGTAAACCCGGCATCCATCCTCGCGGACGGCAACGACCGTCGACTCCACTCCATGCGTAGTCTCGCCGCCGTCGAGTATGGCGTCGATCCGGCCGTCGAGGTCCTCAGCCACATGGTCGGCGCGCGTGGGGCTGGTCCGTCCAAACAGGTTGGCGCTCGGTGCGGCGAGGGGAACCGCCGCGGCCAGCAGCAATGCATGTGCCACCGGATGCGCCGGCATCCGCAGTCCGACCCGTGGAAGCCCCGCCGTGACGATCTCCGGAACCCGCGGGTGCTTCGGGAGCAGCAGGGTCAGCGGTCCCGGCCAGAAGACGTCCATCAGCCGCCGCGCGTTGTCCGGGATGTGCTCCGCGATCTGCGAAACGGCCGCTGTATCCGCCACATGGACGATCAGTGGATCCCAGCTCGGACGCTGTTTGGCCTCGAAAATCTTTGCGACGGCCGCCGCGTCCAGAGCGTTGGCACCCAGGCCGTAGACAGTCTCCGTCGGGAAGGCGACGATTCCCCCGGCGCGCAGAATCTCGGCGGCCCGGGCGATCGAATCTCTGGAGCCTCGGCTGTCCGGATCATTCGCATCCGCCACGAGCCTGAGTGTCTTGATGGCCGGCTGTGCGCCTGGTGCGTCTTCCTCCCGTGGATGCATACTCGAATTGTATGAGTATGGTGGAAATCGAAGTGAAGTTCCCCGTCGCCGACATTGCCGATCTTGTGCGGCGGCTTGTGCAGAACGGCTTCCACGAAGAGACGCCGCGCACCTTCGAGCGCAACGTGCTCTATGACACTCCCGACCGCCGCCTGCGCTCGCAACAGGCCATCCTGCGCGTCAGGAACTACGGCGGCCAGTGGAAGGTGACGCACAAGTGCCTGCCGAACAACCACGATCCGGCCGCCCGCCACAAACACCGCGACGAGACGGAAACCTCGGTTGCCGACGGGGAGGCGATCGGGCACATCTTTACGCAGCTGGGCTATGCCCCAGCGTTCATTTACGAGAAATGGCGCACCGAGTACTCCGATGCGACCGGACATTGCGTGGTCGACGAGACGCCCATCGGCGTTTACGCCGAGCTGGAAGGGCCCGAGGACTGGATTGACGAGACTGGGCGCAAGCTCGGCATCGATGCCTCGCAATTCAGCACGCTCAGCTATGGGCGCCTCTTCGATGAATGGCGCGAAAAGAACGGCAGCAGCGCCGAAAATCTCACCTTCGCCGAAATTCCCGGAGCGTGAATCTCTACCGGAGAGTCCTGGCCTAGCTGCCTTCACCTGAAAACGGGTTCGTCTCTGTAGATTTCGCCGCCGTCGGATCTGCCCTGGCCTGGGCGGGTTCCTCCAGTCCTGGGACAGCCCGGGAGCCGTTGTGGTGGTAGACCCGCATCGGATCGCCGGGAAGCATTCCATGCTCCTCAAGCGCCAGCCTGATCCTGCGCTGCGTCTCCCGCTGCGCTGCCCAGTGCTGATTCGCTTTGGTCCTGATCTGCACCGGATAAACCACCTGGGATCCTTTGATCGAATCCACACCGAGCAGTACCGGATCGGCCAGGAAGACGCCGCTGTACTTCGGATCGTCCCGCACGCTCATGGCCACCTCGCGCAGCAACTTCATCACATCATCCGGATTGGCGGAGAAATCCACCGAGACGTTGATCGTCGCGACGGTGAAGTCACGGGTCTGGTTGGCGACGGTCGTGATCTGCGAGTTAGGGACAATGTAGAGCGTGCCGTCGCTGCCACGGACCTGGGTACGGCGGAGCGTCATCGCCTCGACCGTTCCGGTGAGCCCGGCGATGGTCACCAGGTCGCCGACGTTGTACTGGTCCTCGACGAGGATCAAAAAGCCGTTGAAGCAGTCCTTCACGATGTTCTGCGCGGCGAGGCCGATGGCCACGCCTGCAACACCGGCGCTGGTGAGCAGCGGACCAAGGTTGAATCCAAAGATCGGCAGGATTTCCAAGGCAGCCAGGACGACAATCACGCCGATTCCGGTGGCCCGAATCACTGAGGTCAGGGTCCTGACCTGCGCCAGATGGGCCGGCGAGTTCGACTGCCGCTCGGCGATGTGGAGGATGCGTCCGGTCACCAGTTTGAGCAGGGCCATTAAGACCCAGAACATCAGCGCGATCGAGATCAGGCGGGGCAGGTCCTGCAGAAAATCCTGCAGTCGGGCGAGATACTTATCGCCCAGGCTGCGGAAGAAATCCCGCGCGGCCAGGAGAAGCACTGCAACATTCATGGCTCAAAGAATACCGGGGATCGCGTGACAAAACCCTGGTGGAAGCGGCTTATAATAGCGGCCAACGGACCGGCCCCGGTAGCGAAACCGGCCTGCGCAGGAGACTGTTATGACCAGGACTCTCCGGATCGTTCGCCCCCTTCTCGTTTCCTCTTTCCTCGTTGCGATCTTTGCCCCGGTATCGCTCGCGCAGCAGTCCTCGGGCACGAATTCGAACCAGGGATGGCGCGTCTTCCATGAAGGCGGCACGATCTCCAACGACAGCAGCGCGCCGCCGGTCTTCAACAACGGTCCGGCTGACCCGAACCAGGCGCATATGCTGCACGCCATGGCGAAGCAGCGCGAAGCCCTTCGCCAGAAACAGATTGTGGAAGATACTAATCATCTCCTCGATCTGGCAAAGCAGCTCAAGGATGCTGTCGATAAAAGCAGCCGGGATCAGCTCTCGCTCAATGTGGTCAACAC
>DATEPN010000449.1:0-2171 GCA_035273225.1 Acidobacteriaceae bacterium | reverse complement strand
ACGCCGAGGCAGTTGGGGCCGATGATGCGCATCTTGCCGCGGATGATCTGCGCGATCTGCCGCTCGAGCTCCTTACCCGATTCGCCAACTTCCTTGAAGCCGGCGGAGATGATGATGCCGGCGGGTACGCCTGCGTCGACGGCTTCCTGAATGATGGCGGGCACGGTGCAGGCGGGCGTGGTGACGACGATCAGATCGGGAACGCCCGGGAGCTCAGTTATCGATTTGTATGCCGGCAGGCCGAGTACGGAGGGGCGCTTTGGGTTCACCGGCCACACCGGGCCGCCGAACGGGCTGGCCATGAGGTTGCTGAGCACGGTGCAGCCGACGCTGCCCACGCGCTCCGACGCGCCGATGACGGCGACGGATTTCGGCGTGAAGATGGGCGCCAACGGACTACGGCGGATGCTGACTAAGTCGTGCGCAGGATCAATGATGACAGGGGTTTCGGATGATGGCGGCGGTGCAATGGAAGCCATTGTGGGGGATGCTCCTTATGAGTCCGTTAGTGACCGTAGCCTGCTTCGGCGGAAACCTTTCCGCGGAAGAGGCGATAGGAAGTGATGAAATAAACCAGGGCAATGGCCATACCCACCGACCACCAGACCAGTCCGACGTGCAGCGAGTGCGGACCGGTGAGGGCGCGGGCGATGGTGATGTTGCGCGAAGGATCGCTCGAGGACGGCAGCAGCGTCGGATAGAGTCCGACGGCAGCGCCGACGAGCATGAAAACCAGATACAGGCTCGAGGAGAGAAACGCGGCGACGGCTTTCCGCTGCTTCGTGAAGCTGAGGGTCGCGATGAGCGTAGCGACAACGGCCAGCGGGATGATGAAGAGCACCGGGTGCGCTTTGTAATTGTCCAGAGCCGAAGGACGAATGGCAATCGTCGCCGGAAGGCTGATGCAGGTGACCAGCAGCAGCGCAAACCACAGGGTCGTCGCGACGCGACGGGCCCGCGCTTCCAGCTCCTGCGGAGCCTTGATGACCAGCCACAGCGCTCCGTGAACAGCGAGCGCGACCAGAGCCACGACTCCGCCGATGACGGTGTACCAGTCGAGAATGCCGGGCTGCGGGCCGACGCGCCAGTTGGTCCAGAGCGGCAGGAAGAAGTAGTCGTCGGCGCCGAGCGGCACGCCGCGAATCACGTTGGCCAGGGCGGCTCCGAAGAAGATCGCCAGCAGGGCGCTCGACACGAAGAAGAGACCATCGAAGAAGCTGCGCCACACGCCATGATCGATGTGCATGCGCAATTCAATGCTGGCGCCACGGCAGATCAGCAGCCAGAGCACGATCATGAGCGGAAGGTAGAAGCCGCTGAAGGAGGATGCGTAGAGCAGCGGAAAGGCGAAGTAGAGCGTGCCGCCGCCGGCGAGCAGCCACACTTCATTGCCATCCCACACCGGACCGATGGAGCGGAAGAGCATGCGGCGCTCGCTCTCGGTGCGCGCAAGAAAGGGAGCGAGGATGCCGACGCCGAGGTCGAAGCCGTCGAGCACGACGTAGGCGGCAATCATCACCGCGACGATCCAGAACCAGACAAATCCCATCGTGTTCACTCCTCTCTCCTAGACAGCAGCCAGTTGCGCGGGTTCAGGTTCGGGCTCAGGAACGGCTACGGCCGGTCCGGTGCGAATGAAGCGGTAGACCAGCACGATCCAGAGGATCGACAGCACGGAGTACATGCCGAGGAAACCGAGCAGCGTAAAGAGCGTGTTGCCGGCGGAGACGTGCGTGGAATAGCCCTGCGAGGTGCGGATGAGCCCGTAGACGAGCCAGGGCTGGCGGCCGATTTCGGCGGTCATCCATCCAGCGGTGTTCGCAATGTACGGCAGCGGGAAGCTCAGCAGGATGGGCCAGAGGATCCAGCGGGCGCGATACAGCTTGCCGCGCCAGAGCAGGAAAGCCGCGGCGAGCATCAGCAGCAGGAACCATGTCCCGAGGCCCGCCATGATGTGGTAGCTGTAATAGAGCAGCGGCAGCGCCGAGGGGCGCTGATCCTCAGGGAAGTCATTCAGGCCCTTCACTTCGGCATTCGTGGTGCCGTAGATCAGGAAGCTGAGCACGTCGTTGACGACCAGAGGGTTGTCGATCTTCTGCGCCTGCTCATCCGGCTGTCCGATCAGCACAATGGGCGCGCCCTTTTGCGTGTTGAATACGCCTTCCATGCCG
>DATEPN010000448.1:0-8208 GCA_035273225.1 Acidobacteriaceae bacterium | reverse complement strand
GTACGGCAGAGGTTCATCAGCGAGGTTCTGGAGCCGCGAGCGCGCGAGCTGTTCCAGTTGCTGCGCGACAACCTGCGCCAGGGCGGCGTGCTGGAGGCGCTGGGCGCGGGATGCGTGCTCACCGGCGGCGGCGCTCGGATGCCGGGCCTGCTGGACACGGCGGAGAGCCTGCTGCGCGTGCCGGCGCGGATTGCGTCGCCGGTGCCGCTGTCGCATATGCCGCACGAACTGGCGGCGCCGGAATTTTCAGTTCTGATCGGATCGCTTTTGTATGCCCACCGCACCAGCGTGACCCGTGCGGAGGAAAACCAGGGTCTGCGCGCCAAGCTGCGCGCCATCTTCGCAGGGAGTATTTAGCTATGGAACCGATGAGCCAGCCTGAAGACATCCGCATTGAATACCTCGACGAAATTCCCCGTGGCGCCAGGATCAAGGTCATCGGTGTGGGCGGAGGCGGCGGGAACGCCGTGAACCGCATGATCGCCGCCAACATGGAGGGCGTGGAGTTTATCGCCGCCAACACGGACCGGCAGGCGCTGCACCTGTCGCAGGCGTCGATCAAGATTCAGCTGGGCGTGAAGCTGACGAACGGGCTGGGCGCGGGCGCGAATCCTGACGTGGGACGCAGGGCGGCGCTGGAGGATTCGGAGAAGATCATCGAGGCGCTCGAGGGCGCGGACATGGTCTTCGTGACGGCGGGGCTGGGCGGCGGCACGGGAACCGGCGCGGCTCCGGTGATTGCGTCGCTGGCGAGCGAGATGGGCGCGCTGACGGTGGCCGTGATCACGCGGCCGTTCGCCTTCGAAGGCAAGCGGCGGATGATGCAGGCCGAGCGCGGCATGCAGGAGCTGCTCGACAGCGTGGACACGATGATCGTGATCCCGAACGAAAAGCTGCTGGCGGTCGCGAAAGATGCGGGGTTCTTTGAGTCGTTCCGGATCGCGGATGACGTGCTGCGGCAGGGCGTGCAGGGTATTTCGGACATCATCACGATTCCGGGGATCATCAACCGCGACTTTGCCGACGTGAAGACGACGATGGCGGGAATGGGCTACGCGGTGATGGGCACGGCGGTGCGGAGTGGCGCGACGCGGGCGGTCGAGGCAGCGCAGGCGGCGATGGCGTCGCCACTGCTGGAGTCGGGCGCGATCGACGGAGCGCGCGGCATCCTGATCAACATCACCGGCTCGAGCAATCTGAAGCTGAACGAGGTCAATGAGGCGTCGACGCTGATCCAGAGCGCGGCACACGAGGACGCCAACATCATCTTCGGCGCGGTGCTGAACGAGTCGATGGGCGACGACGTGAAGATTACGGTGATCGCCACCGGGTTCAAACAGCAGGGTTCGCCGGAGCGCCGGGATCTGCTGCTGAGTTCGGCGCGTCCGGAAAAGGCCCGGATTGAGGGCCGGCCTCCGGCGCCACGGTTCGCCAGCGAAGACGACGATGAGCCGGCCAGCAACGTTCCGGCTCCGGCGGTGTTCGTTCCGGTGACGGCGCGAGAGGTGATTTCCGTGTTCACCGAGCCGCGGACGGAGGTGGAACCCCTGCGGCTGGAGCCCGTTGCGGTGACCGAAAGGGAACCAGTGCAGCCGGTAACTGTTGCTATTGCTGAGGAAAACGTGGAAGCGGAGAGGGCAGCGGCGCCCCCAGCGATCTACGAAGAGCAGCCGGATGAACTGGATATCCCGGCTTTCATGAGAAAGGGCGGTTTGTAATCTGGATCACCGAAAAGAGGTATGCCAGGTCTGCAATAATGTACTGGACAGGCAACACTTTACGGCTATAGTGAACCCACAGTACCTGCGCGCCATCCAAGCAGGTGCACAGCGGCGGTGGGCAACTGCTGCAATGGGGCCTGTTTTCAATCACCTGGATGGGATGGTGGGGCGGTCCGGTGGTTCGGGTCCGGCCCGACAACACGGACGAGCATTTCACCACCAGGCGGTCTTCTGCGGTACGAACGGGGCAGGTTGTCTGGATCTTCGCACGAGAGATTTCGGATGAGACGACTCTTTTTCTTTCTCTTCGTAGCCGTCTTTGCAGTTCAGCCGCTTAGCTTTGCGGCCTCCACGGCTACGACAACGCACCGCACCCTGCACAGACGCGCGAAGACGCACCACACTGCAGCGCATCGCACGACAACGCACCGCAGCACCGCGCATCGGACAGCGGCTCACAGCAGCCGGACCACCGGCGCGCATCTGCGGACTGCATCGTACACGACCGTACGCCGGCATCGGCGGCACCGCTTCTATGAGCGGTTTACCGCAAGCTCTTTCGCCAACACAGACCTAACCGCAGGCGATGTCACGGCCGGCGAGGACCCGGTCGTCCGTCAGGCGGCCATTGCCGCGCTGGGCGACATGAACGGGACGGTGGTCGCGATCGATCCGTCGAATGGGCGCATTCTGGCGATGGTGAACCAGAAGCTGGCGCTTTCGAGCGGAGCGGAACCGTGCTCGACGATTAAGTTGTCCGTGGCGCTGGCGGCACTGGAAGAGGGTATCGTCACCAAGGACACGCCGGTGAATCTCGGCGGCCACTATCACCTGAATATGACCGAGGCGCTGGCCCACTCGAACAATCTCTACTTCGAGACGCTGGGGCGGCGGCTGGGATTTGAGCGCGTGCATCACTACGCGACGGAGTTCGGGCTGGGCGAGCTGGCGGGCTACAACATTGCAGGCGAGAAGCCTGGCATTTATCCCAGTGAGCCGATCCCGGCGAGCCAGGGCGGCGTAGGCCGCATGTGCTCCTTCGGCGAAGGTATCTCGATGACTCCGCTGCAGCTGGGCGCGCTGGTGGCGGCTATTGCCAATGGCGGAACGCTCTACTATCTGCAGCATCCGACAACGCCGGACGAGGCGCTGAATCTTCATCCCCGCATCAAGCGGACGCTGAACATCGGGCCGATTCTGCCGGAGATTCAGGACGGCATGCAGGCGGCGGTTCGTTACGGAACGGCGCGGTCGCTGCGGGCCAACTTCAACGAGTTTCCGGTGCTGGGCAAGACCGGCACGTGCTCGGATGACGGCACGCGCTTCGGCTGGTTCGCCTCCTATGCGGACACGCAGTACGGGCGCATCGTGGCAGTGTTCTTCCTGGAGGGCGGACGGCCCACGTTTGGCCCGAAGGCGGCTGAGCTGACCGGCGTCTTCTATCGGAATCTGTGGGACAGCAGCTACTTCGCGCAGAAGCAGCCCCTGGAGCCGACTCCGACGGCCGGAGCGACGGAAGCCGGCGCACCGCAGTAGGTCTCTTCTCAATTCAGAGCGGGTTCAGGCGGCGGCAGGCATGTGCCTGCGGCCGTGTCTGCCTCTGCGGCGGCCGTAGGCTTCCTGCAGGTGGCGGCGGAAGAGCGAGTCGCGACGCTTGCCGATCTCGGCATTGAGCTCCGCGCCGATCAGGATCACCAGCGCGGTGATGTACATCCACAGCATCAGGCCGATCAGGGCGCCCATCCCGCCATAGAGCCGGGAGTAGTTCGCCCAGTGGTTCAGGTAATACGCCAGCACCCAGGAACTCGCAAACCACGCGGCAATGGCAACGAGGGCGCCGGGGAGCGTTGAGGTGAAGCGCTGCCTCATGTTGGGGGCGAGGAAGTAGATGAGTTCCAGCGCCAGCACAAAGCTGACGAAGACGATGCTGAAGCGGAGCACGGGCCAAAGATGCTCGAGCGGCGGCGGAACCGGGACCAGCTGACCAACGAAGTGCGCGAATTGAGGTCCGGCGATGATGGCCAGCAGCGAGATGGTGATCAGGCCGCCGCTGGTGCAGGTGAGGATCAGGGCCATGATGCGATCGGCAATCCAGGAGCGCTCGACTTTGACGTCGTAGGCAATGTTCAGCGCGGAGATGAGCGCGGTGAATCCGCCGGTGGTCGACCAGAGGTAGCTGATCACTCCGAAAGAAAGCATGCCGCTGTGGGGCTCCAGCAGCTTGCCGATCATCCTTTCGACCATAACGAGGGAGGAGGGCGGCAGCAGAATGGCCATGAGGCCGAGAAGCTGCGGCATGAGGCTGGCTACGGGGAGCAGGGAAAAGAGCGAGACCAGGATCATGAGCAGGGGCACCATGGAGAGCATGGCCCAGAAAGCCACTCCGCCGGCAACGTCGAAGGCCTTGGTGCGCAGGAGTTCATGCCAGACAATGCTGGAGAGGCAGCGGGCTTCTCGCCAGCGGCGGCGCACACGATGACGCCAGCGAGCCCAGGTGTGCCGGCGGCGCGGTCGGGGACCGGTGAAGGCGAAACGGCTCCTGGGCTGCACTCCGGCGGATCTGGCTTCAGGGGGGGCCGAAAGAAACGAATGCCAAGGCACGAAGCGGCTCCTCGGGGTCAAACCGGTCCTGATGGTGCGATGTTGAAATCGCAGGAGCGGATGCGCGGCGGGAAGTGCATGAGCGGTCCGGAGTTGCCGACGCTGCGAAATTCTGCGATACATGAGGCCCGGAAGGAGTCCCCATGACAACCAGATTTGCGCTTCGCTTTCTCCCGGTTCTGCTTGGTTTGATGGTCGCACCCGCCTGCCTGAGGGCCCAGAGCGGCCAGCCTGTCACCATTCCCAGCGGCGGCGAGACGGTCGGTGGGCTGCTGTTCCAGCCGAAGGCTGGGGCGCAGCACGGCAAGCATCCGGACAAGTATCCGGGGCTCATCGTCATTCACGAGTGGTGGGGCCTGAACGACTGGATCAAGGAACAGGCGCAATCCTTTGCTGAGCAGGGATATGTTGCGCTGGCGGTGGACCTGTATCGAGGCAAGGTGGCGACGGATGCGGAAATGGCACACGAGCTGATGCGCGGGCTGCCGCAGGATCGCGGAGTGCGGGATTTGACGGCGGCTGCGGCGTGGCTGGCCAAGCAACCGGGAGTGGATGCGTCGCGAATCGGCGCGATCGGGTGGTGCATGGGCGGCGGGTACGCGGCGCAGCTGGCGGTCGCTGATCCCAATCTGAAGGCGGTTGTGATCAATTATGGTTCGCTGCCGACGGACAAGTCGGCGCTGGAGCGCATTCATGCGGCGGTGCTGGGGAACTTTGGCGGGCTGGACCGCGGGATTACGCCGGACGACGTGCATGCCTTCGAGGCGGCGATGAAGTCGCTGGGCAAGCCGGCCGATGCGAAGATCTATCCCGACGCCGGACACGCCTTCGAGAATCCGAACAATCAGGGCGGCTACAAAGCAGCGGATGCGGCGGACGCGCAGCAGCGCGCGCGGGCATTTCTGCGGGAGCAATTGCATCCGCAGGCGTGATGCGAACCTCGGCAGGTTACCGCAGGGACAATGCGATGCTGGAGCGCGGGAAGGGCGATGTTGCGGCATTCTGCGCCGAAAAGCCGCGCAGAATGCCACTTGCTGCTCCAAAGGTAACTGTACTCTTCCGCGGGTAACACTCTTTAGTTTGTGCTGTTGTGATGCAGCTCTCGAAAATAATTCTTGCGTGGCGGTTTCTGAACGTGTTAACTATGCAGCCAATATCAAAAAAAATCCTGTCCTTGGCTTGTACGGAGAAAGCACGGTTACAGAAAAATATATGAAAATTGGAACGACGATTCGCGGTTACCGCCTTCAGAAAGGTTTATCCCAGGGGGATATCGAGAAGCGTACAGGGCTTCTGCGTTGCTACTTATCTCGCGTTGAAAACGGTCACACCGTACCTTCACTCGATACTCTCGCCAAAATCGCTGGTGCGCTGGAGTTGCCGCTGGCTCAGCTGTTCGCCGAGGACACGCTGGGACGGCAACTACAGTCGCAGAAGCTTTCCGATGACGAACTGCGGTTCCTGACGCAGATCCGCCGCTACTCGACGAATCTGAATGACAGCGATCGCAAGCTGCTGCTGGCGATGGTCAAGAAGTTCGCGACAACCGCGGCACGGTAGGCCCAGCTTCCAGGCGCATCACTCGATGCGCCACGCTGCTCCCCCAACAATTTGACTGAGGACGACGGCCCGATCAGACCGTGGCTGCCAGGTGGTATGCGCGCAGCCACCAGGCGATCAGCAGCAGGGCAAAGGTCATGGCGGCGACCGTGAGGCCACGCCTGCGCGTGAACGCGGTGGGGGGCGCGCCGATGCGCGGCAGCAGGGGCAGCCCGAAGACGATTCCGCTGAGGAATCCGCCGAGGTGCGCCATGTTGTCGATCTGCAGGCGCGTGTGGGCGACCCAGATGCCGGCGTCGATGATGAAGTTGATGAGCGCAAATTGCCAGACGCTGCGGCGGAGGCGCTTCGTCTCAATCGGCGGAATGGGAATGAGCGGGGAGCGGAGCACCATGAGCAGCACGCCGGCGATGCCGAAGACGGCACCGGATGCGCCGGCGCTGAGGACGCCGTTGGCAGGCGCGAGGCCGAGGTCGGGCGGGAATCCGGGATGGACGGCGATGCTGAGGAGATTGCCGGCGACTCCGGTGAGGATGTAGGCGGCGACCATTCCGAATTCGCCGAGCAGCGGCTCGCCGAGCAGGCCGAGGTTCCACAGGCACCACATGTTTGCGGCAATGTGGATCCAGCCGAAGTGGACAAAGATGGCGGTGAAGACGCGCCACCACTGATTCCAGACGAGGACGGCGCCGCCGTTGCAGAGCAGCGCCTGAGAGAGGTTGTCCTGGAAGGTAGGGCCGGTGAGGGTGTGGCTCTGCGCCAGCGTGAAGAGGTAGACGGCGAAGTTGATGCCGACCAGCCAGTAGGTGGCTGGAGCTGAGGCCCAGTGGCGGCGCTGGGTGCGCTGCGGGCGCGGCGGAGGCTGCGGAGGCGGATACCAGCCACGCGGCTCCTCGGCCGGCTGGGGCTCATCCCAGGCGCCAGGCGGAAGGATCTCCGGCTGAGGCGCGTGGCGCCGCTCTCCGTCGAATGCGTCCATAGCTCTAACGTATCGTTCTGTCGGCGCGGTGACAAACACGCGTGCCTACGAACGTCGCGTTGCAGAGGTCACCGGCGTACTGCGCGGCTGGCTTTCGATGGCGCTGAGGCCAGCGTCGCTGAGCGGCGGCACTGTTGTGTTTACAATTTTTCTGTAAGCCTTCATTTCTGCGGCAATTCCGGAGAACAACTTTGAGCGGTGAAAAGAAGATCAGCCGTGCGCTGCTGAGCGTCACGGACAAGACCGGCCTGGTGGATTTTGCGCGCGTGCTGGCGGGGTTCGGCGTGGAACTGGTTTCGACCGGCGGAACGGCAAAGGCGCTGCGCGATGCCGGACTGGCGGTGCGCGATGTTTCGGAGCTGACCGGTTTTCCGGAGATGTTTGAGGGGCGCGTGAAGACGCTGCACCCCAAGGTGCACGGCGGCATTCTGCATCGCCGTGGCAACGCGGAGCACCGGGCGGCGGCGGCAGAGCACGGGATTGCGCCGATCGACATGGTGGTGGTGAATCTGTATGCCTTCGAGAAGGCGGCTGCGAAGCCGGGCGTGCGCCTCGACGAGGTGATCGAGAATATCGACATCGGCGGGCCGTCGATGGTGCGTTCGGCGGCAAAGAATTTCGAAGATGTGGCGATTGTGACGGCTGCGGCGGATTATGCGGCGCTGGCCGAGGAGTTGCAGGAGCATCAGGGCGCGCTGACGTTGCGGACGCGATGGAAGCTGGCGCAGAAGGCGTTTGCAGCGACGGCGGCGTACGACACCGCGATTGCGAACACGCTGGAGCGCGTACTGCTGAGCGAGAGGACCGGGCCGGAAGAGGCGGTCGAGCTGAGCGATGAATTTCCGCAGGCGCTGCGCATCAGCTATCCGCTGGCACAAACGCTGCGCTATGGGGAGAATCCGCACCAGCGGGCGGCGCTCTATGCGGATGGATCGGGGACCGGCATTGCGGGCGCGGAGCAGTTGCAGGGCAAGGAACTGAGCTATAACAACCTGGTCGATCTGGATGCCTGCTGGGAGCTGACGCGGGAATTCGAAGAGCCGATGGTGGCGATCATCAAGCACACAAACCCGTGTGGCGCGGCAACCGGCACCGATGTGCTGGAGGCGTACAGGAAGGCGCTGGTGGCGGATCCAGTGTCGGCATTTGGCGGGGTGATCGGCGTCAATCGCGAAGTGGACGGGAACGCGGCGGAGGAGATGGCGGCGTTGTTTGTCGAGGCGATTGCGGCTCCGGGGTTCACGGCGGAGGCGCGGGCGCGGTTTGCGGCGAAGAAGAATTTGCGGCTGGTGGTGGTGAAGCCGGCGGATACGCGGCGTGTGGCGAAGCAGGTTTCCGGTGGATTGC
>DATEPN010000447.1:0-7261 GCA_035273225.1 Acidobacteriaceae bacterium | reverse complement strand
CGACGGTCCATGCGAACAACGTGGTGGACGTGCTGGGACGCTTCCTGAATATGGGCGTGGAGCCGTACAACTTTGTGAGCGCGCTGAACTGCATTCTGGCGCAGCGGCTGGTGAGGACGATCTGCGAGTACTGCGTGCGCGAGGTGCGGTACGACGCGGAGGCGCTGCTGCAGAGCGGGCTCGATCCGGCGGAGTGGGGGAGATTCCCGTTCCGCGAAGGCGCGGGGTGTATCGAATGCGGCGGGACCGGGTATCGCGGGCGAACGGCGATTCACGAGCTGCTGGAGTTGACGGACCCGATCCGGGAAATCATTCTGGACAAGAGGCCGAGTTCGGAAGTGCGCAGGCTGGCGCAGCAGGAAGGGATGCATTTTCTGCGGGAATCGGCGCTGGACCGGGTGCGCCGCGGGCTGACGACGCTGAAAGAGATCAATAAGGTTACGTTTATCGAGGCATCGCGCTGATGCGCGCTGCCTCCCTGCGGAAGAGTATGGAAATTCGAGCGGCGCTTCGCGCCGGACGAGATTACGAGATGAAGCAGATCCTTCGCTCCACCTTCGGTTACGCTCAGGATGACAAGCGGGTGCCCATTCGATCGGAGGCATCGCGATAGTGGCGGGAATTTCCGATAAATTCAAGCCCGCAGCCAGCGCGCGTCCGCGGCTGGCGTGCGAGGTGCGTCCGGAGGGCGTGATTGCCGGGCGGGCTTCGGGCGATAAGCGCAGGACGGATGCCGTGCTGGCGTTTGCGGCGCTGCCGGCGGGCGCGGTGACGCCGGGGCTGAAGGCGGGGAACCTGGCGGATCGCACGGCTGTGGTGTCGGCGCTGGAGAGCGCGCTGAGCGCGACGAACGCGAAGGATCGCGACCTGACGCTGGTGGTGCCGGATGCGGCGGCGCGCGTGCTGCTGCTGGATTTCGACACGCTGCCCTCGAAGCGGCACGAGGCGATGCCGGTGGTGCGCTTCCGGCTGCGCAAGATGGTGCCGTTCGATGTGGAAGCGGCGGCGGTGAGTTATCAGGTGATGGGACAGAAGGGAAATCAGCTCAATCTGCTGGTGACAGCGATGCCGGGCGACGTGCTGGCGGAGTACGAGGGCGCGGTGCGCGATGCCGGGTACGAGCCGGGCGCGGTGCTGCCGAGCACGCTGGCGGTGGCGGCGTGGCTGCATGGCGCAGGGGCGACGCTGCTGGTGAATCAGCTGCGGTCCTCTGTAACCACGGCGGTTACAAGAGGCGATGAGATGCTGCTGCACCGGACGGTGGATCTCTCCGGCGAGCTGCCGCTGGGGAACGATGCGCCTACGGGCGGATTTGCGCCTGCGGGCGGATTTGCGCCTGCGGCCGGGTTTGCGCCTGCCGCCGGGTTTGCGCCGGGGGGCGGGCTTGCGCGGGAAGAGGAGATTGCGCAGGCGGTGATTACAGCGCTGGCGTGGTACGAGGATACGCTGCGCGCGACTCCGGAGAAGCTGGCCTATGCGGGCCCGGGCGGGGCGCAGGCGGCGCGGCAGTCGCGCTGGCTGCGGTTTGTCGATCCGGCTCCGCCGATTGAAGATGTGCCGCTGCCGGAGGGCGCGACGATGGCGACGGATGTGCCGAAGGGACTGACGGCGGGTGTGACGGGGGCGCTGGCGAGCCAATGAGAATCTCCGTCAATCTTGCCAGCCATCCGTATGTGGAGCTGGGGCCGGTCTATAACCGGCTGCGGACGTGGACGGCGATCCTCGTGCTGGTGGGCGTGGCGCTGTACTTCCTGTATCGGCAGGAGAGCACGCAGGCGCAGGAGAAGATTGCGCAGGTGCACACGGTGCGCAGCAATGTGCAGCGGCTGGAGGCGCAGCGGCAGAGTTATCAGGCGCTGATGCAGCAGCCGAAGGACGCGGCGATCCTGCGGCAATCGGATTACCTGAACAACGTCTTCAAGGAAAAGGCGTTCTCGTGGACGGCGATTATGACCGACCTCGAGAACGTGCTGCCGACGGGGGTGCAGGTGCTGAGCATCGATCCGATCATCGCGCCGGATGGGCATGTGGCGATTCGGCTGCGCGTGACGGGAGCGCGGGATCGGGCGCTGGATCTGATTCGGAATCTGGAGCGGTCGAAGCACTTTGCCGATCCGCGGCTGGCGTCGGAGTCGGCGGCGACGGGCGCGGGCAACGTGCAGGACGCGAGCACGGGGAACAATGTGAACTTCGATGTGCTGGCGGATTATCGTCCGCTGCCGCTGCCGGTAAAGGCGGCGGGAGAGAAGACGCCGGTGGCGAAGCATCCGGTGAAGGGCAAACGGCCGGCAACACCGACGGGCGCGGCGGCGCCCGGTGCCAAGCCGGCAGGTCCGGCGACGCCGGGTCCGAAGCCGCTGGGTCCGAGGCGGCCGAGTGCGCAGAAGCCTTCTGCTGCGGGGCCGGGAGGGAGCCAGCCATGAACAAGCGCGGCTTCTTCACGAAACTGAACATGCATTTTCTGGCGCTGGGTTTGGTGCTGGCGGGGGTGATCTTTATCGGCGTGCGGTTTGCGCTGGCGTGGAGCGCGATCCGCTCGGCGGAGTCGAACGAATTCACGCAGGAGGAAGTGCGGTACGGCGTGCTGCAGGGGCAGATGAAGCACCTGAACGGCCTGCCGGAGAAGGTGCAGGCGGCGGACCGGGAGGCGCAGAAGTTCTACGACGCGCGCGTTGCGCCGAACTACTCGACGGTGATTGCGGAACTGGACGGGACGGCGGAGAAGGATCACGTGCGGCTGACGCGGTCGGCGTTTGCGCAGGCGCCGGCGATTCCGGGGCTGACGGAAGTGCGGATCGATGCGGGGCTGAGCGGCCCGTACACGGAGATGATGCACTTCATCAACGACATTGAGCGGGATCACAATCACGTGTTCTTCCTGATCGACGGGGTCACGTTCACCGGGCAGCAGGGCGGCCTGGTGAATCTGCGGATGCGGCTGACGACGTACCTGCGGTCGAACGCGGCGGACATGCCGACGAACGCTCAGGCCAGCAATGCGGCTGCGAATCAGGAGACGCCATGAAGACGGGCTTCGAAAACAAGCGGAAGCTGGCGATCCTGGTGGTGCTGCTGCTGGTGCTGGTGGGGGCGCTGTGGTATTTCGCTTCGACGATGTGGGGCGGGAGTTCGACTCCGGCACCGCAGGCGCAGGCGGTGCGGTCGGCGACGACAGCGCGGGAGACGCCGGCCGAGCGGCGATCGACAACGCAGACGAATGGCCCGGACGCGAAGAAGGTGGCGTCGCTGGAGAGCCTGGATCCGACGCTGCATCCGGAATTGATGGCGGGCGCGGAGTCGCTGGTGTATGCGGGGACGGGAAGGAATATTTTTTCGATGCAGTCGGCGCAGCCGAAGATCGAGAGGGTGATTGCGCCGGTGCGCGTGAGCCAGCAGCAGCAGGCGCCGCAGGGCCCGCCGCCTCCGCCGCCGATTGACCTGACGTTCTTTGGGTATCAGGCGAATAATGGGGTGAAGAAGGCGTTTCTGTTGCACGGAACGGATGTGTTCATC
Organism: Acidobacteriaceae bacterium; assembly: GCA_035273225.1. GTDB lineage: Bacteria > Acidobacteriota > Terriglobia > Terriglobales > Acidobacteriaceae > Palsa-343. The sequence goes on along the minus strand of DATEPN010000447.1, from coordinate 3,748 downwards.
GCGTCGGAAGGCGACGTGGTGGATCATCACTACAAGATTGACAAGATTAACCCGCTCTCGATTCAGGTGACGGATCTGCTGTACAACAACACGCAGACGCTGCCTCTTTCGCAGAGCTGATGCGTCCACTATTTATGCGGTTTGCGTCTGTAAAACCCGGTTCTGCTGCACAGGGGCTAAAGCCCCAGGGAGTTGCGGCGCTTGCGGCACGACTGAAGTCGTGCCCTGATACAAAGGTGGTCCGGGGAGAGGGCGAGGACGGCTACGTGCTGATCGCGGTCATCTTTCTGACGCTGGTGATGCTGATCAGCCTGGCGGTGGCGGCGCCGAAGATTGCGGCCTCGATCCAGCGCGACAAGGATCTGGAGACGATTCATCGCGGGGAGCAGTACAAGCGGGCGATCCAGCTGTATTACCGGCAATTTGGGCGGTATCCGACGTCGATCGATCAGCTGGTCGAGACGAATAACATGCGGTTTCTGCGGAAGAAGTACAAGGATCCGGAGACGGGCAAGGACGACTGGAAGCCGGTGTACTACGGGAAGGCGCACGTGCGTCCGCTGGGCTTCTTTGGCCAGCCGCTGACGGCGGGGGCGAACGGAGCCATTGCGGCCGTCGCGATGGGCAACATGATCGGCGGGATGTATGCGCCGGATGCGGGGACGAACGTCACGAAGGACGCGAATGGCGTGCCGGTGGCAGCGGATTCGAGCAACGCGAGCGGGCCGGGGATGTCGGGCAGCACGGCGGGGACGAGCGGGACGACGTCGCCGATGGGCGGGCAGGCGGGTTCGGGACTCGGCTCGGGGTCGAGCTTTGGATCGTCCAGCCTGGGTTCGGGATCGAGCCTCGGCTCGGGATCCAGTTTCGGCTCTGGCTCGAGCTTTGGCGGGTCTTCCACGGGTTCGCCAATGGGCGGTTCGCCGATGGGCGGTTCGCCAATGGGTGGTTCGCCGATGGGCGGTTCGCCAATGGGTGGTTCGCCGATGGGCGGTTCGCCGATGGGTGGGAACGCGACGGGGACCGCTGGAATGGGCGGTACTACGGGTACGGCCACGTCATTCGGCGGGGGGCAGGGGCCGATTGTGGGCTTTACGGTGCCGCTGGATAAGCCGTCGATCGTGGTCTACAAGAAGCAGGACCGCTATAACAAGTGGGAGTTCAACTACGACCCGGTTGAGGACCAGATGAAGGCCGCGGCCAGCATGTTCGGCGGCAGCAATCCGATGGGGAATGGCGGGAATCCGGGGGGCGTGCCGGGCGGCGTGATGGGCGGAACGAGTCCGCAGAGCGGGTTTGGGAACAGCGGGTCGGGATTCGGGCAGTCCGGGTTCGGTGGATCGGGCTTTGGGCAGTCGGGGGGATCGGGTTCGCCGTCGCCGAGCCCTTCGCCGAGTCCGCAGCCGCCAACGACGGCGCCGGTGAATCCGCAGTAGGGTCCCGAGAGACTACCCTCAGGGGCTAAAGCCCCCCATCCTTTGTGGCTGATCATCGGTACGGTTGAATTCGTGCCCTGATACAAGGGCTGGAAGCTAAGGCCATAACCACTTGGTGCCGACGCGCATTCGCGTCCTGCGGGCGCATCGATCCATCCTGCGCGACTATTGCTGGCGAGATTTGGGCGGCTGCTTGTCCGTTTCGCCCCGGCGGCTGAGCGGCGTCGAGGCTTCGGGAGAGGCAAGTGGATGGGCTAATGGGCCAGCACAAGTCTGGCTTGCGCTTCCGCCAGCTCCTGAGTGCTGAGTTGCTTTGCCTTGCGGTCCGGCTCCTGCGCAGCAAAGATGAGGAGTTCCTGCAGAGTACTGATCTGACTGGGATTGTCGCCCAGTTCGCGATGAATGGTTAATGACAGGTCATAGAAACCATGCGCGATGTTCGCCTGTCCCATCGAGGAATAAACCACTCCCAGGTTTTGCAGGATCGCGGCTTGTTCCATCCGATTGGCTAGCAGGCGCTGGAGAACAAGCGCCTGGTCGAAGGCGGCAAGCGCTCTGCGCTGATGGCCTGATCTGCTGTAGGCCACGCCGAGGTTATTGAGGGTTGCAGCCTCTCCCCTTTGGTCGGCAGCATCGTGGTAGACAGCAAAGCCGCGGCTGAAAAAGTCGATGCTCTTTTTCTTGTTTCCCGCTGCCATCCAAACGAGCCCAATGTTATTGAGAACAGCAGCCAGACCGCGCTTATCCCCCGCCTCGGCAAAGATCGGAAGCGCCTCGTCATCCAGGCGCAGTGCCTGTTTGTTATGTCCCAAAGTGCGAAGCACCTCTGCCATTTTTCCCATCGTTGCAGCCTCGCGCACGCGGTCGAGTTGTCTCCAAAGCGGCAGTGACTGCTGATAGGAATCCAGCGCCTCATATTGCATCCCCATCTGCACGTAAGCAGATCCGACCTCAACGAGCACGGTGGCCTGAGCGCGCTGATCCTGGAGGCGTTGATCGAGCACAATGGCTTTGCTGAACTCCGCCGCTGCTTCCTCGAACTGGGCAGCGGCGTAACGCAGTAAGCCGATCGACTCCAGTGTTTGCGCCTGAGCGGGCATGTCATTGTCGGACTGCGCCTGCTGCAGCCGTTTCTCCAGCGCAGCCAGCCGCGCCTCGTCCTGAGCAGAGAGATGAGGTGAATCAAGAGCAGTGAATTCGGCCGGGTAGATGTCGCGGATGTCTGCCCCATGAGCCACGCCAATGGAGAAGGCCGTCAAGCTGAGGCAGGCAGTGGTGAACGACACGAGTGCTTTGACGCTCAGTCGCATGGTCGGTCCTCCAGCTTTTGGGGATCCGTGCGCGTTACCAGCGTGGGGAGATTCGGAAGACTTTAGCTCCGAAGCAGCTCGATTGCAACAGGAAATCTGATGGTGGAGAACAAGCACTTCTGCAGGAGGCCAGCAGGAAAGAGGAAGGCCCGCTCTCCTGGTGCCGCATGTCGCGGGACGGGAGGGCGGGCCTTTTTTGTCCGGGTTTGGCCCGGGAGCTTAGACCTGGAAGGACGAACCGCAGCCGCAGGTGCTCTTGACGGCGGGGTTGTCGAACTTGAAGCCGGCGGCTTCGAGGGTCTCGACGTAGTCGACGACGCAGCCGTTGAGGTACATGAGCGAGGTGGAGTCGACGAAGACCTTGAGGCCGTTGAACTCATAGACCTTGTCCATCATGCCGGACTGGTTCTCGAAGGACATCGAGTACTGGAAGCCGGAGCAGCCGCCGCCCACGACGCCGATGCGGAGGCCGGCGGGCAGGGGATCCTGCGTGGCCATGATCTCGCGCACCTTGTTCACGGCGCTGTCGGTCAGCCGGACGGGTGTGGTCTTCGGAGCCTCGGGGGTAACAGAGGGTACGGTGCTGGTGGCCATGAAGCAATCTCCTGGGGGTGCGGAATCTACCTAATCTAGTGTAACGCACGCGGTGTCCGCGCGATATCGGCACCGGCCGAGCGTGCAATCACGCAGGGGTGTGCCGGGACGTTCTTTTGTTTAGATGCGGCGTGACGGCGGAGGTCGCAGGAGGCCAGGAGGGCCTTCGTCGTGGGCCGGCTCGATGCGCCGGCCCGTGCCGCCCGCTCAGGACTGTGGTCGCATCGGCTGCAACGGTCTTTGCTGGTGCTGCTGCTGCTGGTTTTGCTGCGGCGCGGACGCGATTTTTGCCGGGGTGGTTCCGCCGGCGACGCTGAAGGTGGTCGAGGTGGTGCTGGTGGCGCCGAACTGGTCCATGACGGTGGCGGTTGCCTTGTACTGGCCGGGTGCGGCGAAGGTTCGCGGGGC
>DATEPN010000446.1:0-9216 GCA_035273225.1 Acidobacteriaceae bacterium | reverse complement strand
TGCAGCGATCCAGAGATCGTTACTGGGGATTGGCCGGTCGTCTTTTTTCAATTCGGCGCGGATCTGGGCGTAATGGGCTGAGGTGCCCTCATCCACAGGCAGGATTCGGGTTGCGGTGATCAGTTCCTCGAGCCACTTTTCGTATGCTGTACGGCGCCGCGAGTGCGCGATGCCGAAGCGGTATTCGCCGAGGGCGATGACCGCCAGTTCAATGCTTCCCGCCTCGCTGAAGATACGAACAGCCCCCGCATCGTCATCGGCTACTGCGGAAAGAGCGTTGGTGTCGAGGATCACTCCCAATCCTCAGGCTCAATCTGTTCAAACTCGCTTTTGATGATCGCATTGATGCGGGCTGTTTCTTTGTGAAGGTTTTTCAGTCCGCCCGCCAGTCTGACCCAGGGCTTCTCCTCGCGCTGAGAGACGGCCGCCAGCTTCTCTTCGACCGCCTCGGTCACAAACGCGCGCAGAGCGATACCGCGCGCTGCGGCAACGGACTTCGCCCGGCGAAAGACAGGGTCCGGAATCTCGAGCGTAGTCTTCACATCCTGAGATTCCCATATTTATGGGAGCAGGTCAATGGCCCGGAGTTGCTCTGACCGAAGCTCTGCGCAGCTTGCCCGCTCAGACCGAGAGGCGTATCGTCTGAGGCATTGGGAACGGGTGGCATCCTCCGCAGTCCAGAGGAGCCACACTGGAGGCACCATGTCCGTCACGCAATTCCGTGATTCCGACCGACCGGTTCCGGTCACCTTTCAATCTCTTCAGGAAAAGAAACTAGCAGGGCAGCCCATCGTCGCGCTCACCGCCTACGACTACGCCACCGCGCGCCTGGTCGACGAAGCCGGCATTGACTTGATCCTCGTCGGCGACTCGCTTGCCATGGTCGTCATGGGGTACGAGAGCACGCTGCCCGTCACCGTGGACGAAATGCTCCACCATACCCGCGCCGTGCGCCGCGCCGTCCGCCGCGCCATCGTTGTGGCCGACATGCCCTATGGCTCGTATCAGTCGAGCATCGCCGACGGCGTCTCCAACGCCGTGCGCTTCGTCAAGGAATCCGGCGCCCAGGCCGTCAAGATCGAAGGTGGCGCCAGCCGCGCCGAACTCGTCGAAGCCATTACCGCTGCCGAAATCCCCGTCGTCGGCCACCTGGGTCTCACGCCGCAGTCTGTCCATCGCATGGGCGGCTACAAGGTCCAGGGCAAAACGACAGCCGCAATCACGGGCCTCCTCCACGACGCGCACGCGCTCGAAGCCGCCGGCGCCGTGCTCCTCGTCCTCGAAGGCATCCCCCGCGAAGTCGCCGCCCGCATTACCTCGGAGATCGGCATCCCCACCATCGGCATCGGCGCTGGACCCGACTGCGACGGGCAGATCCTCGTCTTCCACGACCTCGTCAACCTCAGCTTCACGCCGCCGCCGAAATTCGCGCGCCACTACGCCGACGCGGCCGCGATCTTCCGCGAGGCCATTGAGGGCTACCGGCGCGATGTCCAGGAGCGCAGCTTCCCCAGCGACGGCGAGAGCTATCATCTGCCGAAAGAAACCGCAGCCGTCCTCGAGCGCTCCACCATCGCCCGACGCGCCTGATGCAGATCGTCCGCACGATTGCTGAAACCCGCGCTGCCGTTGCCGCCGCGCGAGCACAGGGCCGCACCGTCGGACTCGTGCCCACCATGGGCGCGCTCCACGAAGGGCATCTCTCGCTGATCCGTGCCGCGCGCGCTGCCTGCGACGTCGTGGTTGCGACCATCTTCGTCAACCCGAAGCAGTTCGGCCCCACCGAGGACTTCACCCAGTACCCCCGCAGCTTCGACGCCGACTGCGACCTGCTCCGCGCCGAAAATGTCGACATCCTCTTCGCGCCTGCGCTCGACGAGATGTATCTCCCAGGCGCCACCACCTTCGTCGAAGTCGCCGAAATCTCCGACCGCCTCGACGGCGTTTCCCGCCCCGGCCACTTCCGCGGAGTCGCCACCGTCGTCGCCAAGCTCTTCAACATCGTCGCGCCCGATCGGGCCTTCTTCGGCCAGAAAGACGCCGCGCAGGTGGCGATCCTCCGCCGCATGGTGCGCGATCTCAATTGCCCCCTGGAAATCGTCGTCTGCCCCATCGTGCGCGAGCCGGATGGCCTCGCCATGAGCAGCCGCAACAGCTACCTCTCCGCGGACGATCGTCACCGCGCGCTGATCCTCAGCCGCACTCTGCGCCACATCGAGCAGCAGATCGCAACTGGAGTAACCAGCGCCGCTGCCCTCATCGCCACCGGACTCGGCGTACTCGCGGAGCAGCCTTCAGCGCGCCTCGACTACCTGCGCGTCGTCGATCCCGACACGCTGGCCGACATTCCCGACATCAGCAAAGGCGCACTCATCGCCATCGCCGCCTGGATCGGCTCCACGCGCCTCATCGACAACATCCTGATTCCGCCCCGCTGATCAAAAAGAAGTGTCATCCTGAGCGAAGCGGCAAGGCCGCGAAGTCGAAGGACCTGCATTTCCTGATGGAAATCTAGAATCCCGGTCCCGGCGGCGTGGCCTGCGGCGGCGCCCCCTGCGGCGGCGCGCCCTGCGGCGGCTGGCCTCCTGGTCCGTGATGCTCCGGCGGCGGCACGAAGTGCTCCGGCATCTTGTGCCCGCGATGACACGTGCCGCACGTCACCTGCTTGTCCGCCGGCGTCGCATCCGGATCATGGATCTGCGACATGTACTGGTCGTTCATCGCCTGCGTCATCCGGAACATGATGCGCGCTGTCGCCTTTTCCGGCTTCTCGTCGGAGGCGAAGTTCATCTCGCGCGGCTTCGGTCCCGGCACGTGACAAAAACTGCACTCCACGCCCAGCGCACCCGCAACGCCGCGCATGATGTGGACCAGTTGCTCCGGCTGAATATCCTTCGGCAGCACCTGAAGGTTAGTCGGCTTGGGCAGCGGACGGCGCGGACGCGCTCCCTGCTCTGGTTGCTGCTGCGGCGCGCCCTGCTCCTGCTGCTGTGCGGGCGCACTCTCCTGGCTGAAGGAAGGCTGCGTCGATAGGGCCAATGCCAGCGACGTAAGGAACACTCCTGCGGCAAACCACCTGCTCTGCATCTTTTCGGTTTCCTGGGGAATTGGGAGTTGACTCCGGACCAATGTTGTCCGCCATCTTACACAATCTCTCTTCCGGGTTTGTCACCTCGAGACGAAGCCATTCCCGGCAATCACAAACCGCAGCGGGCGCTCCGCCGCTTTGCGAATCCCCACCCGCGGCAGCGCCTCGATCTTCTCCGGCGTGGTGCCATCATCCTCCACGTGCAGTCCCGTCCGGCGGCTCGTCACATCGATGCCGTTGTGCGTCGTGCGCGTGATCCCCAGCGCCTGGCACAGCCGTCCCGGTCCTGACGCCAGCAGCCGCGCGGGCGCGTCCGCATCCAGACCGCGCAGTTCGGCCATCGTCTCCAGTCCCTCCAGCGGCTCCAGCGCGCGCAGCAGCACGCACCCCGCCTGCCCCTCCGGCTCGCAGGAGATGTTCAGGCAATAATGCATCCCGTAGATGAAGTACACATACGCGACTCCCGGCGGCCCGAAGAGCACAGCATTGCGCGGCGTCTTGCCGGCGAACGCGTGCGCAGCCGGATCATCCAGCCCCTGGTAGGCTTCCACCTCGACGATGCGCCCCGCCAGCCGCTGGCCTTCATGACGCCGCACCAGCACTTTCCCCAGCAGCGCCCGCGCAACCTCGTCCGGAGGCCGCTCATAAAATTCGCGGGCAAGCGTCGGCAACGATGGCATTCTGTCCTGTTTCCTCGTATCTGGCGCGATCAGACCAATACCGAACCGCGCAGCAATCCAGACCCTTCAGGCTAAACCTGCCAGACTGCTTCGCAATCGATACAACGCAATGACAAATCACAAACAACTGCGCGTCCTCGCCGCCCCATACTCGATGCTCATGCACGCGCTCCCTGACGAATACAACCAGGCTCATGTACGAAAACCAGCCCATCTGCTGCTTGCCGTCGTCTGTTTGATTCTCCTGGCCGGCTCGGGCTGCTGCGAGCAACAGCCCCGCCGCGTCGACCTCTATTGCCATCGCACAGCGAACGCAGACCTGCCCGAAAATACCCTGGAGTCCCTCGATCAGGCCGCGCTCCTCGGATGCGATTACGTCGAGGTGGACATCCGGCGCACCCTTGATGGTGTCCTCGTCCTCGACCATGACGGCTTCCTCGAGCGCCTCACCGACGGCATTGGCGAAGTCGAACAGTCGGACTACGCCGATCTCCAACTGCGCGACTTTGGCGCCTGGATGTCGCCGCGCTTCGCCGGTTTGCACCTCACCACGTTCCGGGATGCTCTTCGGCTCGCCCACGATCGCCACATTGCGTTGATCCTCGATATCAAAACTCCGGGACTGGTTCCCGACATCCTCACGGCCCTGCGTCAGGAAGGCATGGAGAATCAGGTCCGGTGGCCGCCCGATTCCGAAGAGGTCCGGCGCCTCATCCCGCACGCCAACATCGGCGCCCGCGACGTATGGCTTCAGCCGGGTCTGGCCGCGCGGCAGGTCGCAATGCTCCATGCGCAGGGCAAGCGCGTGATCGCAAATTTCTCCGCCAACGGACACGAACTCGACCTCGCTTCCATGAAATCCGCCGTTGCCGCCGGCGTAGACGGGATCAATGTCGATTACCCTCGATTCGGAGCTGATGCCGTCGGCCGTCCCGTCGAACAACGACTCGCCGCGCTCATCGCCCAGGCCGGCAAAGGTCCCGCGCCCGCCCGATCCGCAGCGATCCTCACCCTCAGCCGCTATCAGGGCTTCCCGCTGACCCCGCACTTTGCCGAATGGCTCCTCGACCCCGACCGCCGCATCGCGCGTGCCGCTGCCATCGCCTTAGTGACCGCGCATCCCACGCCGGCCTGGTCGACCTTCGCCCCGGCTCTGCAGGCATCCGCACCCGCGCCTCGCGCGAATGCGGCCTGGGCCCTCGGCCAGTTGCGCGCCCCAGCCTCTCTCGTAATTCCTCTGCTGCACGACTCCGATTCCGGCGTGCTCGCCGAAGCGCTCATGGCCTTGAGCCGCATGCCTGGTCCAGTGGATCCGGCGCCGATGCTCAGGCTCCTCCAGCACGGAGACATTACCGTGCGCGGCCCCGCTGCCGTTGCCCTGGCCGCACACCAGCCGCACCTCGCCTCGGCCGCCATCGCTGCGCAGCTTCGCGCCGAAGTCGCCCTCGCCCGGCGGCACTACGATCGCTGGGCAGGGAAGGGAAAGCCAAAACTGACGCAGGCGGAGATCGACGTCACTGTCGGCTACTATCGTTGCCAGATGAAGATGGTCCAGGCGCTCGCCACACTGCACGATCCCGCTGCCACCCGCGCCCTGGAACTCGAAGCTTTCCGCCCCGACGCAGACTTTTCGCAGGTCAATGGCCTGGTCGCAGCCTTTCAGCTCTGGGATCGCATCGCCGCCGATCCCCGGCCGGCGATCGCCGCCCTCTCCTCCGATCCCCTTGCAGCGAACCGTGCCGAGTGGATGCTGATCCAGGCAGGACCTTCCATCCTTCCCGCGCTCGAGAGTGCGCTGCCTGCGGCCAAACCAGCGGTTCGGCGACGTCTGCTGGAGATCGTCGCCTTTCAGGGCGATGCATCGGCTCTGCCCACCCTGCGCCGTATCCAGGCAGCCGATCCGGGCGACGGCAGCATTCAGTGGGCGATCGAAAAAATCCAGGCGATCTCCTCCCCGGCCGACGCTACCGCCGTGATCGCATCTTCGGAGCGAAATCGAAAGTAGCGCGTCCTGGCAGCAGCGGTTTCAGCGCACATCCACCCGCGCCAGCCGATACACGCAATGATCGTAGTCGCGCCAGAAGACGACGCGATCGACCTTGAGGCCATTCTTCTCGGCCACGCGCCGCGACGGCAAATTCTCCGGGCGAATCATCGAAATGATGTGGTCGACCCCAAGCGAGGCGAACGCATAGTCGCGCACCGCGCGCGCAGCTTCCGTCGCCAGCCCGCGCCGCTGGAACGCCGGGTGCACGTGGTACCCGACCTCCAGTTCGGAAACGCCCTCGACCTCCTGCCACACCGGCCCGCAGTCGCCGATCAACTCTCCCGTCGCGTGCAGCACCATGCCCAGCAGGCCAGTCCCTGTCCGGTACCGCGCCATCTGCCGCTGAATGCCTGTCTCAATCTCGGCGGCCGTAAAGGCGCGTGGATACCAGCACATGTTCTCGGCATCGCCGAGGATGGGCAGCAGTGCCCGAGCGTCAGCCGCCGTCAGCTCGCGCAGGACAAGCCGTTCTGTCTCCAGCCGCAGACCCGCTGGCCCGCGGTTCGACAGAACGGCTGTGTCTTGCATCCTCACCACCCCTGATTTTCCAGGCTGCCTTCCCGCCCATCAGACCATCAGCGCGTCAGCCCACCGCGACCGTGGTGTTGTTGCCCATATCCTTCACTTCAAAATGGCTGCCGCCGGGCAGGGAATCGACAGGGAAGCAAGTCTGGATGTGCAGAGTTCCTCCCCCGGCTGCGCGATCGATGATCAGGCGCACTCCCGCCGCTCCCGGACGATTCACCGCTGCCTGCGTCTTGTGAATGGTCGCCATCTTTTGCACTGCGGAGCCAGCCACAAAGCCGGCTTCCTTGATCCCGGTCACCTCCAGGGTCATCCGCAGGTTCTGCCCGGCGTGTGCCGGATTGTCGAATACCTGCAGCGCGCGATAGCCGATGATCGAGTTCAGCGCCTGGGCGGCGGCATCGGCCTGCTGCAGCAGGTTGCGGAACGCTGAAGTCTGCACCGCTCCTCCGCGGTTCTTGAACTGATTGTTGCTTTCGCCCACCTGCTTGTGCGTCCGCAGGAGCATGTCGGCATCGTTCACACCCACCCCGCCGGGTGTGCTCTGGGCGTGCAGTCCACGCGAATGCGCGCCCACTCCGGTTACCGGCGAGGCATTCCCTTCGGCGTTCTGCAGCAATTGGCGAACTTCGAACGTCTCATACGGCCGTGCAAACGGCATGACATGCTCCCTTCATCGAGCGAGTGGAATGGAGAGGTTGTGGAGAAGTCGGTCGGAAAGACCGTCGCGAGTATAACCGGGCGTAATTAGAAGCGCAATGCGCCGCAGCTCTGCGTTACCACAGAGATCAATTCTGTCCGCGCCCTACACCTTCGCCCAAATGGCCTGTCGCGGATCGTCAGGATTCAGCTTCGCCAGTTCCTTCAGGATTTCGCGCGAGCGCTCGTCCCGCACCTGCGGCACCGCAACCTCGACCGTCACGATCTGGTCGCCCCGAACCCCTTCGCGCGTCGCGGACGGCACACCCCGCTCGCGCATCCGCAGCTTCTGCCCGCTTTGCGTGCCCGGCGGAATGCGCAGCTGCGCGCGCCCGTCGATCGTCGGCACTTCAATGCGGCTCCCCAGCGCTGCTTCAGAAACCGTGATCGGCAGCGTCAGGTAAATATCGTCCGCCTGGCGCGTGAACACCGGATGCGGTCCCGTGCGGATGATCAGATACAGATCGCCCGCTGTGCCCCCGTTCGTGCCCGCATTGCCCTTACCCGCCAGCCGGATGCGCTGCCCATCCCGCGTGCCCGGCTTGATCCGGAACTCGAGCGGCTCCGTCCGATAGACGACGCCCTCGCCGTGACAGGTCGGGCACGCGTTCTGCACTTTGCCGCTGCCCCCGCAGCGCGGGCACTGGATGTTGAATTTCATCCGCCCGCCCATCTGCGTCACCTGGCCGGAGCCGTGGCACTCGGGACAGGTCTGCGTCCCGCTCTGGCTGCCGCGGCCATGACACGTCGGGCAGCTCTCCTGCCGCTGGATCTCCAGTCGCGCCGTGCCCCCGCGGATCGCCGTCCAGAAATCGACATTGACCTGGTACTCGAGATCGGTGCCCGCGTGCGGACCCTGCGCCTGCCGCTCCCGCCCGCTGAACATGCCCGAGAAAATGTCGCGAAAGCCCCCCCATCCTCCGGCCGCTCCGCCCGGCGCCTCCTCCGAAAAATCGAAGCCGCCAAAATCGAAGGGCACGCCGCCGCCCCGTGCCCCCGCACTCGCCCCGGCGCGAGCCGCTGCCTCCGCCGCCGCGGGATCGATCTGGTCCGAGTAGAACCCGAACTGGTCGTAAATCTTCCGCTTCTTCTCGTCGCTCAGAATGTCGTTGGCCTCGGAGATCTCCTTGAAGCGCTCCTCCGCCTTCTTATCCCCCGGATTCACGTCCGGGTGATATTTGCGCGCAAGCTTGCGAAAGGCCTTGCGAATCTCCTCCGCCGTCGCCGTCTTCTTCACGCCAAGCGTCGCGTAATAGTCTTTGTGCTGAGTTGGTGGCATCTGATCTCGATCAGGCTATGGCCGGCTTCAGTTCTCCTGTTTTTTCGTCGCGGGGAGCCGGATGCACTTCGCGACGAATCGAAGCGGCTAAGCGATCTTCCGCTAGTTCAAGGTCATACTGAGTCTGCAGCCGCAGCCAAAACTCAGGAGACATTCGGAAGTACCGCGCCAGCCGCAGAGCCGTATCTGCCGTGATGCTGCGTCTCTCATTCACAATTTCCGAAATGCGCGTGACCGGCACGCGCAGCGCGAGCGCCAGAGCATTTGCGGACAGGCCGAGAGGCTTCATGAATTCTTCACGCAGCATCTCGCCGGGGTGAAGTGGGGCCATCTTCTTCGAGCCAGGATTAGTGATAGTCGATGATCTCGACTTGCCAGGCATGTCCATCCCTCCATTCGAAGCAGACTCGCCATTGATCATTAATGCGGATGCTCCACTTACCTTGCCGGTCTCCTCGCAAATGTTCCAGGCGATTTCCAGGCGGGCTTGCCAGCTCCTCCAGCCGTTCGACGTTGTCGATTTGTCGCAGCTTGCGAAATGCCACCCGTTCAATTGCCGCGAACCGACGGCTGTGTTCGCGCTGGTACAGCTGTTCGGTTTCCTTGTCCGCGAACGACCGAATCACGACTTAGCGTATCACGTTAAACGCGAAACGCTATACCTCAGTTCCACACCAGCTTCGCATCCACCGGCTCCATCCTCCAGAACAGATCCGGCTCAACCTGCTGCATCTGCGCCACGAAATGACTCGCCTGTTCCTTCGTGTCAAACACAACCCGATTCGTCACCTGTCCGGCCCGCACCTGTTCGCATCTCCAAACCCGATTGCCTGTCATCTTTGCTGATCCCTGTTCCCTGTACCTAATACGTGCAGGGCGTCCCTCGCGGAACGCCCAA
>DATEPN010000445.1:0-10432 GCA_035273225.1 Acidobacteriaceae bacterium | reverse complement strand
CCCGGCCGCCGGCCGGCGCCTCCGCAGCGTTCTCGGCGCCCGCCTGCGCGCCGCTCGCCCCCGCCTGGGTAGTTTCCCCCGCGAGCGCCGCCGTCGCGTTGGCGCCCGTCCCGCTGATGCGATAGGCGATCTGCGCACCGTACTCCGGGCTCGGCGACTCGAAGGCCGCGTGGCCCGAGCCGTTGGATGACTCGCCCATCGCCGGACCCTCGCCGTACTCGTACGCCGTGGTGGGCTGGAAGAGATGCGTGTTCTCCGCGACGATCGTGCGGCCCGAGTCACCGGCCATCTGCTCCAGCGGCGCGACGTCGGCGATCCAGAGCCCGCGGCCGTGCGTCGCCGCGATCAGCTCGCGGTCGCGCGGGTGGATCTTCAGGTCGTACACCGGTACGGTCGGCATCCCGCTCATGAACCGCTGCCAGTCGCGCCCGCGGTCCAGCGACACGTACGCCGCGCGCGACGTGCCGACGTACAGCAGGTCGCGGTTGAAGGGATCCTCGCGCACCACGTGGACGAAATCCGCCGGGCTGGTGCGCGGCAGGTCGTTCACCAGCGACCGGAAGCTGCGGCCGCCGTCGGTGGTCACGTACAGGTACGGCGTGAAGTCGTTGCGCCGGTGGTTGTCGAACGAGATGTAGAAGGTGAGCGAATCGAAATGCGACGGCTCGATGCGGCTCACGTACACGCCTTCCGCCGGCAGGCCGGCGAAGCGGCTCTCCGGAATCTGCGTCCACGAGGCGCCGTCGGTGGTGGTCACCCATACGTTGCCGTCGTCGGTGCCCGCGTACAGGAAGCCCGGCCGCACGTACGACTCGGCCAGCGACACGACGGTGCCGTAGGTCTCCGCGCCGGTGGCATCCAGGGTGATGCCGCCCGTCTTGTGCATGCTCGTATCGATCTTTCCGATCTGCTTCTTGGAGAGATCCGGCGAGATGGGATACAGGTTGTCGCCGCGCTGGGTGGACTTGAGCACGCGGTTGCCCGCCATGTAGAACACCTGGGGGTTGTGCGGGGAGAGGAAGTACGGCGTCTCCCAGTTGAAGCGCAGATCCAGCTCCGCGCTGTCCGCCTTCTGGCGCGAGCGCAGGTCGGCGATCTTCTTCTCCACGTCCTTCGTGGCGGGCCTGGCGGTGTCGCCGCGCTCGATGAGGATGGAGTCCTCGTACTGCGTGTAGCGGGGCCGCCAGGAGGGCTTCACCAGCGACGTGCGCTCGCCGGTCTCGGTGTTCAGCCGCGAGACGTTGCCGCCCTGCGACTCACCCCACACGATGTGCGGGTCGTTGGGATCCTGGGCGGTGTAGAAGCCGTCCCCGCCGGAGATGGTGTACCAGTACGCGTTCGTCACCGGGCCGTTCTTCCGGCGGCTGGGCCCGCACCACGCGCCGTTGTCCTGCGCCCCGGCGCAGACCTTGTACGGCACCGCGAAGTCGTAGCTCACGTCATAGAACTGCGCGATCGGCAGGTTGGCGGGGAACCAGAAGTTGCCGCCGCCGTCGTACGTGATCGAGACGCCGCCGTCGTCGCCGACGATGAAGTGGTTCGGGTCGCCGGGGTCGATCCACATCGCGTGGTGATCGACGTGGATACCCTGCGTCGCCGTGCGCGCGGTCTTGCCGCCGTCGCTCGACACGAGCACGGGCGTGGACGAGAACCACACGTGGTTGGAGTCGCGCGGATCCACGCGCACCTGCGAGTAGTAGAACGGCCGCGTGTCGGTGCCGTTCATCTTCTCCCACGTCTTGCCGCCGTCCAGGGTGCGATACAGGCCGCTCTTCAGCTTCTGCTTCGCCTCGCCCTTCTTCGGGTGCGGGTTCGGGAGCGAGTCCGCCTCCACCATCGCGTAGACGATGTTGGTGTTCTGCGGGTATATGGAGAAGCTGATACGGCCCTTCTCCGTCTCAGGGAAGCCGCCGCCCTTGATCTCCGTCCACGTGGCGCCCGCGTCGGTGGACTTCCAGAGCGCCGAGCCCGGGCCGCCCGAGGTGAGGAAGTAGGGGCCGCGGATGCGCTGCCAGCTGGATGCCCACACCACGTTCGGGTTCCTGGGGTCGATCGCGACGTCGATGAAGCCCGTCCTGTCGTTGACGAACTTCGCCAGCTTCCAGGTCTGGCCGCCGTCCTCGGTCTTGTAGAGCCCACGCTCCGGGTTGGTCTTCCACGCGGCGCCCAGCGCGGCGACGTAGACGACATTCGGGTTGGTGGGGTTCACCGCGATCCGGCCGATGTGCTGCGTCTTCTCCAGCCCCATCAGCTTCCACGTGATGCCGCCGTCGGTGGACTTGTAGATGCCGCCGCCCGGCTCGATGGTGTTGCGCGAGTTCTGCTCGCCCGTGCCCGCCCACACCTGCATGGTGTCCGACGGCGCGATGGCCAGCGCGCCCATCGAGACCACGGGCTCGTTGGTGAACACCGGTCGCATGGTGATGCCGCCGTTGGTGCTTTTCCAGATCCCGCCGCCCGCGGTGGCGACGAAGAAGGTCTTCGACGGGCTGGGAATCCCGACGATGTCGGCGACGCGGCCCTCGAAGTTCGCCGGTCCGACGGTGCGCCACCGCATGCCGGCGAGCGTCACGGAATCCAGAGTTTGTGCCCCGGCGACAGCCGCGGACCCGGCGAGGGCCGCGAGACCGGCGAGGGCGGGGAGGAGGGACAGCCGGTAACGTTGCATGTTCACATCCAGGGTGGGACGGAGGTGAGGAGACAATACAGTTACGACCGGGCTTCGGCGAGTGTTGAGTGGGACATGGGACGGAAGTGGGCTCGCGACGTGGCGGCGGCGCGTCCCCAACTGGGCGCTCGCTTGACCGTTGGGGTTGTGGGATGCGGGCGGTCAGAGTTGGGGAGCGCCGGGCCGGCACGTCCCCGGTCCCGGTGGCCCCCGGTGCGTGGGCGGCGCACGCGGCCTGCGTGTAGCATTCCGCCGTGTACGCCACCTGCCTCTTTTGTCACACCGATCTTGGTGCGAATCACCGGATCCCGAGCTTTCCCGTCGGGCACCGGTTGGCCTTCGATCCGGCCAGGGGAAGGCTGTGGGTGGTGTGCACCCGGTGCGGCCGCTGGAACCTGTCGCCCCTGGAAGAGCGGTGGGAAGCGATCGACGAGTGCGAGCGCCTCTTTCGCGGCACCCGGCTGCGCTTTTCCACCGGCAACGTGGGGCTGGCGCGGCTGCTCGACGGCTTCGAGCTCGTCCGCATCGGCCCTGCACTGCTCCCGGAGATCGCGTCCTGGCGGTACGGCACGCGCCTCACGCGACGCGGGCGCGCCGAGCAGCTCTCCACCACGCCCGGCGGCCGCATCCCCGGTTGGGTGGCGCGCACCGCGGCCTCCGCCCTGGCCAGCTACGCCACGTCGGTGGGGCTGAGCGACGACGCCATGCTGCGCCTGCGCACCTTCCGCCGCGGCAGTGCGGTGCTGGCCAGGGGCACCACCGATGACGGGCGGCGCCTGGTGATCCGGTACGCGCATCTGCGCGACGCGGAGCTCATTCGCCCCGATCAGGGTGCGCCGTGGCGGATCGTCGTCCGGCACGACAGCGGGATGGATCTCCTGGCCGAAGGCGCCGCGCTGCAGACAGCCGGCACCCTGCTGGCAACCCTGAACTTCGGCGTCGCCAGTGCCGGCGAGGTGCGCCACGCCATCGCGAAGCTGGACGAGGCAGGCGATCAAGAGGGCTATTTCGCGCGCGTCGCGTCGCTGGCGCTCCGCACGAGTTGGGGCCGTCTACCCGATGCGCCCCCGGCAGGAATCCCGGAGCCGGCGGGCCGTACCATCGCCGAACGCATCGCGCTGCAGTTGGCGAATCGCTCCTTCTGGGGCCGTGGTGGCACCGGCAGCGAGGAAGCCACGCCGCTCTATCGGCTTCCCGCGGTGGACCGCCTGGCGCTGGAGATGGCGGCCAACGAGGACGTCGAGCGCCGCGCGCTGGCCGGCGAGCTCACGATGCTGGCCGATGCCTGGCGTGAGGCAGAGGAGATCGCGGAGATTGCCGACGACCTACTGTCGGGGCGCGTGCTGGAGGAGTTCAAGCGGCAGTATTACGAGCGAGTAGCACGGGGAGCGTGGGGCGAAGGACAGGTGTAAGGAGAGTCTGCCGCGGCAGCACCGGCAACGATTGCTCTCACCGAGTCCCGTTGATTCTCGTGTGATCCCGCCACTCCTTGGTCTATCCACCGAGGAACGGCTGATACCAACACTCGCCCGGTCAGTGCGCGCATGCCCGAGTTCTTTCGCATCCACTTCCATGACATCGCCGGAAGCCGCAGGACTCGTAGCCGACCTGAGTCGGCAGCTCGCATCAGCTCGCGCCGACCTGCGAGAGGTAGGGACCATCGAAGTCGGGGTCGTGGCGCATGGTGCAGGCGCGGACGTGTTTCTCAGCGCCGGAGCACTCACCGCAACGGAGCGCGCGTTCGGTGCGCCGGCGGAGCTCAGCAAAGTGGAAACACTTCCGGACGATCTCGTCTGGATACTTCGTGCTGGCGAAAAGAAGTTTCTCGGACGAGGCGACGTTCTGAGCCAGCTCATTCCCGAGCCATCCGAACCGCTGCATACGCAACGGACGTCGATTGGGATCGTGAAGCTCTGGCGCGACGACAGGGGCTACGGCGTGATCGAAGCAGTTGACACGGCGCCCTGGGACATCTGGTCTCACTTCGCCGCCATCGAGGGCACCGGCTTCAAGTCGCTCACGGTCGGAGAGCGGGTTGAGGTGACGTACCACCGGGCGAATCAGGACAGCTACCGGTACATCGCGGAGCGCGTTCGGCGGCTTCCGCACAAATGAGTGGCCGCTGAAAACCCACTGGAACTCACTCCTATCGACTCACGTCAGCTAGTGGGGTGTTCCCCTGTGCTCCCGCGACTCGACGATAGAACTAGGCACAACCATGTAGGCACGGCCATGAAAAAACCCGATCTTGGCGGACTAAGTCTTGATGGGTCTGGGAGGAGTTGAACCTCCGACCTCACGCTTATCAGCTGTCCAAAACACAGCACGAAATCCGGCAAGGGGCCGGTTAGCCAGACAGGAGCCATTATCGCCGCTCGCCTGCCGGCCCCGACTGCCGGACTTTTGATTTAACGGGTACCGAAACGGGTACCTCGAAATGTGCTCCTAAAGCCCGAATTGGCCATTGCTCTATTGCAACGCACACGCGCCCGTGCGTACACCTGTGTTAATCCCATCCAGCCCAGCACGGGTGTTAGGCCATTTATCTTTCCGCGCCAACGCTGTCATCGGCTTCCGTGACCCAGCCTCCGTTCCCCGCAGTCTTTCAGCGTTTCGCAGAACTTCTGGCCGAGCGATTCGCCACCGGCATCTATTCGACCGAGGACGCGGTTCGGTACACGTTCTTTCTCGCGCTCCTTGAGGCCGGGGGTTACGAGCACACTGACATCTCCTTGGAAGAACCGCTAGTCGGATGCAAAGGACGAGAGGTGGAAACGATGGTCCACGCGAACGGCGGGCGGCCTGCGGCTGCGTTGGAGTTCAAGTATGATCGCGTGAAGCTTGCGAGCCAGAACCGGCCGCAACGTGCAGGCGCGATCCTTCGAGACATCGGTCGGCTGGCTCAGGTGCATGCCCAAGAGTCCCGGGATGTTTTCCTCGTTTACCTGACTGACCGCGGCATGGATTCGTACTTAACCAATCCACGGCATCGCTTGGAGGACGTATTCGATCAAGCGGTTGGCGGACAATGCTCTCTGACATTGGACTATTACCACAAGGATCGGCCTGATAGCCTCTCCAAAGCCGTACAGCATTTCGGCGCGCCATGCACCGTGTCGTGCATCCTGAGGCGGCAGCTTCCGGGCGACCATGTTCTCCGTGTATTCGCGATTGAACACGTTCCCGACCCGCTTTTCCGTTACGACTAGGCCTCTACGGCTTATCGCGTCGAGGATCGTAGACTGCGGCGGCGAGTGCGTCATCAACAGTCGTCGTTGATGCGGCGTGATCGCCCATCAGCAGGAGGTCCATAAAATCCGCCCCGCCAGCACTTTCAATGCGGAACGTGTCCGACCGCAGTTCTCGAACGATGGCACTGAGGTGGTGAATGACGATGCCATGCCCGGCGATCAGGTTCACTTCTTCGACAGACTTCACGCGATGGATCACAAGCTCCTTGGACCACGGGCCGGGCGCAAGACCTGCGATCAGCACACGCTTTTTAGCCTTCTCGAATTTGTTACTGACCCACTCGCGCACACCAAGCTCCAACTCATCGGCTGACCGCTTCGCGCTATTCGCCGCCCGGCCCTCGCGCTTCTGGACGCCCTTCGGAACCTTGCTGATATAGCTCACGGGCCGCATCGAAGCCTGAACCTCCAGGTGTCGGCATTCGAGCTTGCCATCCTCCGGCCGGACTGCCAGAAGATCGATTTCATCAACGCCCGTCTTTACGCCTCGCAGCGTAAAATAGCCCTGACGATTTAACCACTCTTCCACGATCAGTTCGGCAAGCAGCGCCATCCTGCCTCCTGGCCATTCGTTTTCAAACCTCAAGTGCGCGGGGCGGAAAACCTGCCCCGTTTGCCAACCAGTTCCGGCGCATAAAGAATTACCGGGAGTTGCCCTTGCTCCAGCGCGCTCGAGCACACACTCACGCCCACCACATCCGCGGCAGCGTGAGCCGCCAGATCACGCGACATCGCCTGACTTGCAGCTACGAAAGGGACACTCCCCGAATACAATCCGTAGTTCGCGCTGGTCGCTCATATCCACAGTGAGACGGTTGTTGTGCGAGTCAATAGCTGATTGTAGCCTATGCCGCGGATCTTACGCTCGCGGGCATGCTGAGTGAGTATAAGGTCGAACCTCGCACGTGAGTTCAAGAGCAAAGGTCACGGTCTGCATGCTCCCAGATTACCCCGAGCTAAAGCGCGAACTACTCCAACGACTGAAGCTGCGGGTTCAAACGGCGGCCGTTGATGAGCCTGTACTTCGTGATCTGAAGGCCTTTCGGATTCATGAGGGTCGCTGCACAGTACTTACGCGCGAAGACGGGAGCACCCAAGAAATGAATTTTACAAGTCCGGTGAGTGGCGAAGCGACCTTAAGAATCGATGACATTCGGCTCAAAGGAGAGGGAGCATCGCTCAAGGCAGCGGATGACATTGCGTTAGGGCTTCAGGAAAGCATGGCGACGCGATTCTTTGAGACTATATCGAAGAGTGTTGATGATGTTGGCAATTCCTTTGACGCTAAAGGAAAGCCGATGACGGCCGACATGATCTTAGAAATGCTCGATCGTATGGAGCTCTCATTCGACGATGAAGGCAATTGGCAGCCCCCAAGGATTATCCATGGCCCGGCGTTGGCCGCGACGGCGGCTGAGGTGCAGAAGCAGCTGGGGGTGGATCGGACTTTGAGAGCACGTCAGGACGCAATAGTGAATCGTCAGCGCGAGGAGTGGCGTGTACGAGAAGCTCGTCGAAAGCTGGTTGACTAGCGTCAACGAGCTTGGCTACCAAATCCCCTTTTGCGAAGTCCTAGTCTCGGAGGGGTACACCATACTTCACGTTTCTCGGCACGGGAGAGGCGAACACGGAAAGGACGTCATCGCCCGTCGCGCTGACCAAGCACTCTGCACGTTTCAGCTTAAGGGTGGTGACTTGAGCCTGAACGGCTGGCGAGACATTCGCGGAGAAGTTGAGGAGTTAGTACGCCTACCAGTACGCCTACCGGGAGTACGTGAGGATGAACCGCACGTCCCTCACCTAGTCACAAACGGCGAGATTCGCGGCGACGCTCTCGAGAGTGTGAAACAATTCGCCGACGATTGGGAGCGTAAAGGCTCTGCGCGACTCGAAGTCTGGATGCGCGGAACATTACTTAAGAAGTTTGTAAAGGCTCAAGGAAACTATCTCCCGGCCGCTGTCGAGGAATTGCGGAATTTCGTCGACATCTACGCCGGCCCATTCGATACTCCGTTTCCGAGGGAAAAGCTCGCCCGGGTCCTCGAGGTCATTTCGGGAGATCGCACCGTCGGGCTGAGCAAAACAAACTTGCAACGGGCAATCGCATCGTTGGTCGTTATTGTCAGCTATCTCATCGAACAGTTTGCGCGAGCTGACAATCACCTTGCCGCGGCGGAAGGATGGGTCATGACTGCTGCCAATATACTTCGCATCGCTGAGCGAGAGTGCCTTTCCCCATCCGCATACGTGCCGTCACTCAATCTCGTTCGTGACGCTTTCGAGAGAAGCTTAGACTCGCTAGCCGACGAAACGTTGGGCGCGGAGCACTTCGTCCTTTCCCGCGGTGGTCTAGCAGATCCAATGCTTTACGGAGTGCGAGCGACACAGGTTCTTGGTTGGCTGTGCTACTGGGTAATTGACCGTCGCTGGCGTAAGGGGCATAGTGTAAATATTAGGACAGTGCTAAACGTGATCCGCCGGGAAGGTGCAGCAATGAGTTGGGTCGGAGAGGCAGATTGGCCACTTCGAATGTGCTTGGCCTTCTTCCTCGACAGAGAAGGGTATGCTTCTGATGCGGAAAGACTACTGCAGGGATGGGCATCCTCAATCACCGCTGCAAGCCGGCCGCCCGCGCGTCCAGGAGTTCCGTCTCCTTACTGGCCCCAGGAAAAGGTCTTGCGTCTAAGATACGGTCTTCTGCCGCCTACCGAGCAGGAACACTTCGGCCATTACGTCTATACCCTCGAGCAATGCCTGGACATGCTGGTTCGCCGCTTGCGCCGACAATCGGTGGCCAGCTTGTGGCCGGATGCGAGTCGCTTGATCCTCTGCAACTTTGTGCCCGGATCTCACTCGGCGTACTTCACTTGGAATGATGATTCCGGCACGCTTCACACAGTGTCACCCGTTAGGACGGCAAGATGGCAGGACTGGCGACAGCGTACTGCGGTGGTGGACGTCTCGAAGGTGCCAATTACTCTCGTACGACACAGCGAATGGGCGCTCCCATTTCTCATCGTCTATCCTCACCGCGCAAACGTTGTCATGAGCGCCTTCGTGGATGCGCTGAATACGGGCCGTGCTGCGGTGCACGCTCCGAATGAAACGGAGGCGCCGGTGAGTGCTGGCCGTAAGAGAAAACCGCTCCAGGAAAGTTCTGTGGCGCCGAAATGAGCTCAGAGCGTACGCGCTCAGCCAGTCGTCAGACGTCGGTGGAACATCAAAGCGCCAAGCAAGCTGTGCCTGGCACACACGCGGATTGGCGAACTGCCTAAGTAGGTAGCCAAAAGTTTTGCTACAAATCACGGAGCCAGAAGTGCGGCGAGAGCATGCCCGACTTGCGACGTGCTTGGGTCGGCGTCAAGAGAAGAATCCACAGCATTGCACTGGTGGCGAGCGCATCGGCGTTCTTTGCTTGCCGATTGGCCGCAACAACGCGCTTCAACTCGCGCCAGAGTTGATCCATCGCGCTGAGTTCCGGCGCCTATTTGGGCAGCCAGAGCAACTTGATCCCGAGGGTCGCCGCCCGTCGCTGGGTCGCTCCGGCCGTGTGCGCACTCGCGCGATCCAGCAGGAGCCAGATGGTGCGCGGCCGGCGGTAGTGCCGCCGCAGCTCGCGCAAGAATCCCTGCGCATCGACGCTGCCCGCCTGCTTCCGCGCGAGCACCACGCGGTGCGCGGTCCGGATGTTGATCGCTCCGAACAGCAGCCGCTTCGCGTTCTCTCCGTGATCGGCACGATCCCCGAGGTGCCGACTGGCGCCCACGCGGCGCGCAGCGGGGTGGGAAGAGGCGCAGCAGCGTCCAGTCGGTGACGAGTACCACGTCGCCCGGCTCGAGGCCTGCTCTCAGGCGACGGCGGAGAGCCCCTTTTTCTGGCCGAGATGACTGGCCCGCTCACTATACGAGTACCGGGGCCGCTTCCACCGATAGCCCTGCACGTGCAACCCGGCGCCGGAGAGTCCGCGGGCTGATGCTGCAATCGAGGTGCTCGGCGCAGTAGCACGCCAAGAGGTCGACCGTCCACGTTGTCGCGCGGTAGCCGAATCGCCGCGGATCCTGCCGCAGAATCGCCGCCAATTGGCGTGCGCTGACATTGGCGCTTGGCGGCCGCCCCGAGCGCGGCTCATCGGCGAAGCAGGCGGCATCGTGTGTCGTGAGATACGTGGCCACCCACCGATGGACCGTCGTGCGATCGACGTGCATCTGACGGGCGACCTCGGCGACGGCGTGGCCTTCGGCGACGGCCAACACCGCTGCCACCCGCCGGTAGACACGCGCGACGCTCGCCGTTCGCAGCGCCCGCTCCAAGCGCCGTCGATCCCCGCCAGCAAAGGCATCCGAAATGTTCGAAGGTCTGGGCATGCTCCGAGTCTGGCGTGGAGCACGCATTTGTTGCAAGACTTTTGGCTACCTACTTTAGGCGGCTCAGTGTGCTAATGGCGCTCGAGGCGCGCCCGGATTCAGGAAGCCTCTCCCATGGCAGGATTGGGAGAGGCTTCGGACGTGAGGGG
>DATEPN010000444.1:0-6035 GCA_035273225.1 Acidobacteriaceae bacterium | reverse complement strand
AATACGGCCTCAGCTGGCAGATCGTCCCTGCCAATGTCACGGAGTTGCTTCGTGGCAAGGATGCCGCCGGGGGCGCGCGCGCCTTCCAGGCCATGATGCAGATGAAAAAGCTCGACATCGCCGAACTGAAACGCGCTGGCGGCCTGGCCTGAGGGCGAATGCCCAACCGACTGTTGATCTCGCGCGCGCACACCGCGAAGTGTGTGCTCTCAGCGGTTCCACCGGGCGGCAGCGCATCGCCAAAGCTCTCCGGTTTTCGCCCCCGGCATTGAACGTGGCAAACTGAAGGGCATGCAGGCGATGGTGCTCGAGCAATACGGCAGGCTGGATCTGCGGGACCTTCCGCAACCCGCTCCTGGTCCCGGCGAAGTACTGATCCGCGTGGCCGCGTGCGGCATTTGCGGCAGCGATGTTCATGGCTACGATGGCTCGTCCGGCCGGCGGATTCCGCCAATCGTGATGGGCCACGAGGCCGCCGGCGCAGTCGCCGCTGTCGGCGACGGCGTGACGTCGCTCAAACCCGGCGACCGCGTCACGATGGATTCGACGATCTACTGCGGTACGTGCGATTACTGCCGCCGCGGCGAGGTGAACCTGTGCGATCGCCGCGAGGTGCTCGGCGTCTCCTGCGGGGAGTACCGCCGCAACGGAGCGTACGCCGAGTTCGTCGTCGTGCCGGAGCGCATCGTGCATCGCCTGCCGGCGAACATGTCGTTTGTGGAAGCAGCGATGCTCGAGCCAACATCGGTCGCGCTGCATGCGGTCGCCGTCAGCGGCGTGCGCGCCGGCGATACGGCTCTGGTCATCGGCGCAGGCATGATCGGGCTGCTGACGATGCAGGCGGCGCGCGCTGCAGGATGCTCGCGGGTGCTGATCGCCGACGTCGATCCGACCCGGCTCCAGCTGGCGAAGGAACTCGGGGCGACGGAGGTGCTCGACGCGTCGAAGGAGCTCGTTCGCGAGGTGCTGCGGGCGACGGGCGGCGTGGACGTGGCGCTCGAAGCGGTAGGACGCCAGGAGACGATCACCGCCGCAATTCAGTCGGTGCGGAAGGGCGGCACGGTAACGCTGATCGGCAACATCGCTCCGGAGGTGACGATTCCGCTCCAGGTGGTCGTGAGCCGGCAACTGCGGCTGCAGGGGACGGCCGCCTCGTCGGGTGAGTATCCGCAGGCGATCGAGATGATCAGCCGCGGGCAAATTCAGGTGAAGCCGCTGATCACAGCCGTTGCGCCGCTCACCGAAGGACCACGCTGGTTTGAGCGGCTGTATGCGCACGAGCCGAACCTGATGAAGGTGGTGCTGGCGCCCAATCCGGAGGCGCTGC
The DNA here is from genome assembly GCA_035273225.1 of Acidobacteriaceae bacterium. Classification (GTDB taxonomy): domain Bacteria; phylum Acidobacteriota; class Terriglobia; order Terriglobales; family Acidobacteriaceae; genus Palsa-343. Next base: position 4,708 of record DATEPN010000444.1, on the reverse strand, counting down.
GTTGAGCGACGCCCTCTTCGATTTGACGGGACAGGTGGCGGTGGTCACGGGAACCAGCCGCGGCCTCGGACAGTATTTTGCGCGGGCTCTGGCGCGCGCCGGCGCCGACCTGGTGCTCACCAGCCGCCGCCGCGAGACGCTCGCCGACTTCGAAGCGGAGATACGCGCCTTAGGCCGCCGCACCGTAGCTCTCGAACTCGACGTGCGCGATCACGCGAGCATTCAGCGGATGGCCGCGGAAGCCGAGCAGGCGTTTGGGCAGGTTCACATCCTCGTCAACAATGCGGGATGCAATGTGCGCAAACCCGCGCTCGACATCACGTGGGACGACTGGAACCTGGTCGTCGAGACGAATCTGCGTGGCAGCTTTTTTGTGGCGCAGGCGTTTGCGCGCGGCATGGTGCGCCATGGCTATGGGCGCATCATCAATATCGGCTCAGTGACCAGCGTGGCCGGATACGCCGGACTCGCTCCGTACGGCGCGAGCCGCGGTGGGATTCGGCAACTCACGATGAGCCTTGCGCACGACTGGGGCGCGCACGGCGTGACGGTGAATTGCCTGGCGCCAGGCTGGTTCAAGACCGCCCAGAACCAGGTGCTCTACCAAAACGAAGAGTGGGTCGAGTATCTGACAGAGCGCATTCCGGTGGGCCGGCCCGGAGCGCCGCAGGATCTCGATGGCGCGGTCCTCTTCCTGGCTTCCGAGGCGAGCCGCTACGTCACCGGGCAGACGCTGCTCGTCGATGGCGGCATCTCGACCGGCGCGATGCGTGCGCTGCCGGGAAAGCCGAAGCCCTAGATTCTCTCCAGGCCGGTCATCGGGTGCGTGTCACGCAGCAGGAATAAATACGCCGAGATGCCGACTACGAGATACGCGCCGGCGACTGCGAACGCTGCGCCGAACGCATGGCGTGCATACACCAGGTATCCGGTGATGATCGGCGCGGCGATCCCGGAGATCTGGTTCGAAAAGTTCAGAATGCCGCCAACGCGCCCCACGCTGCCCCGCGGCGCAATCAACGACGGCAAGGACCATCCCACAGGAGACGCCGCGGACAGGCCGCCAATCGAAAGCGTGATCCAGGCGAGCGCCTGGAAGGCGGAGTGCGAACCGGCGCAGCCCAGAATGCCGAGGCCCATGGCCGTTCCGCCGACGAGCACCGTCATGCGTGTGCGGCTCGCGTTCCATCCGCGCTGCACCAGCTTATCCACGAGCAGCCCTCCGATAAAAAGCTCGGTGAGTGTGGCGACGAGCCACGGAACACCCGTGTACACGAACGAGTGCAGCAGATCGATGTGCAGCGACGACGCGAGATACGTCGGCAGCCACGTCAGCAGCAGATAAAAAACATAGTTGTAGGAGCCGAATCCGATCGCGAGCCCGATGACCTTCGGCTGCCGCAGCAGGACGCTGAGCGGCACCTTGGTATCCCGAGCGGCGAATTCGCCACGCTCGCCGCGGATCAGCGCCAGTTCTTCCGGGCCGAGCTTCGGGTCTTCTTCCGGGTCGCGATAGATGCCGAAGAAGAGCAGGAAATAGATGAAGCTCAGCACACCGGTGGCGGCGAAGCTCATGCGCCATCCGAAATGCAGCAGCAGGACGCCGATGATCGGGACGCCGAGTGCCGAGCCGAGTTTCGCCGACGAATCGAACAACGCCGTAGCGAGGCTGCGTTCGTGGTGCGGGAACCAGAGGCCGATGGCTTTCGCATTCGCCGGGAACGTAGGCGCCTCGCCCACGCCGAGCAGGAATCGTGCGCCGAAGAACCCGGGGATGTTCGGCGTGGCTGCGGCGGCAAATGACGCGAGGCTCCAGACCAGGGTGCTGATGCGGCCGATCCGCCGCACGCCGAGGCGGTCGATCACCACGCCGATGGGAAGCTGGCACAGGCAGTAGGTCCAGTTGTACGCACCGAGCAGGTACCCGAAGACGATGTCCGAAATGCCAAATTCGCCGAGCAGCGCGTTGTGCGACACCGCGAGGTTAACGCGGTCGAAGTAGTTGATGAGCACGCCCAGCCACAGCAGCCAGCCGATGCCCCATCGAGCGCGCCGGGCTCGCTGCCGGGCTGCGCTGCTGATGATGGGCAAATCATCCGGGGCGAAGGGCGGATCGGTCATCGAAGCGTCCCAGCCACTCTACACTGATCGGCGCACGACTTGCGTTGAAGGAATTGAGCGTCCCGAAATTCGGGACCCAGCCGGCAGAACCAGCGCGGATGTGTCGTGTTGCGACTATACTGGCGCATTGCAGATTCCCCGCAGGAGAAAGCAATGTCATTTTCGCGTCGAAAATTTCTCGGTGGACTCGCTGCAGCCGGAGCCGTGAGCGCAGTCTCCCGACACGCAGCTATCGCGGCTACAAATTCGAGTTGCCCCTTTCGCCTCTCCGTCATCAACGACGAGATATCGGACGATTTCGACCACGCCTGCTCCGTGGCGGCGAAGGACTTCGGGTTGCAATGGATCGAGCTGCGCGGCATGTGGAAGAAGAACATCACCGATCTGACCGAGCAGGAGATCGCCGAGTCGCAGCGCATCCTGAAAAAGTACGGCCTGCGCGTGACAGACATTGCCAGCCCCCTCTTTAAAGTCGACTGGCCCGGAGCGCCGCGCAAAGACGGCCAGCAGCGCGACGAGTTTCACGCGAAGAGCGACTTCGAAAAGCAGGACGCGCTGCTCGAGCACTGCATCGGCCTGTGCAAGTCCTATGGAACCGATCGTCTGCGCTGCTTCGACTTCTGGCGCGTGGAGAATATCGCTCCGTATCGCGACGGCATGAACGAGAAGCTGCGCCAGGCGGCGGAAAAGTGCGCGCCCCACAACATCATTCTCCTTCTTGAGAATGAGATGGACTGCAACACCGGCACTGCGGAGGAAGCGGTGGCCACGCTAAAGGCAGTTCCGAACAAGAACTTCATGCTGAACTGGGATCCGGGCAATGCGGGAGCTTTCCCGGGCGAGATTCCGTTCCCGAACGGCTTTGATTTGCTGCCGAAGGAACGCATCGGTCATTGCCACGTGAAAAACGTCAAACGCGACGAATCGCAGCCGCCGAAGTCCGGCCGCATCATGCCCGCGAAGCATGAATGGGAACCGGTGGGCACGGGCGTGGTCGACTGGGTTGGCCAGATCAAAGCTCTGCACGCAATGGGCTACCATTACGCACTCAGCCTGGAGACGCACTGGCGCGGAGCGGGCACCCCTGAAGCTTCGAGCCGCAAGAGCATGGCGGATTTAAAGAAGGCCCTCAGCGAGGCGGGACTATCCTGCTGATGGCGCCTGCATCCCATCCTCCAACAGCGGTAGACATGCGGACACAAGCGGACAGCAGTAGGACGACAACATTGTGGATGGAGACGCGATGATTACGCGCAGAGAATTTGGCAAGACAGCAGCGATTGGCGCTGCGGGAATGGCAGTCGCCGGCACGGCGAAGAGCTACGCGCAGATCATGGGCTCGAATGAACGCGTGCGGTTCGGGGTGATCGGGCTGCATGGGCGCGCCTACGCGCACCTCTACTCGCTGGCTGCGAACGCGGATACATCGCATGTGGTTGCCGTCTGCGATGTGGAGAGCAACTTTCTCGCAAAGTTTGCGGATGCCTCGCAAAAGAAGCTCGGCTACTCGGTCCAGAGCGAGAAGGATTTTCGCCGGCTGCTCGACCGCAAGGACATCGACGCCATCACCATCGCCACGCCGGATCACTGGCATGCCCCCATGGCCATCCTGGGCGTCAAGGCGGGCAAGCACGTCTATGTCGAGAAGCCGTGCAGTCACAATCCTGCCGAATGCGTGATGCTGATTGACGCGCAGCGCAAGTACAACAAGCTGGTACAGATGGGCACGCAGCAGCGCTCGTCCCCGCACACCATCGAGATTGTCGACAAGATTCACTCCGGCGTCATCGGCAAGGCGTATTTCGGCAAAGCCTGGTACGTGAACAACCGCAAGCCCATCGGCCACGGCAAGCCCGCGCCTGTACCATCGACGCTCGACTGGGATCTGTGGCAGGGCCCGGCGCCGCGCACGCCCTATCGCGACAACGTGCAGCCGTACAACTGGCACTGGTTCCGCGTTTGGGGCACCGGCGAAGCGCTGAACAACGGCACGCATGAGGTGGACGTCTGCCGCTGGGCGCTCGGTGTGGATTATCCGCAACGCGTCTCGGCGCGGGGCGGCCGCTACGCCTACGACGACGACTGGCAGTTCTACGACACGCTGGTCACAAGCTGGGAATATCCCGAAGCGATGATCACGTGGGAGAGCCGCAGCTGCAACGGCGAGCGGATGAACAATCGCGAGCGAGGCTCATCCATCCTCGGCACAAAAGGATCGGTGCTGGTGGATCGCGACGGCTACGAGGTCTACGACCTCGGCGGCCACAAGACCGACGAGTTCCATGTACCGGCACAAAAGACATCGTCCGCCGATCTGATCGGTGCCGATTCGATGACGGACCGGCACTTCGCCAACTTCATTGCCGGTATCACGAAGGGCGAAAAGCTGCGTTCTCCCGTCGACGTGGGGAACGTCGCCGTCACAATGCTGCAGCTGTCGAATATCGCCTGGGAGACGCAGCGTGCTCTGAAGCTCGATCCGCAGGCCGGCGGCAAGATTGTCGACGATGCGGAGGCATTGAAGGGCTGGGGGCGCGAATATCAGCCGGGCTGGGAACCGAAGGTGTAGCGTAGAGCGAAGTCCGAG
>DATEPN010000443.1:0-3560 GCA_035273225.1 Acidobacteriaceae bacterium | reverse complement strand
GTTCTACGCGTATGACCCGAAGTACTTTCACAACACGATCCTGAAAGGTTTTCGCTGCCCGGATTACGGCGACTTCAACGTGATCGAGCAGGTTGCGCAGAAGGCGAAGGCGCGCGGGATGAGCTTCTTTGCGTGGGAGCTGAATAACGCGGGCGCGATTCTGAACCGCGTGATTCCGAATTATGCCGAGGTGGCGGAGGTGGATGTGTACGGGCGCAGGACGATTGCGCCGTGCTTCAATCATCCGGATTACCAGGCCTTTCTCAGCGGCAAGGTGGAGAGCCTGCTGCTTGGCTATGGGACCGAGGTGGACGGCATCGCGTGGGGATCGGAGCGGATGGGGCCGCTCGACAACATCGTGCAGGGGCTGCGTACACCTGCGTGCTTCTGTACGTTCTGCCAGCAGAAGGCGCGGGAACAGGGCATCTCGGTGGCGCGGGCGCAGGCGGGCTATCGCGCGCTGGTGGAGTTGTTCCAGGCCGCGCACGACAATCAGCGGCCGGACGACGGCACCTTCGTTTCGTTCTGGCGGCTGCTGCTGCGGTATCCGGAGATCCTGAGCTGGGAGACGCTGTGGACGGACAGCTTCCAGGCGGTGCAGGAGCAGTTGTATGGGATGGCGAAGGCGATTGCGCCGGAGAAGCCGTTCGGCTTTCACATCATGCAGTCGATGACCTTCAATCCGTTCTATCGCGCGGAGGAGGATTACACGAAGCGGCGGAATGCGGCGGATTTTCTGAAGCTCGCGACCTATAACAACGCGGGCGGACCGCGGCTGGCGGTGTATATGGAAGAACTGTGCAACTCGGTCTTCCATGATATGACGCCGCAGGAGTTGGCGCCGTGGTTTTACAAGGTGATGGGCTTCGATGCGGGTCCGTATGAGAAGCTGCGCGCGTCGGGGCTGCCGCCGTCGTATGTGGCGGAAGAGACGCGGCGCGCGGTGGAGCAGGTGGCGGGCGAGGTGCAGATTTATCCGGGCATCGACATCAACGTGCCGGTGCTGAATCGGGATGCGCATCCGGGGGACAAGAAGACGAGTCCGGATGATATTCGCCAGGCGATTCATGCGGCGTTTGGCGCGGGGGCGAATGGGGTGGTGCTGTCGCGGGAGTATGTGGAGATGTGGCTGGCGAATCTGACGGCGGCCGGCGATACTCTGCGGGAGGTATTCGCGGCGAAGGGGTGAGTATCCGGCGCTCAGAGATTGCAGAGCAGTCACCTGGCTGCGGGCGAACAATTTTGCATCCATCCCAGGGTGTGTGTCTCGTTTCCAGGGGAATGTCGGGTTCTCCGGAGGCCTTGCGCAAGTGTCCACTTTTAGCGACGTGGCCGCGTACAATTCGTCCGTTCAGTCGAACACACCACTGCGGCCCACCCGTCGCGAAGGAGCGGAACCATGGAAGAAGATCGGCAGAGGCGAATCGAGACGGGAGTGAGCGGTCTCGACGACATTCTTTCCGGAGGCTTTCCCGCCGGCCAGATGTACCTGATCGAAGGAGACCCAGGCACGGGGAAGACCACACTCGCCATGCAGTTCATCCTGGCAGGCGTGGGCCGGGGCGGCAAAAGCATCTACATCACGCTTTCGGAGTCGCACGACGAGCTGGAAAACTCCGCGCGTTCGCATGGCTGGAATCCAGCCGATCTTCCCATCGCTGAATTCGTGCCCGCCGAGGCAAGCCTCCACCCTGAAGAGCAGTACACGATTTTCCGCCCCAGCGATGTCGAGCTTTCCGACACGATCCGGAAGCTCACGGAGCTGATCGACGGAGTAAAACCGGATCGAGTCGTCATCGATTCCCTTTCCGAGCTCAGATTGTTGGCTGCCGATCCCATGCGCTACCGGCGGCAACTGCTGGCGTTGAAACACTTCTTCGCAGGCCGCGACTGCACCGTTCTCCTCCTCGACGACCGCACCGCCGAGGGCAGCGACACGCAACTGCAGAGCATCGCGCACGGGGTCATCCGGCTTGAAAAGATGCATCGCTCCTATGGGGTGACGCGACGGCAGCTCGAGGTGGTCAAGCTGCGCGGCAGCGCATTTCGCGAGGGATTCCACGACTACAACATCCTGCGCGGGGGGCTTTGCGTGTATCCCCGCCTGGTGGCGCAGGAACACCTGGACCCCTTCGCGGGAGAACGGATCAGCAGTAATCTGCCCGGCCTCGACCAGATGTTCGGAGGAGGGATCAATCGCGGTTCGTCCTCTCTGCTGATTGGTCCCTCGGGTTGCGGAAAATCGACGCTGGCGATGGTGTATGCCCTTGCGGCCGCGCAGCGAGGCGAGAGGACGATTGTCTACGTATTCGATGAAGTGCTGCGCACCGCTCAGGAGCGCCTGGAGAGCCTCGGAATGCCGGTGCGAGCGGAAATCTCGAAGGGAACGCTGCGCATGATTCAGGTCGATCCCGCCACGCTCTCGCCCGGTGAATTCGCCGGCCAAATTCGCAGCGACGTGGAGTCCAACGATACCCGCGTTGTGGTGATCGACAGCCTGAATGGTTATCTCACATCCATGCCCGGGGAAAGAGATCTCAGCGTTCATGTGCATGAGCTCATCGCATATTTGAATCAAAAGGGCGTCGCCACCTTCCTCGTCTACACGCAGCATGGGCTGGTCGGGCAGATGCAGACGGAAGTGGATATCAGCTACCTGTCCGATACGGTGATTCTGCTCCGTTATTTCGAGACAACGGGATCGTTGCGCAAGCTGGTTTCGGTGGTGAAGCAGCGCGTGGGGCAACACGAAGACACTCTGCGCGAACTGAAGATCACCCCCAAAGGCGTCCAGATCGGCGAACCCCTCACCAGTTTTCGCGGGGTCATGACCGGTGTTCCGGAGCTGGAGCTGCCCGCACATGTCGCGGGCTGAGCACCTTGGGGAACGGACGGGCCTGGCGGTATCTATCGTGGCGCCAACGGGCCGCGATGCCTAACTCACCCTGAGAGTGCTGCGTGCAAACGGCATTTCCGCCGAGCCGTGTAACGATGCCAGTCGAAATGCTGCGGCTGCTCAAACGGGACGAGTGAGGCGGTCATTCGGCCGGTGATTCGGCGGGATGCTGTTCATCATCGGGAAATCGCTTCTCCATCGCGGCGGTGGAATGTTCCGGCGGGTGCAGGAACAGGGGCAACAGCACGGATCAGAAGCCATCCGCCGGTTGAGACCTCGGCGAGCAGCATGGGTATCCAGGCAGCGATGCTCATGGCCGGAAACTGCGGCCGAATCAGATGAGCCGCGCACGCTGCAAAGGCGACGAGCGATGCGACCAGTCCCAGCCAACTCAGGAATCGGGGAATCGATGCCGATTGCAGGAATACGAAGAAGAAGAGCGTCGATCCGATGGTGAAAATCAGAGCGCCGAAGTTCGTTGCTTTATTCCATGCGACAAACTGCAGGATCGCCGTGCCCAGATGTGAAGCGGCGAGACCGGCCCATACAATCCTGAATCCAGCAATGGTTCCCAGGATTCCCGTGGCCGCTTCGACCAGGCGGCATGCGAGCGCAAGTCTCGCCGTGTTGGGCTGAAACATCCTGAGCGTGCAATAAAGGCCGA
>DATEPN010000442.1:0-2105 GCA_035273225.1 Acidobacteriaceae bacterium | reverse complement strand
GGCCCGCCTGCTCCGAACGTGGTATAGGCCGCCAGCGCAACTTTTTCGCACAATTGCATCTCAATGAGATATAGCAGGACGGTGGCATTGCCCAAGCGTGCCCCGTACAATGAGGAATAACCCGTCCCCATTGTTGTTCTGCAACCGGAGGAATCACTCGGAATGTACCCAGAAATTATGCTCATCCCCATGCGTGAGGAACTCACGAAGGCCGGTATCGAAGAGGCGCGCACTGTCGAGGCCGTCGATGCCGCCGTCAAGCAGCCCGGCACCACCCTGCTGGTGGTCAACTCCATCTGCGGCTGCGCGGCCGGCAAAATGCGCCCGGGCGTCCGCCTCGCGCTGAAAAATTCGGTCGTGCCCGACCGCTCCATCACCGTCTTCGCCGGACAGGACCGCGAGGCCACAGAGCGCGCCCGCTCATACTTCGAAGGCAATCCGCCCACCTCGCCGGCCATCGCCATTCTCCGCGACGGCAAGCTGGTGTATCTCATGCAGCGCTTCATCATCGAGAACAGCACGCCGCAGGCGATCGCGCAGGAACTCTCCCGCGCCTTCAACGAACTCTGCGCGAAACAGGCCGTGTAAACCTCTCCTGCTTGTCCAGCGACAAGGCTGCGCCCCGCGCGCAGCCTTTGTCGTCTCAGAGGAAGCTGCCAGCCATCTGCTCCCTGCGCCCTGTACCCTGATCCCGTGCGCCCTCGCATCGTCCTCGTCTCCGGCCCGCCCGCCTCCGGCAAAACCACCATCGCACATCCCTTGGGCGAAGCCCTCGGCTTCGCCCTCCTCACCAAAGACGACATCAAGGAATCCCTCTTCACCTCGCTGAACGGCCCGCCCAACGACCTTGCCTACTCGCGCCAGATTGGCTCCGCTGCGATGAACCTCCTCTGGACACTCGCGGCACACTGCCCGCAGGTCGTCCTCGAAGCCAATTTCCGCACCCGCAGCCATCATGAACGCGAGCACGTCAGCAGTCTCCTCCGCCGCCCTGCGGCGCGCCTCGTCGAAATCTACTGCCGCATCTCACCCGAAGAAGCCGCCCGCCGCTTCGCCCAGCGTGCCCGCGACGAGCGCCATCATCCCGCCCACGCTCTCAAAGAAATCTCCCTCGATCAGCTCGCCGAATACACCGAGCCCTTCGCCCTCGGCCCAGTCATCACCCTCGACACCACACAGCCCGTCGACATCCCCGCACTCGTGAACCAGACAAGGGAACTCCTCGCCCTCGAAGCCGCCTCCCAAGGGTCCAGCCCTGGCCCCACCATTTAGAATGGAGCTTTGCAGCAAACCCCTTCCGCGCCCATCCCGGTTCCGGGAAATCCCTGCGGCTGCGGTTCAAGTTTGGGGACCCCGGCGAGGCTGCTCCCGGGGCTGGAAAGGCACATCGCACGCATGCATCGCTGGTCGAAGCTCTTCATTCCCACACTCCGTGAGGCTCCGGCCGACGCGGAGGTAGCCAGCCACAAGTTCCTCGTCCGCGCCGGATACATCCGCCAGCTCGGCGCCGGCATTTATTCCTATCTCTTCCTCGGCCAGCGCTCCATCAACCGCGTCATCGCCATCGTCCGCGAAGAGATGGACCGCATCGGCCAGGAGTTCCTGCTGCCCACCATTCATCCCGCCGATCTCTGGCGCGAGTCCGGCCGCTGGACCATCATGGGCGACAACATGTTCCGGCTGAAGGACCGCAAAGGCGCCGACCTGTGCCTCGGCATGACCCACGAAGAGGCCATGACCGACATCGCCCGGAATGAACTCCGCAGCTACAAGCAGTTGCCGCAGATCTGGTATCAGATTCAGACCAAGTTCCGCGACGAGCCGCGCCCCAAAGCCGGACTCCTTCGGGTTCGCCAGTTCATCATGAAGGACAGCTACTCCTTCGACATCGATCAGGCCGGACTCGATCGCTCCTACGATCTGCACGACGAAGCCTACCGCCGCATCTTCACGCGCTGCAGTTTGAAATTCGTGGCCGTTGAAGCGCATTCCGGCGCCATGGGCGGCTCGCAGTCGCAGGAGTTCATGGTTTACACCGACGCTGGCGAAGACTACATCGCCAGCTGTCCTTCCTGCGGATACGCCGCCAATCTCGAGAAGGCCAC
>DATEPN010000441.1:0-2507 GCA_035273225.1 Acidobacteriaceae bacterium | reverse complement strand
TCATCCGACGAGATCACGTCGAAGGTCAGCCCCTCCGACGCCTCATCCAGCACACGCTGGCTCTGCTCCGTCTTCTTCAGCAGATCGGTGATCTGCGACAGCGTCGCCACCCGCGTGATGATCCGCTTGCTGAGCAGCGTCGAAATCTCGTCCAGCATCATCAGCTTGCTCGGATCGCTCACCGCGATCACCAGCCGCTCGCCCTGCTGCTCCAGCGGCACAAAGTTGTAGCGGAACATCATGTCCACCGGCACGCTGCGCAGCACCTCATGCTGAATGCGAAAGTTCCGCAGATCGACAAATTCCGAGCGGTACCGCCGCGCGAGCGCCTGCGCCTGCGCGGTCTCGTCCTGCTCGGTCGGTAGTGTTAACGATGGCGCATCCGCCATAAAAACCTCAATTCCTGCTCTCGTCATTCGCGGTCAGCAACAATCGCGATCGCTATCCGCTATCCGCTGTCTGCTATCCGCTATCCGCTATCCGCTGCCTCTAGTGCATCGCACTGCCCATCGAAAAGATCGGCAGATACAGCGCGATCAGAATAATCACCACCACCACGCCCATCACGATCAGAATCGCCGGCTCAATCAGCGCCAGCGCCGCCGTCAGCGCCGTCTGCACATCTTCCTCAAAGAACTCGGACACGGAATTCAGCATCTGCGGCAGCGCGCCCGTCGACTCGCCCACCTCGATCATCTCCGTCGAAAGCTCGGGAAACACCTTCGTCGCGTCCAGGCTCTTCGCGAGCCCCTTGCCTTCGCGCACGCTGACCACCGACGAAAACACCGCCTTGCTGATGCGCTTGCTCGTAATCGACCGCGCCGCCGTCTCCAGCGAAGGCACCAGTGGAATCCCTCCGCTCAGCAGCGTCGACAGCGTGCGCGCGAACATCGCCACCTGATACTTCAGCCAGATCTTTCCGAACACCGGCATCGCCACGCGGATCGTATCGATCCGTTCCGCCCCGGCATCCGTCTTCGCCCACCGCCACACCAGAAATCCGATCACCGCCAGCGCCGGCAGAATGTACAGGATGTAGTGCTGCGCCCCGCGCCCAATCGCCAGCATCAGCAGCGTCATGGCTGGCAGCGACGTCCCAATCTGGTCGTAGAGCTTCGCAAACTGCGGCACCACGAAGGTGATCATGAAGATGAACATCGCGGTCACCAGCGTCACCAGCAGCGCCGGATAAATCAGCGACGACTGCAGCTTCTTCCTGAACGCCAGCGACACCCGCTGAAACGACAGATACCGCGCCAGCACCTCTTCCAGATTGCCCGAGCGCTCGCCCGCCAGCAGCGTCGTCGTGTACATCAGCGGAAAGCCGCCCTGCGCCTCGAACGCCGACGAGATCGGCTCGCCCGTCCGCACCCGCGCCGCCACATTCTGCAGCTGCTGCGAGAACACAGGATTCTTCTGGCTCTTCGCCAGCATCTCCAGCGACCCCAGAATCGGCAGCCCCGCCTTGATCAGCGTCAGAAACTGCTGATTGAAGATCAGAAACGTCTCGAGCTTCGCCTTGCGCGTGCCGCCGGTCAGCCCCCGCGGCTTCACCGAGTAGACGTAGTACCCCGCCTGCGTAAACCGCTGCCGCAGCTCGTCCGCCGTCGCAGCCGCCTGCACCTGTTCCTGGATGTGCCCGCGCTCATCCGCGAGCCTGATCACAAATTCAGCCATGAAAAATCGTCGTTCCCGGTCCCCGGATGTGACCCGATGACCCAGTCTGCCCGGATTTCCCCGAAATCAGAACCGGATATGCAGAGAATAGACGCACCCGGCCCCCGAAGCGTTCGCCGGAACCGCATCCGTAACCTGAAGTCCAGCGGAAAGATACGGTCAGCACCCGAGCCCGCCCCAATCCGCCTCATCTGTCCTTATTTTACGGGCATCAGCGGCGGCGGGTGCCCACTCAACCCTCTGTTGGCTTGAGTGGGCCTGGGGTGCCCCCTCTCTCCCGGTTTTTGGAGACATGGGCCAGCGCGTGAGCGCCCCCTCCGTGACCGGAATCGAGGCTCGACTCCACGAGGGTAGGTGCGACCTTCAGGTCGCACACGCAACCAGCCCAGGCTAAGCGGCTTCAGCCGCTGAGGTCATGGACCTCCCAGGCCGGCACCTTGGCTTCAGCACTGCGACGCAACGAGTCCTGCGCAGCAGGGGACGGTAGAAGCACTGCCTTCAGGCCGTGGAATACCGCCGCAAAGAAGGGGCTTCAGCCCCGGCCTGTCATTTCCGCGGCAACTTCCCCCGATCCAGCTTCGCAATCCGCCCATGGGGCCCCACCACCCACGGCAGACTCAGCGCATTCCAGTTCCCATCATCCAGCCGCTCCCACGTCTTCCCGTCGTCGTAGCTGATGTCCGACCCGTTCGTTCCCACCGCAATCCAGGCCTTCGCCTCGGCATCCCAAGCCACCGCCGACCGGTACCCATGCGGAGGCTTCACCGCCGCCCTCCACGACCTCCCCCCATCCGCCGACCAAGCCGCCGTTCCGGCAGGCTCGTTCGGCT
>DATEPN010000440.1:0-2390 GCA_035273225.1 Acidobacteriaceae bacterium | reverse complement strand
CTGCTTCGAGGGTGATTTCCGGCTCGCTGACGACCTGGACGTTCTCTGCGAGGCGGTAGCCGGCGCCTGGGATGGTCAGGATGCAGCGGTGGTCCTGCGGGCTTTCGCCGAGCGCCTTCCGCAGCATGAAAATGTGCCGCGAGAGATTGCCCTCTTCGACAAAGGTGTCGGGCCAGACGGCTTTCATCAGGTCGTCTTTGCTGACGGCTTCGTTCTGGTGCTGCAAGAGGACGAGCAGGATCTGGAAGGTTTTCCGGGTGAGCGCGACAGGCTGGCCGTCGCGGAGCAGAATCTCGCGGTCAGCATCGAGGCGAAAGGCGCCAAAGTCGTAGAACCTTGCGGCCCGTTGCTCTTTCGTAACGGCCATGCCGGCGCTGAACCTCGCTGATGGAGTGTGGATTCTAGCACGCAGCGGAGACGTTCCGGCAGGGCCATCGAAAGTCCGAAAACGACGATTTCAGAACATTTCATCGGCTTTGTAAGGACTTCTCCGCCGGGGTTGCGGCAGGTTGGGGCGAGAACGTCAGCCGGAAGCCACCCATGGCAAAGAAAACCACGATCACGATCGAAACAAGCTCCCGCGTGGTGGTGCGCACAGTGGGCTCGACACGGGTGTGGTGTCCGCAGTGCGGCGCCGAGGCGGACTTTATCGCGGTCGGCAATTTGGACGCCGCTGCCCAGGGGCCATCCGCCGCATGGAGCGCCTGGCTCCAGTCCGGATTCGAGTCGGGGGCGCTCCATCGCCTGGTCGCGAGCGATGGCGGCACGCTGCTTTGCCTCGAATCGCTTCTGGCCATGATGCAAACCAACTCAACCCGCCGGGCGACAGAGCGCGCCCTGCAATCCCCGGAAAGGAAATGACCATGCAATTTCGCACAGCCTTTGCTCTGTCGTTCAGCCTGCTGGCCCTGGGGGCGGAGCAGGCCGCACCTCAGGCCGCCAGCTACACCGTCACCGATCTCGGCACCCTGGCGGGAGGCAATTTCAGCCAGGCGACGATGAACAACAATACCGGCGTGATCACCGGAGTCTCCACCGTCGCCGACGGCTCACAACACGCGGTCCTGTGGGTCGCGGGCCAGCCGTTTGACATGGCGAATCCAGGACTTGGCGGCATCAACAGCTACTCCCTGGGGATTACGCCTGCGGGACGTGCTGCCGGCGTGGCGGAGTCCTCCGCAGTCGATCCCTACAACGAGAATTTCTGTGGCTATTTCACCGGACTGAACTGTCTGCCCTTCACCTGGCAGACGCGAACGGGCATGAAGGCCCTGCCGCTCCTGGGAGGCAACAATGGCCAGGCGGGCCCGATCAACACGCTGGGACAGATTGTCGGCATGGCGGAGACGGGAGTGGTCGATCCGAATTGCCCGGGTACGGTCGCCGCTAACGGCACGGGCCCGCAGGTGCTCGACTTCGCTCCGGTGATCTGGGATCCCGGCGCGAGCCAGCCCCGGGCGCTGAAACTGCCCGGCAACGATACCGTAGGCGCAGGACTCTGGATCAACAACCATGGCCAGGCGGTCGGCACGACAGGGACATGCGCCAATTCCTACCCTCCGCCGCTGTGCGCCGGTCCGCATGCGGTGTTCTGGGATAGCGATGGGTCGGTGCACAACATCGGGAATCTGGGCGGCACGGCGAATCCCGATTCGATCGGGGTCGGCAACATGGCGTTCGCGATCAACGACCGGGGGCAGGTTACCGGAGGATCGGCGCTGCCGGGAAACCAGACGATCCACGCTTTTCTGTGGACACAAGGGGCCGGCATGCAGGATATCGGCACGGTGCCGGGTGACCCCTGGAGTGCGGGGCTGGCCATCAACGACACGGGCGACATTGTCGGCGCTTCGATCGATGGAAATCTCGCCACGGGAAGTCCGCGGGCGGCCATTTGGCACAACGGAACGCCAGCGGATCTGAATGCGCTGGTGCCGGCGGACACGTCGCTGTACATGCTGGTCGCCTTCGGCATCAACAACGCCGGGCAGATCGTCGGCTTTGGCGTGGACCTGAACACGGGCGAGGTCCACGGCTTTCTCGCGACGCCAATCTCCGGTAACGGCGGTCCTGCAGCGCGCGGTCCCATGAAGCATGTGTTGGTATCAGCAGCCGCGAGGAATGCGGTGCTGCGCCGGATGCATTGATTTGGATGTTCTCCGGGACTAAGCGGCGGCGGCTTCCGGGCCGGCTGCCGCTTCGTCGTTGCTGGCGATGATCGTGGTGATCTGCGCGAATGGAATGAAGAAGGCGGAGCGGCCGGCCGGCTTCAGACGGAAGCGATCCGCAACACGGTTCGCCGCGGTCTCGCTCTCGATCCAGATCCCGGCATCATCGATGCCGAGCAGCGTGACGGTTTCCAGATGCGCCTGATCGAGGAGCTTCGGTCC
>DATEPN010000439.1:0-5681 GCA_035273225.1 Acidobacteriaceae bacterium | reverse complement strand
CTGATGGGCGAGAACTCGCGGGTGACGAGGCCTTCGATGAAGGGCTTGACGGCTTCGTTGTCGGCGGAGTTGGTGCCGTAGTTGCCGATTTGAGGATTGGTGAGAACGACGATTTGTCCGGCGTAGGAGGGGTCGGTGAAGATCTCCTGATAGCCCGTCAGCGATGTATTAAAGACAACCTCTCCGCGGCATTCGCCCTGGGCGCCATGGCCTTCGCCCCTGAAGATGCGCCCATCTTCGAGCGCAAGAATTGCCTGCATGGAGACTCCCTGAGGAAGTGGACTCTTTGGATTTTATCAGGCGGTGGGGGCCTGGGCGGGAGAGCGAGAGGTTATTTGGGCAGAATTCGGCGGGAACAGAACGCCCGCCCCGTGTGAGAGAGCGGGCGCGTTGCGGATGCGATTAACGCTGCGGCTGCTGCGGTTGGGCCTGCGGCTGCGGCCGCGATTGCGGTTGCGTGCCGGGCTGTTGCTGCTGCGGCGGTTGCTGCTCCTGCTGTTGCAATTGCTGCTTTTGCGACGGCGGGGCGACTTCGGGCTCCTGTTTCGCCGGCTCGAGTCCGGGGATCGGCGGCGCGGCGTGAATCTGGCCGGTGGCTACGTCGACGATCGAGATGCCGTAGTAGTCGAGGGTATTGGCCAGCGTCTGCTCGAGCGCGGCGCGGTCGGTGGCGTAGCGGGCGCGTGCGGCGATGAGCTGCGCTTCTGCGCCGGCGACTCCGCGTTCCTGCTGCAGGACGTTGGCGGTGGTCGATGCGCCGAGGTGGAGTTTTTTCTGTTCCGCTTCGAGGCTCTGCTGGTTGAAGGTCTGGCTGGCTTCAGCTGCGGTCACGGCGGCGCGGTCGTTGGTCAACGCGTATTGCAGGTTGATGATCTGCATGCGGAGCTGGACATAGAGCTGCTGCAGACGCATCTGGGCCTGGCGGTATTCGATCTGCGAACGCGCCGCCAGGGCCTGTGCCGGACGGTTACGAATGGGAATGTTCAGCGTGAATCCGGCGCCCTTGTTCGGGCCGGTGCTGTTGAAAAGGTTTTCGAAAACGGTGCCGTAGGTGACGGTCGGGTATTGAGGTGGATTGACCGGGCAACGCTGGCCGGTGAAGAAGTTGAGGCAGTTTGCGCTCTGCGCTCCGCCGAGCGCTGTGCTTCCGTAGAAGGCATATGCGTCGAGCGTGGGCAACAGACCGTTCTTCACCGCTTTCACTGTCAGCTCATCGTTCTTCAAATTAAGGATGGCCTGCTCGACGGCCGGGCTGTTGGCTTCGGCCTCACGGACCAGATCGTCGGCGGACATGCGCTCGGCCGGCGTTTCGGCGAGGTTAACGCGGTCGGTGGGGATGACCGGAGCGTTGGCCAGCGTGGGATCATCCAGGTTGCGAGCGATTGCCTGCTTCATGAGGAGCTGCTGGTACTCGAGGTTGCTCTGGGAGGCGATGAGCGCCTGCTGATCAGTGGCCATGCCACTGCGCGCGTTCACCACGTCCAGCGGAGCTACGCTGCCGACCTGAAGCTGCTTTTCGTAGTCCTTCTCGAGCGAGGTGGACTGATTGAGGGCGCGCTGCTTGGACTGGACATCCTCGTAGGCGCTGACCAGGCCCCAGTAGATGTCCTCGATCTGATTGATGGTGTAGAGAAGCTGCTGGCGGAAGACGGAGTCGGCGATGCGGCGGTTGTTTCTCGCCTGCACGATGTAGCGTCCGTTGACGCCGGTTCCGAAGCCCTGCAGGAGATGCTGCGTGATCTGGGCGTTGAAGATGGTCGTCAGAGCAGGGCTGTAGGTATTGAACGGGCTGTCCGAGGTCACGCGCGTGTTGTTGTACGCGACCTGCAGGCCGGTTCCGGTGATGAAGCCCTTATTGAAGGTGAAGTTGTATTCGTCGGTGTTGGTGGTGAGGAAGGGCTTGCCACCGCTGAAGAGGGTGTTGACCTGCGGGCTCTTCTGACGGCCGAGTTGGATGGTGCCCTGCACGTTGGGGTCGAGATTTTCGGGCGTGGGACCTGCGCCGCTGGTGGAAACGGCGATGCCGCCGACGCCGGTACCGGTGACGCTGCTGCCGCCGGGGCCGCCTCCCGAACCGAGGGCGGATCCGCTGCTGCCGAGGGTGTTGGTCACAAGCGAGGTGCTGGTGCCCTGCGGAGCCTGGCCGGCGCGGGTGCGGAGGATGTCGGTGTCGGCGATGTCGAGGTTCAGGCGCTGAATGGCGATGTCGTAGTTGTTCTGGAGCGCCAGCAGGACGGCTTCGCTGAGGCTGAGATAGATCTTGCCGTTGCGAACGAGATCATTGAGCTGGAGAGAATTGGCGAAATTCGGCGCGGGCACGTCGGTCGGCAGATAGGGGCCGATGACATTGGGAAAGTAGCCGCGGGGCTTCGCGTAGTCGTGCTGCGTATCGCGCAGATAGAGAGGCTGGGTAAAATTGGGCGCCGGTGCGACCGGCAGGCCGTGCGCCTGCGGCGTGTTTTGCGGCGGGGGAGCGGGCACCTGGGCGTACGAGGGTGCGGTTCCGGCAAGAAGACACGAGATCGCGGCTGCGGCTCTCAGTTTTTCAAAGGTGCGGCTTTGTTTTTTGGGGGTACTGCGGTCGAATTCCGAAAAGACCATTGCGCCTCTCCACTCCCTGACCAGGACTGCAGGTCATTCCAAAAAAAACACAACTCAAGTCATCCCCTGGCGGGGCTCCCAACGTGCGCAGACATCACGCGCACTCCAGGCTGTGTCACCGCGCTGGCTGTGTAAGCTATACGCGCCGTGCTGCGGCCCGGTTCCGTAAACTCATAAGCATCAGGAAAGCTGAGTATATCGCAGCAAATCAACGATCTCCGACGTTACTTCTATGCGACAAATCGCGGGAAAAATTTAAGCATGTCCGGATTCTCGCAGTTATCAGATGAACGAAACTGGAAATTGATTCTTGCTTACGACGGCACAGATTATTTTGGCTGGCAGGTGCAGCCGGATCTGGTGACCATCCAGGGCGAGTTATCGGACGCCATCGATCGCGTGACCGGCGAGCGCGTGTTGCCGCAGGCGAGCGGCCGCACGGATGCCGGCGTGCATGCACGGGGACAGGTGGCGTCGTTCTCGCTGCGGGCGCCGATTCCGCCGGAGAATCTGCTGCGGGCTCTGAACCGGACCTTGCCGGAGTCGATTCGGGTGCTCAGCGCGGGAAGGGCGGAGGCGGAGTTTCATGCGCGGCATTCGGTGAAGGCGAAGACATATGAGTACCGGATTTATCGGAGGGAGATTTGTCCGCCGTGGGAGGCGCGGTTTGCGTGGGCTTTGCCCTGGCCTTTGAACGTTGAGGCGATGAAGGGGGCGGCGGAGCGGGTGGTGGGAACGCATGACTTTACCTCGTTCGCGGCGAACGATCCGGATCTGGCGGCGCGGCGCGCGGAGCAGCAGGGGGAGCGCGACGGATGCGTGCGGACCATCTTTGAGTCGCGATGGCATGAGGAGGGCGACCTGCTGACCTACCGCGTGCGGGGGGACGGGTTCCTGCAGCATATGGTGCGGAATCTGGTGGGGACGTTCGTTGCGGTGGGGCGGGCACAGTGGAAGCCTGAAGAGATGGCGCGGATTCTGGAGGCGCGGTCGCGGTCAGCAGCGGGGGCTACGGCCCCGGCGCGGGGGCTCTTTCTGGACAGCGTGGAGTACTGAGTCTGCTCAGATTCGGGACCTGAAGGCAGGAAGCGCGGTGCTACGCTAAGGGATTCTATGGCTTCGTCGCCTCCGATTTCCGCAGCCGTAGCCCAGATCGCCGCTGACCGGCGGTTGCATCAGGGCTTCCAGTGGATGCACCTCGAGGAGAGGCGGATTATGCAGTGGCAGCGGGAGCTGGTAAGCATTCCCGCGCCGCCGTTTGGGGAGCGTCCGCGGGCCGAGTGGCTGGTGGAGCGGTTTCGGGAACTGGGGCTGGCTGATCCGCACATCGACGGCGCCGGCAATGCAATTGCGGTGTGGCGCGGGTCGGGCGGGAATCGGCGGCGGGTTCTGCTGTCGGCGCACATTGATACGGTTTTTCCGGCGGAGACGCCGATTGCTCCGACGCTGCACGGCTCGTGTTTAACGGCTCCGGGGGCATGCGACAACGGAGCGGGCGTGGCGGCGATGCTGGCGCTGGCGGCGGCGATGCGGCAGGCGCAGCTCATTCCCTTGTGCGATGTGGTGTTCATCGGGAATGTCGGGGAAGAGGGCGAGGGCGACCTGCGCGGCATGCGCTTCCTCTACGGCGAGAGCGGCGAGGCGGGGCGGTTGCCGCTGGAGACGATTGCGGCGCATCTGGTGCTGGACGGCGCGGGGCACGAGGCCGCGGTGACGCACGCGCTGGGGAGCCAGCGTTTTCTGGTGGCGGTGACGGGGCCGGGCGGGCATTCGTGGACGGATGCGGGGCGGCCGAATCCGATTGTGATTTTGAGCCGGGCGATCCAGCGGTATGCCGATGTGGTGCTGCCTGATGCTCCGCGAACGACGATGAACGTGGGCACGATCGAGGGCGGGACATCGGTGAATGCGATTCCGGAACGGGCGGCGGCTCGCTTCGATCTGCGCTCGACGGAGCCGGAGCAGCTGATACGGCTGGAGGTGGAGCTGCATCGGGCGGTAGAAGATGCGGTGATGGAAGCCAACCGCAGCCAGCGGCCGGCGGTGGTGCGGTACTCGGTTGAGAAAATTGGGGACCGTCCTGCGGGGCGGCTGCCCCATGGGTCTGCTCTGCTGGAATTGCTGCGCGGGGTGGATCGGCACCTCTCGATTCGGACGGAGCAGCGCATTGCTTCGACGGACGCGAATATTCCGCTGTCGCTGGGAGTGCCGGCGGTGAGTATGGGTGGAGGCGGCGAGGGCGGCGGCATCCACACGCGGGGCGAGTGGTACGACGCGCATGGCCGCGAGTTGGGGCTGCGGCGGCTGTTGCTGCTGCTGATGCTGGCGGCTGCGGGTTAGACTGGCTGGCGTGAAACGGCTTGCCTGCGGAGTCTTTCTTTCCTTCCTTATGACTGCTCCTGCTGTTCCAGCACAAAGCCACGCGTCGGCGGACGCGATTTACTTTCACGGAAATATTCTGACCGGCGTCGACCTGGAGAGCGCGCATCCGCAGCGGGTTTCCGCGATGGCGGTGAAGGACGGCGTGGTGGTTGCTACCGGGTCGGACGCGGAGATTGAGGCGAGGTATCAGGGCGCGGAGAGGGTGGATCTCGGCGGCGCGTTTGTGATGCCGGGGTTCAACGATGCGCATGCGCACCTGGGCGAGGGTGGGCGCATTCGGCAGTCGGTGGATTTGATTGGGGCGCAGTCGCTCCAGGACATGCACGCGCGGATTCGCGCGGCTGCGGAGAGGGCCGCGCCGGGGCAGTGGCTCACCGGTGGCGGATGGGATCACACGCGCTGGCCGGGGAGCAAGCTGCCGACACGCGCGGATATCGATGTCGCGGCTGGAGGGCATCCGGCGATTTTCAGCCGGGTGGATGGGCACATCTCCGTGGCGGACTCGGCGGCCCTGCGGGCGGCAGGGATCACGCGGGAGACGAAGGCTCCGCAGGGCGGGGAGATTGACCATGACGCGCAGGGCGAGCCGACGGGGATCATTCGGGAAACGGCGCGGGAGTTGATCCAGGTGCCTCCGCCGACGCCGCAGCAGAGGCGGAAAGGACTGGAACTGGCACTGCACGATGCGGTGTCGCATG
>DATEPN010000438.1:0-2443 GCA_035273225.1 Acidobacteriaceae bacterium | reverse complement strand
TCGCGCAAGACGCCCGCACCCGTGCTATATTGCGAGTGCAGGTGAGGAGATGGATGTGGGACACGGCATCGTCGACGTCTTCGCCTATCAGGAAGCCCTGCTGATAGAGGCGGCCTTCGCAATCGCGCTCCTGGTGATGATCTGGGCCGGGTTCCGGCGGTGGATTCGGCACAAGGAGGAAATGGGCCGGCTCATCGCCGAGCAGACGGCCGAGCGGTCCGCGCAATATGGCGCGCTGATAGAACGCGTCGAGGCACGCTTGAACACGATCGAGCGGATGGTGACCGATGGCGACGGCCAAGCCGCGCAGGGGATCGACGCAAAGGTGCGAGCCCCCTACCCGAGCCGAGGAACGACGACACGGTCTAGCGCCATTCCCTGCTGCGGCACTGCCGCGTTAGACTAGTGAGCAAACTCAACGGTGAACGGCGCCAGCCGCAAGGCCGCGCCTTCGCCGCTAGCGTCCGCAATGGGTGGAAAGCCGGCCTTTCACCACGACGCTGGCATTGGCGACGAGACGGCGGCTCGCACAGCCCGCATCAATGCTTGGGCACTGAACGGCTTCTGCACAACCGTAATCCGCCTGTCTTGCACGCTCGCTTCCCAGCTTGTGGCTGTCACGAAGACAAAGGGGATGCAGCGACGAGCGCGAGCACTGCGCACCGCTGCGAAGCCGCACTCCTGACCGATATGAATTGCGGAGGTGATGAGGTCGGGACAATGGTCTCGGGCCAGTCGCTCCGCGTCCGTCGCCGATGTTGCGCAATCGAACGATGTGTAGCCCATGTCCGTCAAGGCATCTTCGATCGCGAGGACTACCCAGGTGTCGCTTTCGATGATGAGCGCATGCAACGACCGTCTCCGCATGGGGGCGGGAGCCTGGTGTCGCTCTCAGCCGCTGAAGCCCGAATCCCGTTCAGCGATCAGTACCAACGAAGCCAACTTATGTTGGTTTCATATCGCCATTTAAATTAGCAGTTCGCCCCTAAACGGTATAAGGTTGTCTCATCACCAGGCGCTACAAGGCAAGCTGGTGGCCGAGAGACATTGGAGAGCTCCCGCCTTGGGAGCCCAATGTCCTTTAAACCTCACATCCTTGAACCGCTCGTGGTCCGTCTGCAGCGTTGGAAGCTGCTGAACAAAGATGATCGCGAAGCCCTTCTCGCCTTACCCTTCATCGAGCGAGCGATGGAGGCTGGCCATTACGTGGTTCGCCAGGGCGACGAGCCCCAGCGATCCTGTTTCCTGTTGTCGGGTCTTGCCATGCGCCACAAGGAAGCCCCCGATGGGCGCAGGCAAATCATGTCAATTCACGTCCCCGGCGACCTGGTTGACCTCCATAATTCGCTGCTCGGCCACGCTGATCATAACGTGCAGATGCTCAGCGATGGCAACGTCGCGCTCATTCCCGTCGCGGCCATTCGGAAAGTGGCCACCGACCATCCGTTGGTCGGTATGGCCATGTGGCACGAGACTCTCGTCGATGGCTCGATCTTCCGCGAATGGATATTCAACGTTGGAAGGCGCGACGCTCGGTCTCGTATTGCCCATTTGCTTTGCGAGTTCGCGCTCAGGCTCGAAGATGCCGGGCTCGGCGGCAGGTCGGGCTACGTATTGCCCATGACCCAGGAGCAATTGGCGGACGCAACGGGATTGACCGCTGTCCACGTCAACCGGACGCTTAGTCGCCTCGACGACGAGGACCTGATCGACCGCACGCGGCGATCAGTGACGATCACCGATTGGGAAAAACTTGCAAACGTCGGCGACTTCAATTCCGCGTACCTGCACCGGAACCATGCACCATCCTAGCCGATCGCTGACTGCCCTCACCTCCGCGATGCGATCCATGCGTCCACCCGCCGTTCGAGCACCGGGAGCGGCTGGGAGCCGTCGCTGATGATGAGGTCGTCGAACGCCTTGACGTCGAACTTCGGGCCCAGCGCGGCCTCCGCCTTGTGGCGCAGCTCCATGATCTTGAGCATGCCGATCTTGTAGCCGGTGGCCTGGCCGGGAAGCGTGATGTAGCGGCGGACTTCGGAGCGCGCCTGGTCGGGCGGGAGGCGGCCGACCTTCTCCATGTAATCGACGGCCTGGTCCTCGGTCCAACCCATGGCGTGGATCCCGGTGTCGACCACGAGCCGCGCGGCGCGGAAATGCTCCTGGTCCAGGTGCATGAAATCCGCCGCGATGTCGGGATAGGCGCCCATCTCCTTGCACAATTGCTCGGCATAAAGCGCCCAGCCCTCGTTGAACGCGACATAGCCGCCGGCCTTGCGGAACTGCGGCGTGCCCTTCTGGCGGACCTGGATGTCGCCCGCCATCACGTGGCCTGGAATGCCTTCGTGGCACATCAGGTCGGGGAGCAGCGCCGGATCCTGCGTCTTGCCGAGGAGGTGAAGGTAGACCCGGCCCGGACGCACTCCGTCGGGGCTCGGCGGAG
>DATEPN010000437.1:0-12747 GCA_035273225.1 Acidobacteriaceae bacterium | reverse complement strand
CAGAGCGCTGCCGGGCGATAATCAGCGCCTCATCGAATCGAACCCGCGCAAGTTTTACTTGCCGGCTTATGTCGGCCCCCGCGGCTGGGTGGGCCTCCGCCTCGACTTGCGCACTGTGGATTGGGCCGAGGTCAGGGAGCTGGTGCGCGGTAGCTATCTGCTGGCGGCGCCGAAGAAGCGAGCGCTTCGGATTAATCCGCAGATGTGCGGCCCTTCTGACCTGCTCCCCTAAGTCCCTACAGGTAATTGCTGTAAATCTATCCCCCGCCGGAGCTGTGGGAAAGTGGGAAACGCGGGAGCCGTTTTCCAAGTGGGCGGAGCCCACGTTTTCCATAGCTCTGGGTTATGGCCAACGCGTGCAAACTCGGCTGGAGTTCGGGGCGCGTTGTATTCCGTCTGCCAGCTGGCAGCCTTCCCTGGCGTGCGTCGAACAGGTTGGTGAACCACCTGACCCGCAGGCACTCCTCGCGCAGGCGACCGTGGAAGCTCTCCACATGCGCGCTCTGCGTCGGCTTGCCCGGCTGGATGTGGCGCAGCTCGATCTTGCACTCCAGCGCTCACGCCAGAAGTTGACGACTCGTAAACTCCGGGCCGTTGTCGCACCGAATCGCCTGCGGCCGCCCGCGCCGGGCAACGATCTCATCCAACACCCACGTCACCCGCCGGCTGGCGAACCCTGTGTCCATTTCCAGTGCCAGACACTCCCGCGTGAAGGCATCGACCACGCTCAGCACGCGGATGTTCCTTCCGGCAGCAATCACGTCGTGAGCGAAGTCGAGTGCCCACTCCTGGTTGGCCCTGCTCAGCGGGCCGCGGCGATCCCACGCGCACGCAGTGCCGGCGCTTCTTCCGCTTCAGGCACAGACCCGCCTCGCGACACACCCGCCACAGCCGCTTGTGGTTCACGCGCTCGCCCTCTCGTTCCACCAGCACCTGCAATCTCATGTAGCCATAGCGCGGTTTCTCCCGCGCCAGCCGCACCAGCTTCTCCCGCAGCGACTCATCCGATCGCTGCGAGCTGTAACGGTAGCTCGACACCGCCATCGACATCAGCCCGCATACCCGGCGCTCGCTGGCTGCGTACTGCTTCCGCAGCCAGCCGGCATCCGTCCTTCGGTCTACGAGCTCAGGCCGTTTAGTGAGTACCTGCGCAGCAGTATCAGCCGTAAAGCATCAGCCTAACGGCAGCGTGACCCGCTACCCGAAGCCTTTATCGTGCCGTCACGAAGCAAGTTCTTCGCCCCTGTGATTCCTGTCATCTTCCTCCTGCTCCTTATCCCTGGTGATGCAAAGCCGTTGGGTGGCTCGCGCCAACTGCGTCTCAACCTCCGCGGTTCGTCGCATCAACTCGCCTGGACCCTGGTTTGAAACAGCCGGGGATCCATTCACTTCCTGCCGAATCTGGTCAAAAGCAGTTCGCGCGCGTGTGAGCGCCTCAGCCGCAATGCTCGCATTGGCGTTTCCTGCAATCTCGCAGAGCAGGCTGACCGAGTTCAGCCTCGCCTGAAGCGAGTCGATGCGCATCTGGGTTGCCCGCGCCCTGATCGCATCGAAGTTGCCTGGTTTGTCGTCGGCACGTGCCATCGGATACCACCGCTTCGCAGATTTTGGATGCTTTGTTCAGAGACTCACGCAATGAGCGGGGATCCGCGTTCGCGATCCGGGTCACATCGGGGTGCGAATCAGCATCTGTGTTGAAATCGGACGTCGCTAGCCTGCTTTTCGATCTGTGATCGCGTGTGAAATGTACTGGGCCGGTGTACCGATTCCAATTCGGCTCTTGAGGCTTCTCAATCGCGCGAGCAGGCCGTCCAGCATGAAGTCGATCCACGCCTCCTCGACACTGGAGGGCGACAGGTCTTGCCGCCGCAGCAGGAGTGAATGATATTGAGTCTGGCTGCTGAGAACGGCAGCAATCAGGTAGACGCGGTAGTCTCGCGGGTCGAGACTATCGAGACTGGATGCGAGGTCAACGCAATCCAGAATGAACTGTTGGGCTGGTGGAAGGGGGAACAGGGAATGCATGGTACCTCTGCACCTCCGGGAAGCTCTGCCTCGTGAACGGAGCCACCCTTCTTGAAGGTAGTGACGAAAGTACACATTTCGTTTCTTAACCGGCAAAGATAATTTCCGACTCGCGTAGTCGCGGCGTGAATGGCTCTCTAGGTGCCGGCAAAAAGCTCGAAAGGTGCCCAGAAAAATGGTCGTCGAAAGGGGCCCTGCAGAAGCCTGAGTTTCGCGCGGCGCAGAGCGATTCTCGGCGCGAGGCCCTGCTCAATATCTCCGTAGACGGCATCCATCAGCAACGGAGTAGATGCGTCGCTGACCTCCCAGAGCGTGCCGATGACGTTGTGCGCCCCCGCGTACAGGAATGCCCAGGAGAGCCCCACCAGCCCTTCGCCTGCATAGGCGCGCGTGCCGCCGCCGTAACAGGCGGAAATCGTCACTAGTCGTGCATCGATCCGGTGCTGCATGATGTCGCGCGCATTGAGCCGGAAGGAGTCCTCGGTTCCAGGCATACGGGAGAGGATGATGGCCGAATCCAGCGGGTCCGTTTGGCTGGCAACGCCATGAGCGACAAAGTCGATATACGCGAATTGCTGCGGGGCGGAGTGGAGATATGAAGCGGGAGTTGCGCTGCGGCCTTCGAATATGGCTTCGTCGTGAGGTGAGAAATGTCTGCGGATCTGCCGCATTTCGAGTTCAGCATTTGGCAGCTGGGGATAATCCAGACCAGGAGAAATGGCGTTTCCGATCAGAAGAAGATTGTGCCTCTCCCCTTTTTTTATAAGAGGGGAAGAAGCCAGTAGCAGAAGCGATGGGGCCGAGACGATATTCGCGTCATCAATCCAGTAATGAGGCGAAGGCTGCGGCACGATGAGGGTCTCGAAATTGACCTCGCTCAGCACTCCGTCACATACAATGTCGACATTTTCCCCTGGCGGCAGCGAAGCCCTGGCGGGAGCAATCAGAGTGCGGTACAGAGCTACGCCGTCCTGATTGACGGAGGCGACGGGGTCATCGGGGCCCTGCAGCGCCTGGCGATAGCTTGCGACCTGCCGCGCGATAGCTGCTTTTGGAGGCAGCTGGTAGACAGTTGTCTTCCCCGGCGTAACGGTCCACAGCCAGGATTGTCGTTCGCCCAGCCAGTAAAACAAGAGAGTTGCACCGGCACGAGCGGCGATCGCGCCTGGATGAAACGCGACATCGTGAAGAGCGGGACGAGCGGGATTGAGGCCGAGGCCCTGCTCGAGAGTGCGGGCGCGGCTTTGATCTGCGGCGGCGAGAGCCTCGTCAACTTTCCCGTGCGAGATCAGGAGGCGGATGTAGTCGTCGTAGATGGGTGTGGCATTGGCGAAGTACGGAAGCTTCGAGTCTTCGCTTTTGATCTGGTCGCGCGCGGATTCAAAAGTAGCCAGTGCAGCGGCGTACATCTTCAGCGCCTCGTCGGTGTGGCCATCGGATTCAAAGAGGCGGGCCAGCTGATGCTCGGCGCCGAGGCGCATCGTGATCTGGCTCGCCGGATCGGCTTCAACCTGACGAAAGAGCGCTTCAGCCTGCTGATCCTGATGGCGCGCGGCGGCAATGCGGCCGCGCGCGAGCGTGACGTCGAGAACATCGAGACGATTGGCGTTGGCGGTAAGGAGCGGATCGAGCTGGTGGAGATACGCATCGGCCGCGTCGAGCTGGCCAAGCTCGAGCGAGATATGAGCGAGGCTTTCGAGGGAGTTGATGATGTCTTCGCTGCTGTTGATTTGCCTGGCTAACTGGAGCGCGTGCCGATACGATTCCCTGGCTCGCGCCCATTCGCGGGAATCCTGCAGAACATAGCCGGTGGTGGTGAGCCAGAGGATGGTTCCCTGAGTATCGCCCAGAGCGGCCGCTCGATGCTCCGCGTCCTGAAAGAGGGCGAAGGCCCGCTCATGATCGCCCAGACTGTAGTAAGCCCAGCCCAGATTGCCCATGTTATAGAGGAGGATGTCTTGAGCGCCGAGGGAGGAAGCGATACGATTCGAGGCATTCAGCCAGTCGATCGCCTCATCATAGCGTTCCTGCTGCAGACGGACTGCGGCGAGATTGTTGAGCGCGGTTGCCTCATCGAATAACTCACCGAATCGGCGCGCGGCAGCGAGGTCCCGCACATAGAAACGAAACGCCTCGTCGGTGTTTCCCTGCTCGAGAGCAAGCGTCGCATGGGCGTCGAGAACATGACTACACACGGCACGTTCGCCGGTCGCACAGAGCTCATCGCTGGCAGCGAGATACTGACGGGCTTCATCGTAGCGATGAAGATAGACATCGGACGCCGCGAGAAGAGACAGCCGCCGGATGCGCGCATCCTCGCCAATGGAGGCGGGGAAATCAGGCAGCAGGATCTGTCTTTCCTCTTGCCTCCTCCCGCGCCAGGACGCGGATTCCGCTTCGAGCAATCTGAATCGTGCAGACCACTCGCGGTCTATGTTGCGATAGCGTGCCGCCAGGTCCGCAGCGGCCGCCTGGCTTTCGGCGAGTTCTCCCTGTTCAAACAGCAGTGTTGTTCGCCGGAATTGCTCCTCGGGAGTAAGAGCACGATCTCCGATAGAAAAGAAGACCAGGTACAAGGAGACGACAGCCCAGGCTAGCCGCCGCCTTTGGTTCCCCCGTTGACGATCGTATTGCCCCCCGAGACCGATCCATCGCCGTAGCAGCCCATCTGAATCCTGATCATCGTGAGGCTGATCTCCGTCTGCAGAGGCAGCCGGCTCTCCTGGTCGAGATCCGATTCCCGGATGCGCAGGACTGCGAGATAAATTCTGCCGAAATGCGGAACGTCGATCACGTGGCCGAAGCAGTGCCCGGGAAATGAACCTTCCGTATGGCTCACGAGTGAGCATCCAAGCGACCCCAGCGTCCCTTCCTTCGATGGAAGTCGATTGTAGCTCTCAAGATATTCGGGGAGAACACCGTTTTGCGACTCGATCGTCTGGCGCTGGCCGGCGCTGCGGTCGCGAAGGCCGCGGTTTTCCGTCCAGCGTGCGTTCCGGGCATTTTCGCCGAGAACATTGATGTCCAGTTCCAGGTGCACCGGATGGCCGGCAATCCGTAGATTCTCGAAGCGCGTGCCGAGGAAGGTTACTGAGGGAATATAGCTTTGTTTCTGATAATCCGTGCCGATCTGCGCAACGATGCGATCAGCCGTGACAACATCGAGGACGTTGAAATTCTCGAGTACCGCAGTGGCAAGCGTGGTTTGGCCATGATCGGCTTTGAGGCTCGGGGTTCCAGCGACCTGCGTATAGGCACAGCTGAACGACAGCACTTCCTGCACGCGAAATTCGTCGACGCGTGCGGAGCGGTACCCTCCTTCCCGAGGCAGAGAGAGCGGAGCTTGAGGATAAATGATCTCGGTGACGGGCCGATTCAGCCGTCCTTCCAGAGCTGAAGCTTCCGCGTGGTAGAAGGGGTAGGTTTCGGGCATGGATCGTGGCTCACTTTCCTGGAAAGATCCTGCTACTCGTTAAACCGAACATCCAGAACGCGCCGTTCCAGTGGAGTCCATCTGCCCTGTGCGGCGTTTGCCGAAATGGTAAGCGTATACAACCCTGGCTGCAAACGCATTCCTGGAATGAGCAGCGAGAGCGTTTGCTGGCCGTTCTCCGTTGCGGACGCTGGGATGGTCTCTGTCCAGAACTGCTTTCCCTGCGGATCCTGGAGGGAGAAGACAAAGGAGGAGTATGCCGTCGTGTCGGGAATGTCGACCAGCAGGACAGCCCCGGATTTGTGGCTACCCGTAACCGGCAGAGGCGCACCGCCTCTGGTTCCAACGTGCAGCGTGGCCCAGGGTGCAAGTCGGGGCTGAAGAGCAGCAGAGCGGAGTGACGGAATGGTGGCGATGTTCTGATATCCGACGATGAGCAGGAGGGCTGCAAATGCAGCTATGCCGAATCCAGGCTTCCACCGGGAGAACCAATTATGCCGCACAGGCTTTGTTTGCAGATGCACAGGTGCCGAAGCGCGAGTTGGAGTGGCCAGCTGATACTTTGCTTCATCGATGAGAGCGGCGCTCGCACGCAGGTCGAGTGCGCACTCCTGGCACTCGAAGAAGTGCTCCTCAAAAGCTTCTCGCATTTCAGCGGACAAATCGCCCAGGAGATAGCGTTCCGTTGCCATCGCACGGACTGCCTCGCTATGATTCATCGGCTGGCCTCCTGTGCCGCTCGGAGTAACGTAGTGATTTTCCCGCACTCACTCTGTCGGGTTTTGTCCCGCCGCCCATCCGTTTCAAATATTCGCTTCTGAAGCTTTGCTTCGCGCGGAACAGAAGAACCCGCAGGTATTCTCCATCGACGTCCATCTCGCGGCACACTTCCTCTCGATCCCTCTCCTCAAGAAAGACCGCCTTGAGCAGCGCGCGATCGCGTGCGGACAGGCTGCTGAGGATTTCACTCACTTTGTCTTGTAGCTGCCTCCCGGCCACGACCTCGTCAACGCCGGCGGCCGCCGATGGGAGCTCCGGCTGATCATCGCCATCCAGCGACTGCTGGCGGCTGGACGAGCGGTAATGCTCCAGGAGCACATGGTTGCAGACCGTGTTGACGAACGCACCGAGCCGTTCGGGCTGACGCAGGCCATTCTCTTTGCGGAGGACCATTAAAACGCGGGTGAAGGTCTCCTGGAGCACATCCTCCTGGGCTTGCCGCGACGTCAGACGGGAGCGGACCTTCAGGTGAATCAACTCGGTGAAATAGCCGACGAAGTGTTCCTGGACACGGCGGTTCCCGGCGCAAAGCGCTTCGATGTATTTGGCATCGAACGTCTGAAATTGCAAGCGGCTCCCCGTCCGTGAAAGAGGTCGCAAGTATAGCATCGCGCTCGTGCGCGCCGTATGCGGATTGTGCGCGATGGATCGCCGGCGCAGACACTTTCGCGCGGAAGAAATCCGCGGGCGAAGCGATATGCTGCGGCCGGCAGAGATCATTGATTGTTCCTGAATAGCCGGGGGCGGTGAAGGACTCTCTCGAGCAGCCACGCGCCGCCCGACGCGACCTGGAAATGGAGCAACAAACCGAACCAGCCGCTTATGACCCAAATGGACCAGGGAGCCGAGAGAACCAGGCAGAAGCAGCAAAAGCAATGAATCCAGCGCATGGGCGCATCGCGGGGAGACCGTGCCGCTATGGAAGCCGCTTTCATGGGCTACCTTTCCAGAGAAAACGCCAGGTGGCAAAGAAACCGTCTGCAGCCATAGTGCACAGGAAGACAGTGGCGTTTCAGCGGCGTATCAATCGGAGCATCAGCCACGTCGATCCAGGGCTCCGGAGCATCGTGCCGGCCACTGTTGCAGCGGGCAAAGTCGATCGTCTCCAGCGGCCCCGGCCGCGCCTGAACCGGCTCTGGCCGGGCGGCCGATTGACAGGAGAGGACCTGCGACAACCAGCCGCTCTTCGTTCAGAGCAAAACTGCCGAGTCACCGGCATGTGGAACATTTCGCCTGGTTAGGCTGGGTGCTTTGAGATGTCCGGTTGCGGGCGACTGCACCATGACCTGGCGCTCCTGCCGGCTGCAGCGTCCTCGGCAGGTCACCTGCGGGACCTAAGCGGTATGACAGCCAGGCACGAGCGACCTGAAACACGACGTCCACGAGGCATGCGAGTTCATCGTGGATAAACCCTCCCGCAATGGAGATCTTGGTGCGATCAAGAAATGCAGCAGGGCTCAGCAGGAACACCCATAGGACCAGCAACTTTTCGGATTGGATAACTGCTGGTTGAAGGCGTCCCCCTGAGTTGTCCAGGCAGCCACTGGGCTCCGCTTGGCTCAAAAGACCGGCCAAACGGAGCCCAGACGAGAATCGAGCGTGTGGACGAAACTCTGTGACAACGCTAAAAGGTATACCTTGCGCCCAATTGCAATTCGCGGGCCGGCAGTGCGGAGCTGGTGATCTTGCCGCCTGACGAGGATTTCCAATCGGTGTTCGGAGTTCCGAAATCGGTGTGGTTGAGGGCGTTGAACGCGTCCAGGCGGATTTGTAACTGATGGTGTTCCTTGTAGGGCATGGTGAAATTTTTGTCAATGGACATATCGAAGTTCTCTACGCCCGGGCCGTAGAGCATATTGCGGCTCGTATTTCCGAGTAGCCCTCCCGCCGGTTCTTGCCACGCTTCTGGATTTACCCATTGTCCGCGATCCCCAACGGTCGGGTGGGACATAAAAAACCTCTGACCCGACACGTAATTCGGACGCGTCGCAAATGTCCCGCCGGCAATGGTATTGGTGTTGGCATTGTTGTCGACGTACCTCATGTTGAAGGGGCGGCCGGTCTGAAGGGTGCCGATGGTGGAGAACTCCCAGCCACCGATCACCGCGTTCACGATCTTCGACGATGGGGCCCACATCCTGCCCGAGCCGAAGGGCAGGTCATAGATGAACGAGGCAACCACGCGGTGCTTTACATCGAAGTCCGACGGCCCCCACTCGCAGGTGATGCAGAGATCGCTCTGCGGGAATAGCTGCGATGACTGCGTGCGGATACCGCTGGTGTCGTCGAGCGATTTCGAATAGGTGTAGGAGCTGATGAGGTTGAAGCCGTTGCTGAACCGCTTGTTTACCTGGAAGGTAAAGGCCTGGTAATTGCCGATACCGATATCGTGGACGAGCTGAATCACCCCGTAGTTGGGATAAGGCGTGCGATCCAGGATGGATTTCGGGCCGCCGCACAGGGCCACATCGGAGGCAGTGCACGTGCCAGTGGTAGTCCCTGCCGGATAGTACCCGGCCGGCCCCAGCAAACCATACGGAACCGAATAATTGGCATTGCGGAACCCAAAGAGGTGACTGCTCTTCGTGCCCATGTATCCGGCCTCCAACTGCCAATTGGTGCCGAGCTGCTTCTGTACGTCGAGGAGCCATACCTGGCTGGATGAGGTTTTGTGATCGTACGACATGGAGAAGGAGTAGGGAGGTGTGATGAGCGCGGTGCCGGCACCACCCACCGCATTAGACCAACCGATACTGACCACTCCTGCCGCCCCACCGCCGGAGACATTCGTTACACGACCCGCCAGATTGCGAGCCATGTCGAAGCGGGCGTTGGCGATGTCATGCTCGAAATATATTCCAAAGCCTGACCGGATAATCATGGTGGGAGTCGCCTGGAGCGAAAAGCCGATGCGAGGAGCAAAGTCGGTGTAGTCGGTTTGCATCAGCGAATTTGGGAAATTTCCGTTGGCGCACTGCGGCCCTGGAGACACCGGTGAGGTGTTGGACGTCGTGGCGGTTTGCCCTTTGGGAGGCGCAGTCACCCAACGGACGTTAATCCCCTGATACGGATCATTGCAGTTGCCCTGGCGCATAAAGAACGGCCAGTTTTGCTGAGGCTCCGGGCCGGAAGCGACAGGGCTTACAGGCGAGTGATTGGTCTGCATATCCACAAT
This sequence comes from Acidobacteriaceae bacterium, assembly GCA_035273225.1. GTDB lineage: Bacteria > Acidobacteriota > Terriglobia > Terriglobales > Acidobacteriaceae > Palsa-343. The sequence goes on along the minus strand of DATEPN010000437.1, from coordinate 3,334 downwards.
GAATTCCGTGCCGAGGGTGTCGTACCACGGCGGAGTCAGCTCGTAGCGCAGGCCGAGCTGGAACGAAAGCTTAGGCGTGAACTTGATGTTGTCGTCGATGTAAGCGGCCTCAACGTTGCGCTTGTAGTTGGCTTGCGCGATCTGTACCGCATACGTCGATGAGTAGAGATCCCCCAGCAGGAATGAGGCGAACGCGGAGCCGGTTCCTGCGGCCAGGACTCCAGGAGAGGTGACCTGTGCGGTTGCATCTCGCTGGAAGACGAAGTTACCCCGCGAGAACTGGTTGCCCAGCTCTTTAAACGTCTGCCGCTCGTATTGAAAGCCCAAGTCGATAAAATGCTTGCCGTGGACCCAGTTGATGTTGTCGTTGATCGAGATATCAGGATCAGAAGTCACATAAGGACCGTCGGAGCTGTCGCCCAGTCCGCTGAAAATATCCCCGGTAAAGCCTACGCTGGGAATACCCCAGGTTGTGGAGGGTCCAGACTGAAGATTGGGAATCCCCAGCTTCGAAACGTCGTCATCCGTGCCTTGCGAGTACAAACCGAGAGAATTGTAGAAGTTGGTCCAGCCAAACGTCGCCACGTTGACCAGCGTGGGAGATATGGTCCATGTGTGGGACCCCATGTACTGGTAGTACTGGGTGATGATCTTGCTGCCGACTGTTCCGCCCGCCGTCCTGAATCCCGCAGTGGGGTTTGTTTCAAGCCCATTGCTGAAGCGGAATGCCCACTGCGATTTCGTCGACTGGTTGTAGTCGGCACGTACGTTAAACCCATCGTGAGTGTCCCGTTGTTGGGTGAGGAATGTGTAATTGTTCGAGGTTGCATTGGTCTGGGCCGCGGCATAGTACAGCTGGAGAAACTTTTGTGAGACAGGATCTATGCGGCTCGCGGGAATCACATTGCCCGGAAACTGCGTTCTGCCCGTCCCGTCGGGGTTCCCGGAGACGGGATCATAGATGGGAACGACCGTACGGCCCTTTCCGGTGTAGTTGCTGAAGTCGCCGCTCAACTCCGCCTGGGTCGGGAGGGTTAAACCGGAACTGAAGTACTGGACTTGCGAATACCATTCGTCGTTAACCATGAAGAAGAAGCGGTTCTTGCCGTTAAAGAGCTTGGGAATCGAAAGCGGTCCACCGAGGACGAATCCGTAGTCGTTATATTTGTACGGGAGCACAGACGGAGGAGTCCCGGGGAAGTAGTAATACCCGCGAGCATCCGCGTAATTGTTGCGAAGAAAATAGAACAGAGTGCCGTGGTACTGGTTAGTGCCGCTCTTGCTGACCACGTTCACCTGGCTCGCGTTGTAGCCGTATTCGGCGGGATAGACGCCGGTCTGCACCTTCATTTCCTGAATGGCGTCGATGCTGGGCTGTACCACATAGCTGTTGAAGTCCACGTCGGTGTTATTGATCCCGTCCAGCGTGTAATGGTTGAACATGATCCGCGACCCCCCGACCGAGATCGTCTCGTTGGCTCGGGCGCCCCCCTCCCGAGCACCAGCCTGGCCCTGGGTGGGTGAAATCACGTTCGCGTTACCCGAGACCGCCACCAGGTTCAGGTAGTTTCTGTTATTCACCGGCATCTGAGTGATCGTCTGATCGGGAATTGTGGTGCCGAGGCTGGTGTTTTGCGCCTCGAGAAGGTCGGCTGACGTCGTAACCGTAACCGTTTGCTCGACACCACCGACCTGGAGCTTGAAATTCTGCGTCATCGATTGCGCCACTTGCAGCTGGAGGTTCAGGCTGCTGGCAGTCTTAAAACCCTGGTGCTCGACCTTAAGCTCATAGTTACCTATCGGCACCGAGGCAAAGGTGTAGTCGCCTGAGCTGGTTGAGATAGTGGTGCGTATGCCGCTTGTCGCCGTGTTTCTCAGCGCGATAGTCGCGCCGGGGATCGCTGCCCCCGTGGCGTCAGTCACATGCCCGGAAATGGTTCCTGTGGATCCCTGCGCCCATGCGCTGGCTGGCAAAAGAAGAACGCAAATTAGTGTGAAAATGCAGCAGGCGAAAGCAGGGGGGATGACACTCTCCAGAGCAGCACCTGGGGCAGAGGACGATTTCTTTGCGGTCTGGCAATTCGAAATGGGATATGGCGCAAGGCACCGGCCTTCGATCGCGTCACAGCGATGATGTTTCATGATCTTCTTTTGACCTCCAGGTTGCGACAGCAGCTATCGCCTGCTTGTGAAGTGCGGCATTTCTTAGGTGAAGGCTTTATCGCGATCGGATTCGTACGGCTCTTTCCAAAGCTGCCGTGTAGCAGCTTCCGGCCGCAAGTTTGCGCGTCTGTGCACAGAATCTCCACGATCGCTATACCGGGTCAGAATCATTGGCAAATAAATTTCAACCCGAAGCAGTGAAGCGTGGCGAAGGGTACAAAACCGATTTACGATTGTCAAGAAATTTATGTGTGCCGCCGGCACAGCTCTGCCTGCTCCTAGCAGGCTCGCGAGCGCTTGAAACCAGAACGGCCGGGCGGCGGTCATCATGCAGTAGATGGATATTCGCGGGATGGCCGCGCGTGGATGGATAACCCAGGAGAAGCCACTCCTGTGCGTCTTCCCAATGAAGTCCCGCCAAAACAAATCCAAATCACCACCCCGCGAGCAGGTCTTCGTTCCTGCTCAAAAGAGACTTGCTTACAAAATCAGCGTGCATTGCCGGGATTCAGGCTCATACTACTCAGGAGTGCTGGGAGGGTTGAAGAGCGATGAAACCGAATTGTTCCCGTCGAGAGTTTCTGGGCGCCATGAGCATGGTTGCCGGTGCAGCAGCGGCACGACCCCTCTTTGGTTCATCCATGCAGGCGCCTGCAAGCCGGGTGGCGATCGGCCTTTGCCCTGAGTACGACCGGCGGGTCGGCGACAGCCTCGCTGTCATGTTCGATCAGTTGGGCGGGCTGGAGAGGCTCGTGCGTGGGAAGACGGTGGCGATCAAGCTGAATATGACGGGACCGCCGGCTGACAAGCTGAACTCCATGCCCAATCAGATGACGCACTGGGTCCATCCCCAGGTGATCGGCTCCCTGGTGGCTTTGCTGGGCAAAGCGGGGGCGACACGCATTCGCTTGCTCGAAAGCGCACCTATCGGGGCAAAGCCGCTGGAAGACTTCATGATCGCTGCCGGCTGGCAGCCGAAGGATTTTGCCGCAGCAGCCACGCGAGTGGAATTCGAGAACACCAACTTCCTCGGCAGCGGCAAGAGCTATGCGCGGTTCATGGTGCCAGGCGGAGGCCTGATGTACGCGGGCTACGACCTGAACCACTCGTACCGCGATACCGATGTCTTCGTCTCGCTGGCCAAGCTCAAGGAGCACAGGACCGCCGGTGT
>DATEPN010000436.1:0-4501 GCA_035273225.1 Acidobacteriaceae bacterium | reverse complement strand
CGTGCCGAAGTGGCGGAATTGGCAGACGCGCATGGTTCAGGTCCATGTACCCGCAAGGGTGTGGGGGTTCGAGTCCCTTCTTCGGCACCAGCAGTTCTCTCACTTTGCCTGCGGTTCTTGATTGCCCAGCACAAAGAGCTTGAATCAACCTCATCTAAATAGAGGCAGCTGCAGGTCAAAACGCACACCTTTCGTTCATCTTTGGGGTTGACGAAGGCGGTTTTTCGAGGATTTTGTAACAGGCAGATGCGGTGGTGGGCTGCCTTCCAGCCCCTCCCCGCCCCTCAAAGCGGCTGTTTACTAATATGTAACAATCTCCAGGCACAAATAATAATCTCCAGGCACAAACTGCCGGCAGGCCATCCGACCACCGCGCCCTCCGACATTGGTCTCCGCAGCCACGCGGCCGCGCCGTGTGCGGCAGTCGCCCCGACGGCCACCCGGATGGAGCAGTGCTCCGCCCGAGGTGCTTGCGCGCTGTACCGGTGCACCAGTCAGTAAAATCTCGGCAAGCTGCCAGTCCGTCGTCCTCCGAGACTACCTGCAGATATGCAGGCGCCCGCTAGCCGCGCACGAGGTCGCCGGCCGTGGCTATCATTCGCTTGGCAGCTGGGTCCGTTCGATGCGCAGAAAGTCCTGATCGCACGACATCACGAACGTGCCGTCCGGACGCGCGAAATGTGCCGCGACATACGCCTCCATCTCCTCCCAGGAAGGCGGGTTGATCATGGGCGAGGCATTGAGCACGAACTCGGCAATCCGGCATGCCGTCTCCAGGTCGTCGGCGAGGATGCGCGCCGGCACGGTGTCGAGTCGGACGCGCCAGGTCCCACCTGGAGCGGATTCTGCAGTGGTGAACAACTCCTGCAGACCGAACCGCGCGCCGGGCACAAAGTGGCCGACCATCCGCATGCAGTCCGTCTCGGGGTTCTGGATGGCGACCGCCAACACTCCCACAGGCGCCAGCCACTCCATCAGGCGCAGCAGGTTCATCTCCCAGCTTTCGCGCGTAAGGTAGTAAAAAACGTGCGAGCAGAGGACGAAATCTGCTGCAATCTCGGGAACCGCGTCGAGGATCTTTTCCTGAATCAACAGCGACTCCGGACACGCGACGCGGAACTCCGCTCCGAGCGTGCGGTTTGGCTCGATACCGATGACGCTCTGGAAACGCTCCGCCACCCACGCCGTCAGCTTGCCGTTTCCGGCTCCGGCGTCAATGGCGATGCCGCGCCGCGTGAGAGCAGTGATCTCCCGATCGAGCCAGGCACGCGCTTGCTCCTTCTGATCGGTGTGGGAAAGAAAGGTGTGGAAAGCCGCTGTGTATTCGGGGCTGTCCGACTCGAAGCGCGTAATGGTCTGGACTTGCATGGGAAACCTCATTTGTCCGGGTATCGCCGGAGGAAAGCATCAACGTCAGCATGGTTGCGCACGCGGCGCGAGGATCAGGCCGCCTGATTCCGCCTGGCTCTGTGCAGCTTTCTGTACATCCGGCGGGAACACAATGCCCAGCCTCGAGGCAGCCTGTTCATTGAGGACCAGCTTCTGTTCGGCAACTTCCTGGAACGGTATCCTGGCCGGGTCTTCTCCACGCAGCAAACGCGCGGCCAGCACGCCACCGGCCTTACCGGGCGAATACCACCCCAGCCCGACGCAGGCCACGGCGCCGCGGCTGGTGAACTCCGGATCATTGATGAAGAGCGGCAGTTTGGCCGCCGTGGTCGCTTTCGCAATCGCATCGAAACTCTGAAGCGCAGTGTTGTCGCCCGTAACCCACATCGCCTGCACGCCGCGATACGAGGCCACCTGTGCGGCCTGAAAGACTTCGCTGGTATTCGTCGCGGTGACTTCCTGCAGCGCGATGCCGCGGTTGCGGAAGATCTCACGGGCGACGCTGATCACCTTGACGGAGTTGGCTTCGGAGCTGTTGTAGACGGTCCCAACCGCCTTCACATGAGGAACAAGCTTATGGATCAGGTCGACAGTCGCTTCGACCGGAGGAAAGGAGCCGACTCCTGTGACGTTGGGAAGGTGATCGCTGAAGGATTTACCGGCCCCGGCGGCAACAGGATCGTAGCAATAGGTAAACGCGATATGCGTGGTGCGCGCGACGGCGCAGGCGGCGGTAAGACACGGAGTGGTGAGGGTGAGGATCAGGTCGACACCCTGGGTCATGAAATTCCGCACGAGCATCGGAATCGACGAGATTTCCCCCTGAGCATGCGAGCTGATGACGTCGAGGTTGTGATCCTTTGTGAACCCCTCCTGCCCCAGGCCGTCGAAGATCCCCTTCATGCAAAGCTCGGCTCCTGCTTCCGGCGCAAAGTACAGAAGACCCATACGAGAGCGGCCCGAAGATCGTGAAGAGCGGCGGCAGCCTGCAAAGGCGAGTGCAGCGCCTGCGGTCTGGATCATCATCCGGCGACGGCTGATCGGTGCAAGGTTCATGTCGGAATTCCTCCAGGACCCCGTCAAACATACGTTGCGGCGAGCATCTCAGCGACTTCCCCATCCAGCTGCTCGCGGCGCCGCACATCTTCGAAGCGGCGCAGCAGATCTTCAGGACGAATGCGAGCGCGTGCGCTGCCGTGCAGGTCGTGCAGGATCCGGCCCTTGTGCATCATCACAATTCGCTCGCCCAGGTGGACCGCCTGCTGCATCGAATGCGTCACCATCAGAGTTGTAAGGTTGTCGCGTTCAATAATGTCGTGCGTCAGCCGGATCACCTGATCCGCAGTCTTGGGATCGAGCGCGGCGGTGTGCTCATCCAGGAGCAGCAACTCAGGCTTCAGCCACGAAGCCATCAGCAGCGTGAGCGCCTGCCGCTGGCCACCGGAGAGGCTGCCGATCGGATTGTGCAGGCGGTCTTCCAGCCCCATGTTCAGCGGACGGATGCGATCGCGCAGCTCGCTCATCGAGCGTCGTGTAACGGCCAAACCCAGCCCACGCCGCCGGCCGCGCTGCGACGCAAGCACAAGGTTTTCGGCTATGGACATCGTCGGCGCGGTGCCGCGAAACGGGTCCTGAAAGACGCGCCCGATCAGCCGCGCACGGCGATGCTCCGGCCAGTTCGTGATTCGATGTCCAGCGAGCGTGATCGTGCCGGAGTCCACAATGAAGGTGCCTGCAACAGCATTCAGCAAGGTGGACTTGCCGGACCCATTGGTGCCCAGCACGATCAGGAACGAGCCGGCCGGCACGGTCAACGAAACGTCGCACAGCGCGCGCACCTCGTTTTGCGTGCCAGGGTTAAACGTCTTCGAGATGTGCTCAATCTCCAGCATAGGCATCGACCGTTCTGACCACGGGTGGCCTCCGAAACCGGATGCGCCGCGCAAATCCAGGCATCACCAGCGCCGCGAAGACAAACGCTGCCGTGATGAGCTTCAGGTCGTTCGGATCCAGCCCCCAGCGCAGCGCAATCGCCACGAGGAGCCGGAACAGTACCGAGCCCATCACCGTCCCGGTAATCAGCAGCCCGACGGCTCGCGTGCCCACCAGCGACTCTCCGATGATCACGCTGGCAATTCCCAGCACAACCATGCCCACGCCCATTTGCACATCGGCGAATCCCTGGTACTGCGCGATCAGAGCGCCACAGAGCCCGACGAGTCCGTTCGACATCGACAGTCCAAAGATCGTTGCGGAATCCACGCTGACCCCGAGCGCACGGATCATATGCGGGTTATCGCCCGTGGCGCGCATCGCGGTGCCGAGACTCGTGCGGAAGAAGTAATACAGGAGCACGCAGATCACGCTGGTGAGCAGAAGAATGGCGAGCAGCGTCGAAGCATCTCGCGTGCTGACCGCCCATCCGGCAACGTTCAGGTTCTCCGTTGCGCCGAACACACGCGTTCCGAAATGCTCGGCATAGGTGGACAGCGTCGTGGTCTCGAGCAGCGGAACATTGCTCTTGCCCATGACGTGGAGATTCACGCTGTAGAGGCCGGTCATCACCAGGATTCCGCTGAGCAGCGGGTTAATCCTGCATTTCGTGGCGAGCACCCCGGTCACGGCGCCCGCGGCGGATCCGGCGAGAGTGGCGGCCGCTGTCGCGACAAAGGGGTTGAAGCCCCTGACCATCATGATGGCGGCCAGGGATGCGCCCAGCGTGACGGCGCCCTCGGCGGTCATGTCGGGTATATCGAAGATGCGGAAGCTCACGTACACGCCAAGGGCCAGCAGCGCAAGAATCAGTCCGAGAGTGAGAGCGCCAATCAGAAGAGTCATGCGGGTGTCATCCTCGTGCGAAGGTATCGATGGCTGCCATCCAGCATGCGCCTCGGGCGAGTTCGGTTTCGCCGACGCCATCGTACGGGCGCGAGTCGGCCATCAGGTGCAGCAAGCTCTTCGGGTTCGCGTTGCCGATCAGTTTCGAAACAGTGCCCGTGAATGGCAGGTTTCCTCGCTGCACGGGACGGTAGTTCAGTACGGCGGCGTGAGCGTGAGCAGCAACCGTCGAATCGGACCGGAGCGCGCGCAGAAAGGGCGCAGCTTCCCCGGA
>DATEPN010000435.1:0-4927 GCA_035273225.1 Acidobacteriaceae bacterium | reverse complement strand
CCTGACTGCCGAAGAACTGCGCAACATCGATGCGTACTGGCGCGCGTGCAATTACCTCTGCGCCGGGATGATCTATCTCTACGACAACCCGCTGCTCCGCGAGACGCTGAAGCCGGAGCACATCAAGAAGCGGCTGCTGGGCCACTGGGGATCGGACCCGGGACAGACGTTTCTGTGGGTGCACCTGAACCGGCTCATCCGCAAATACGACCTGAACATGATCTACATTGCGGGGCCGGGGCATGGCGCGCCCGCAACGCTGTCGAATGCGTGGATGGAAGGGACGTACTCGGAGATTTATCCCGACAAGAGCCAGGACATCGAGGGGCTGCAGAAGTTCTTCCGGCAATTTTCGTTTCCGGGCGGCATTGGCAGCCATTGCACACCGGAGACGCCGGGGTCGATCCACGAAGGCGGCGAGCTGGGCTACAGCTTGTCGCACGCGTTCGGCGCCGCGTTTGATAATCCCGATCTGATCGTGACGTGCGTCGTGGGGGATGGCGAGGCGGAGACTGGGCCGCTGGCGACCTCGTGGCACAGCAACAAATTTTTGAATCCCGTGCGCGATGGCGTCGTGCTGCCGGTCCTGCACCTGAACGGGTACAAGATTGCCAATCCGACGATTATGGGGCGGATGCCGCGGCGCGAGCTGGAGTGGCTGTTTGGCGGATATGGGTGGAATCCGTACTTCGTGGAGGGCGACGATCCGCAGGCGCTGCATCCGGTGATGGCGGCGACTCTGGAGCGGTGCATCGAGGAGATTCGCGCGATTCAGCGGGAAGCGCGCGATGAAGGCAAGCTGACCGGCGGCCGGCAGGATCGTCCGCGGTGGCCGATGATCGTGCTGCGCACACCGAAGGGATGGACCGGGCCAAAGGAAGTGGACGGGCATAAGGTGGAGGGTTTCTGGCGCGCGCACCAGGTGCCGATTCTCGAGGTCGCGGAGAAGCCGGAGCACCTGAAGCTGCTGGAGAAGTGGCTGCGGAGCTACAGGCCGGAAGAGTTGTTTGACGAGAACGGGCGACCGATGCAGGAGCTGCTCGATCTGGCGCCGAAGGGCGAGCGGCGGATGACGGCCAATCCTCATGCGAACGGGGGCAAGCTGCGGAAGCCGCTGCTCATGCCCGACTTTCGCGGTTACGCCGTGCAGGTGAAGAAGCCGGGGACGGAATACGCGGGCTCGGCGGAGGTGCTGGCGCATTTTCTGCGCGACGTGATGCGGAAGAATCTGACGAACTTCCGCGTCTTCGGTCCGGATGAGACAGCATCGAACCGCCTGCAGGCGATCTATGAAGCGAGTCCGAAGACGTGGATGGAGGAGATTCTGCCTGAGGATGCGGACGGCACGGAGATTGCTCCGACGGGCCGCGTAATGGAGATGCTGAGCGAACACACGCTGGAGGGGTGGTTCGAGGGCTACGTGCTGACGGGCCGCCACGGTTTCTTCTCGACGTACGAGGCGTTCGTGCACGTGATCGACTCGATGTTTAACCAGCACGCGAAGTGGCTGGAGAAGTCGAAGAAGGAGCTGAAGTGGCGCGCGTCGGTGTCGTCGATCAACCTGCTGATCACGTCGGTGGTGTGGCGGCAGGATCACAACGGCTTTTCGCATCAGGACCCGGGATTTCTGGACGTAGTGGCGAACAAGAGCGCCGAGGTGACGCGTATCTATCTGCCGCCGGATGCGAATTGCCTGCTGAGCGTGGCGGACCACTGCCTGCGCAGCCAGGATTACGTGAACGTGATTGTCGCGGACAAGCAGCCGCATCTGCAGTTCCTGAATATGGAGCAGGCGGTGTTTCACTGCACCAAGGGCATCGGCATCTGGGACTGGGCGAGCACCGACGACGGCAAGGAGCCCGATGTCGTGCTGGCGTGCGCGGGCGATATTGCAACGATGGAGACGCTGGCTGCTACCGCGATTCTGCGGAAGCACTTCCCTGACCTGAAGATCCGGTTTGTGAATGTGGTGGATCTGTTCCGACTGCAGCCGGAGTCGGAGCATCCGCATGGGCTGCCGGACCGGGACTTCGACTCGTTGTTCACGAAGGACAAGCCGGTGATCTTCAACTTCCATGGATATCCGCTGCTGATTCATCGGCTGACGTATCGGCGCACGAATCACGACAATATCCATGTGCGCGGGTACAAGGAGCAGGGGAACATCAACACGCCGCTGGAACTGGCGATTGTGAACAACGTGAGCCGGTTCAATGTGGCGATTGACGTGATCGACCGCGTGCCACGGTTGCGGGATGTGGGCTCGCACACGCAGGAGTGGCTGCGGGACCAGATTACCGACAGCCTGAATTACGCGCATACACACGGTGTCGACCGGGAGGAGATCCGCAACTGGAAGTGGCCGCTGTGAGCCCGTGCGGCCGGCTGATTCTGGCCGTGAACAGCGGATCGTCTTCGCTGAAGTTTGGGCTTTATTGGCCGAGCGAGGGCGATCCGGAGCTTATGCTGGCGGGCGGAGCGAGCGGGATTGGTCGCAGCAACGGCAATTTGCAGATCGGGGAGCCGGGCGGAAAGAAGCTTGTCGATGAGGCGTACAAGCTGAATTCCCAGGGCGAGGCGATGAAGGAGGTTCTCGACTTCATCGCACGGCACGCAGGAGGCAAGCCTGACGCTGTTGGTCATCGCATGGTTCATGGCGGCCCTCATCTGCGCGAACACCAGCGCATCACGCCCGACTTGCTGCACACTCTCCAAGCGGCGACGCAGTTTGCCCCGATTCACATTCCGGCCGCGCTCAAGCTTCTGCGCGAAACCGAGAAGCTGTTGCCGGGAGTGCCGCAGTACGCCTGTTTCGACACGGCCTTTCATCGCACCATGCCCGAGCGTGCCCGCCACTTTCCGCTGCCTCGCCGGCTATACGAGCTGGGGGTCGAGCGCTTTGGCTTTCACGGCCTCTCGTACGAGTCGATGGTGGCGCGCCTTGGTCCTGAGATCCCGGAGCGCGTCGTGGGCGCGCACCTCGGGTCCGGAGCGAGTCTGGTCGCGCTCCGCGGTGGCGTTTCCATCGATACCAGCATGGGCATGACGCCGGTCGGCGGTATTCCCATGGCCACGCGCAGCGGCGACTTCGATCCCGGCGTGGTCCTGTTCCTGATGCGAACCGAGCAGCTATCGGCCGATGCGCTTGAATCCCTGCTCAACAAGGATTCTGGCCTGGCTGCGCTCTCGGGTGGCGAGTCGGACATGCGCCTGATCGAGGAATGTGCCGGTAAGGGAGACGGAAAAGCCCAACTTGCACTCGATGTCTTCGCTCACGCCGTGCGGAAGATGATCGGCGCGTATGCTGCGGAATTGGGCGGCCTGGATCTGCTGGTGTTCACGGGCGGCATCGGCGAGCACGATGGTCCCATGCGGAACAAAATATGCGAGGGGCTGGAGTTTCTGGGCCTGACGAGCGGCGATCCTGCGCGATGCGCGAAGGTTCGAGTGATGGAGAGCCAGGAGGAGCTGCAGATCGCGCGCATCACGTGCAGGCTGCATCAGTAAGGCGGAGCCAGGCAATGGATGAGCTGTATCGGGCATGCAGCTCTAAACTCCGCTGATTTCTTCCGGCGCGTTGCTCTCAGAGTTTCAAAAAATTCCCACTCGATATTTCAATTTCCTCGACGGTGCGTGGCGAGCGAAGAGTGAATAAAGCTGCGCCCTTGCCGCGTCGTCGAGCATCTCTCATGTGTCTCTGCAGCAGGCCTGCAGCAGGAGCCCATGATGATGCTGCGACCTACAGGACGCGTCTTTGCGATTTTGTTTTGTCTTCTGGCTTCAGCCGCAGCCATGGCGCAACAGACCTCCGCGCCCGAGCCGGCGGCGGGAACCATTATCGGAACAGTGCTCGATACCAACGGCGGCGAAATTCCGGGCGCCGCTGTCATGTTGCAGGATCGTTCCGGGAGCGCTGTTCAACACGTTACGGCACAGGACAATGGATCGTTCCAGTTCAGCGGCGTGAAGCCCGGAGTGCCCTTCCGCATCTCGGTTGCAGCCGAGGGCTTTGCCGGCTGGACCTCGAACGACATTGTTCTTCAGCCGGGTCAGTTCTTCATCCTGACCGGGGTCGGGCTGCGCCTCACAACCGTGCAGGTTACGGTCACAGCTGTCACTCCTGAGCAACTGGCCGTGCAGCAGGTTCACGACGAGGAGAAGCAGCGGATTGCCGGGGTCATCCCCAACTTCTACGTCGAGTATGAGCACAACGCGCCGCCGCTTTCGCCGAAGCTCAAATTCCAGCTGGCATCCAGGGCGCTCGTGGATCCGGTAACTCTTGCCGGGTTCGGATTGGGCGCCACTTTCTATCAGGCGGCCCGTTATCCGGGATACGGCGAGGGGTTTGTGGGCTATGGCCAGCGGCTCGGCGCCACGTTCGCGGGCGGTTACACGAATGTGCTGGTAGGCAACGCTATCCTGCCATCTCTGCTGCATCAGGATCCCCGCTATTTTTACCAGGGAACGGGCACAACGAGATCGCGCCTGTTGCACGCGCTATCCACCCCATTTGTCGCCCGAGGTGACAACGGGCGCACGGAGATCAACTTCTCCAACATCGGCGGAGACCTGGCTTCCGGCGCTATTGCGAATGCTTATTATCCCGAGAACGAGCGCGGCGGCCAGCTGGTGGTCAGGAGTGCAGTCATCGGAACCGCCGGGCGCGTGACGAACGCGGTGATCCAGGAGTTTGTTCTTCCCAAACTCACATCGCGGCGCGACCGCGGCATTCGATAACGCTGATCCGCGCCACGACCCGGCATTACTCCGGTGCTCGGGCGCAGGTTGACGCTGATTGTTGGGAACACGAATAATAAGGGGTTGCCCTTTCATTCACTCCACGCTGTCCGGGCAAGGCGTGGCCAATCCCCGACGAGGAAAGTTCCTGTGATTAATCCGCAGAAAGCTGGGCAGGCACGATGAGCAC
>DATEPN010000434.1:0-5153 GCA_035273225.1 Acidobacteriaceae bacterium | reverse complement strand
ACTCGCAAGGGCAGCGACGAGCGGCTTGTGCGGACTGCAATGCGGGCCCATTCGAGTATCCGGGAGGGAGAGAACTACCGTAACGCGGCGGCATGGGGGTTGTCTAGTTTGTAAATAGCGGATCCCGAGGGTGCAGGGGATAGGGTGTAGGGGATACGGATAGGTGACGCGATTGTGCCGCCGCGTTTGCGGCTCCTATAATCGCGGCTGCGCGAAGAAACAGTGCGAGCCTGCTTATGGTTCCAATGTCCGACGCCGAGCGCGCCGTCTATTATCCTGCGGACCGCCGATTCAGAATCTGGATACGTCCTTCGGCTCTGGCGATCCTCGCCGTCCTGGTGCTGATCCCGCTGACGCTTGCCTGGATTGAGGGGCAGGTCTGGGGTCTGCCGTACATCGCACCGAATGTCGCGGCCATTGCGGGCGCCACGACGGGGCCGCACGGATTTCCGGCGTGGATCCGGTGGGCGCACTTTTTCAATCTGTTCTTCACGTTCATGCTGATCCGGAGCGGGCTGTCGATCGTCATGGATCATCCGCGGCTTTATTTCAACGACGGGTGCACGCCGGGCAGCGAATGGATCCGCTTTACGCCGCTCAGAGTGCCGAAAGACCGTCTGTGGACGGCCAAGGATGACAACCGCTACATTTCGCCGCTGATTGCGACGCCCGGGTACAGCCATACGATCGGGATCGGCCGCTGCTGGCATTTTCTGAATGTCTACGGGTTTGTGCTGACGGGCGTGTTTTTTGTCTGCGGACTTCTTACCAGCGATCAATGGGCGCGGCTCGTGCCCACATCGTGGGGAGTGTTCGTGGAGGCATGGAACACGTTCGTGTACTACGCGAACTTCCATTTGCCGCCGGAACCGAACGGGTTCTACGGTTACAACGCGCTGCAGCAGCTGGTGTACTTCTCGACCATCTTCATCATGGCGCCTCTGGCCATTCTGACCGGCGTAGCGATGTCGCCGGCGCTGGTGAACCGGTTTCCGCGGTATGTGCGGATGTTTCGCGGCCGCCAGGGAGCGCGATCAATTCACTTCATCGTGATGCTGGGATTTGTCTACTTTATCGCTGCCCACATCACGCTGGTGGCGATTACCGGCTTCCGCCGCAACATGAACCATATCGTGCTGGGAACCGACAACACGAGTCCGTCGGGGATGGTGCTGGGGTTGATCGGCATCGCGCTGGTGATTCTCTCGTGGGTGGCCGCCCATTACATCTCCTGGTGGTTTCCTCGCGGCCTGCAGCACGTGGCGAAGACGATCACGGACCCGGTCAAACTGCTCACGCTCGATCGGCTATCGCCGCGCCAGCGCTACACCCGGGAGCAGATCTCGCCGTATTTCTGGCCGAACGGGAAGCTGCCGGTGCGTGAGGACTGGAAGCGGCTCGAGGCCGGGGGCTTCAGGGATTACCGGCTGAAAATTGGCGGCATGGTGGAGAATCCCAGCGAGCTTTCGCTCGATCAGCTGCGCGCGCTGGGCGAGGAAGAGACGATCACGATGCACCACTGCATTCAGGGCTGGAGCGGGATTGCGCAGTGGCGGGGCGTTCCGCTGCGCAAGGTGATCGAGCATGTGCGTCCGAAAGCGGGCGCGAGCACGATTGTTTTTTATTCCTTTGGCCCGACGCCGATGGGTGGCGGCCTGTACTACGACACGCAGAATCTCTATAACGCGATGAAGCCGGAGTGCATGCTGGCGTGGGAGATGAACGGCAAGCCTCTGCCGGCGCGCTACGGCGCTCCGCTGCGGCTGCGCGCGGAGAATCAGCTCGGCTACAAGATGGTGAAGTGGATCGAGCGCATTGAGTTTGTCGAGTCGGAAAAGCTTGTCGGGCACGGCGAGGGCGGCAGCAACGAGGATGAGGAGTACTTCGATCTGTTGCCGAACATCTGAGGCGATGCGCTGAGGGGATCAGGCTATGTTCTGAATGCCTCCCGGCGAAATGCAGGTCCTTCGACTCCGCGCTACGCGCTTCGCTCAGGATGACAGCGAAAACCTGCGATCAGGAAGACAGGGGCAGGGTGAGGGTGAAGGTGGAGCCTTGTCCGGGGCCGGGAGAGGTGCAGTCGATGGCGGCGTTGTTCTTGTGGGCGAGTTCGCGGCTGACCCAGAGGCCGAGGCCGGTGCCGGCGCCGGCTTTGGTGGTGAAGAAGGGCTCGAAGAGATGCTCGAGCACTTCCGGCGACATGCCGTGGCCGTTGTCGTGGATGGCGAGGCGGACGTGGGTGTCGCTCAGGATGGAGGCCGGGCCGGCACCCGGTCTGCCGGGTTCGCGGCGGAGGGTGACGCGGATCGCGCCGCCGGAGTCGACTGCGTCCATGGCATTGGCGATGAGGTTGGTGAGGATCTGGCGGATTTCGCCTTCGATGGCGGTGATGGCGATGGACGAGGCGAGGTCGGTGTCGAGGTCAAGCGCAATGTTGCGCGCAGCGAGGCGGTTCTCGAAGAGGGCGAGGGTTTCGCCGAGGAGGTCGGAGAGGTTGAGCTGGGTGGGTGTGCTGGATCCGCGGTAGAAGCCGAGGGTCTGGCGGACGATGGCGGCGACGCGCTGGAGTTCCTGTTCGGCCTGGGTGAGGTATTGATGCGCGGCCGAGCCGTGCTGCGTGTTCTGCGTGGCGAGGTAAAGCAGGTTGGTGACGCCGGCGAGCGGATTGTTGATCTCGTGGGCGATGGTGGCGGCGAGCTTGCCGGTGGCGGCGATCTTCTCGGAATTGCGGAGCGCTTCTTCGGCGTGCTTGCGGTCGGTGATGTCCATGGCGATGCCGTAGACGCGGAGGGGCTTGCCCGAGGAGTCGAAGACGGCTTCGGCGCGGAAGTAGAACCAGAGCAGGCGGCCGTCGGGCGGATGGATGCGGACTTCGACGAAGTGCTGGCCTCCGGCGAGGATGCGGGCGATGGCGGAGAAGATGGCGGAGCGGTCGGCCTCGTCGACGTAGCGGAGATAGCCGCTGAAGTCGTCGGCGTCGGGAACGTCGGTGAAGGTGGGGACTTTGGCGGCCCAGGTGAGCTGGTTGCTGAGGAGGTTCCACTCGAAGGCGCCGATATTGGCGGCCTGCTGGGCGCGGCGGAAGCGCTCCTCGCTGGCTTCGAGGGCTTCGCGGGCGGTCTTGAGTTCGGTGATGTCGCGGATGAGGGCGGCGATGCCTTCGGCGGTGGGGAAGGCGTGGGCTTCGAACCAGGCGTGGGAGCCGTCAGGCTGCGTGTAGGGGACGAGGAAGGAGTGGCGGACGCGCTCGCGGGCGACGCGCTGGTACCCGTCGTAGAAGGCGCTGGCGGCGGCTTCGGGGAAGAGGTCCCAGAGGTTCCGGCCAATGAGTTCGTCGCGGGATTTGCCGGTCTTGTCGCAGACGCGCTGGTTGACCCAGGTGAAGCGGAATTCGCGGTCGAGGGCGATGAAGGATTCGGCGATGGACTCGACAAGCTGGATGACCTGCTCGCGGGCTTCGTGCTGCACGGTCTCGGCGATGGCGCTGGCGGAGGCATCGAGGACGATGCCGCTCCATTTGGAGGGGGCACCGGCAGGCGTGCGCTGGAGGTGAGCCCAGGCCTGCATCCAGCGGACGGGCTCGCCGGGAGGCTGGACGCGGTAGACCGCGGAGAACTGACCGGTGGCGGCTCCGGTCCGGGCGGCGTGGCGGACGCGGTCGCGGTCGCCGGGGAGGATGCGCTCCCAGATCTCGGCGAAGGTGAGCGCACTAGTCGGGAGGAGGCCGTGGCGGCGGACCATGTCGACGGAGCAGGAGAGGGTGGCGGACTGGAGGTCGTATTCGAAGGTGCCGAAGAGGCCGGACTGCTCGAGGCGGAGGAGCGAGTCGAGGGCGCTGGGGCTGTCGAGCACGCGAACCTCGGGCTGCGTGACCGCAGGGACTTCGGGGCGGACGGAGATCGGGAGAGGAGCTTCAGCGGACATGGCTCGATGGGTCGTGCGGGACGGAAAAAGAGCGAGGAATCCAGGACATGAAGATCGTGCTCATCAGGTGCCGGGGAGAGGGGTCTGGGGCCCCGTCTATCGGTTCAACCAGGAATTGGAGGATTTATCTCTCAGGCAACAGCCCGATGTCAATCACCAAGGCGAGTGGCTTTCCGGAGAACCCCGGTGAAGTGGTGTGGAATGTGGGCGGCGGGGTTCAGTGGAAGAGAGCGCTGATCTTCGTTCTGAGCGCTTCGGCTTTCGCCGTCTCGCCGCCTTTTTCGTAGAGCCCGACCAGCTGTTCGGCGGCGCTGAGGTTCATGGGATCCAGCTGCAGCGCCAGTTCGAGGTGGAATTTGGCATCGTCCTCTTTTCCGGATGCGGCATAGGCGGAGCCGAGGCTGGCTTCGGTTGACGTGGACCTCGGATCGCAGTGCTCCGCCATTTCGAATGCGATTGCGGCTTCTGAAAACTGGCGGCCGATCAGCAGCGCCGTTCCCATGGACTGAACCATGTCGCAGTCGCCGGGGAACTGGTGCTGCACTTCGGTCAGGGTGCGATAGCCGCTCACGATCTGCGGCCAGGTGCGGGTTTCGGCGCCCGCCTGGATGAGGGCGATGCCGAGATTGCGCTTCTCGAGCGCCGCGGGGGGATTTCTCCACGGTGCGATACCGGTGGGCTCGCCGGCGTGTTTGTGATCCGGAATGCGCTGAATCCGGTGATCGGTGAAGACGGTGTGGCCGCCGTCATTCGGCGCCCGTTTCGGCATATGGCAAGCGATGCAGTTGCTGGTTCGGGGCGGGTGGCTCGCGGCGAAGTGCGTCGTGGCGTGGCAGGTGAGGCACTTTGCGCGGTAGTAGGCGAAGACATTGACGGGTTCGTGGTGCGGATCGTGGCAAGTGCCGCACCACATGCGATCGCCGCTCACGCGTTTGCATCGGCTGAGCGCCAATTCCTCTGAATGGCTGATGACCCGGAAGGGGGGCTGCTCGCCGTTGGGCATCGCGTCAATGTAGGTGGTGAAGGTTTGCTCCAGCGGCTGGCCGACGACAAAGTTGGTGAACTCCTTGCCTGGATTCAGGACGCGCGCGACTCCCTTGAGATGGCACTGTTCGCAGACGCTGTCGCGCGAAGCGGGATCGAGGCGGGCGGGATTGATGATGGTTGCGGCGCTGGGATGGTCGAGGTGATTGCTGACGGGGCCGTGGCATCGATCGCAGCTGATGGCG
>DATEPN010000433.1:0-4889 GCA_035273225.1 Acidobacteriaceae bacterium | reverse complement strand
TCCGTAGAGCAGGCCGATGACGGCGAGAGCGATCATGAGCGGCGCGATCTGGCGGGCTTGTGCTGGGAAGAGGCCGAGGTTGAAACGGAAGATCGAGTAGAGCCCGAGCTTACCGGCGACGACCATCGCCATGGCAGTCGGGGCTTCGAAGATCACGTCTCCCAGCCAGCCGTGAAGGGGGAAGACCGGCACTTTGACGGCGAAGGCGACAAGGAACGCGAGCGACACCCACCAGAGCGCAGCGGGCGAGAACGCGCTGCCCGCCAGAGCCGACTGCAACTGAACAAAGTCGAAGGTGCCGGTCTTCGCGTAGAGCCAGAGGATCGCGACGAGAAAAAGCGCCGAGGGCAGGAAGGTGTAGATGAAGAATTTGAGGGCGGCCTGACGGCCACGCTCACGTCCGAACATGGCGATGAGAAT
Source organism: Acidobacteriaceae bacterium (assembly GCA_035273225.1). Classification (GTDB taxonomy): domain Bacteria; phylum Acidobacteriota; class Terriglobia; order Terriglobales; family Acidobacteriaceae; genus Palsa-343. Next base: position 4,469 of record DATEPN010000433.1, on the reverse strand, counting down.
GGCCATGGGTACGAGCGAGAGTTCCCAGAAGCAGTAGTAGAGGAAGACGTCGAGCGCGACGAAGACGCCGATCATCGCGGTCTGCTGGAGCAGGAAGAGGAAGTAGAACTCTTTGGTGCGATGCTCGATGGAACGCCACGACACGAGGACTCCGATGACGGAGAGAAACGTGGTGAGCATCACCAGCCAGAGCGAAAGGCCGTCGACGCCGAGGTGATAGCGGATGGCAGGGCTGATGACCCAGGGACGGTTCTCCTCGAACTGGAAGCCGTGATTGGCGTAATTGAAGTGGGCCGGCAGATGCAGCGACAAGATGAAGGTCGCGAGCGTAACCAGCAGCGCGAAGGCAGGGATCACGCGGCCTTTGCGCGGCAGAAAAGCGACGATGATCGCGCCGGCCGTGGGCACGAAGGTGATCAGCGTCAGGATGATGTCGTTCGCCACGTAGAGTCCTTAGTCCTTCCCTAATGCGCCCAGAAGTGCGCGGTCCATCCGAAATAACTGGCCAGCAGCAGGATGCCGGCGAAGAGCGCGAGCCATCCTGCGTAGGAGCGAATGTTGCCTGACTGAATGCGCGCCACGAGCGCGCCAAAGCCCTGCGCAGTGTAGCCGGCGGCGAGGGTTCCGCCGTCGATCACGCCGCGATCGATGAGAATGTTGAGCAGATAACGAGCGCCGAAGAGCACCGGAGTGACGATAATGGCGCCGTAGAATTCGTCGACCCAGTACTTGTTGGCGACGAGCGCATAGAGGCCGCGTATTTTCGCCGCGAACCGCTCGGGGAGTTCGGGACGTTTGTAGTACATGATGTGGGCAACGAACCATCCGGTCGCGGCGACGAGAGTCGAGATGACAGCGAGGATCAATTCGAGCTGCTTCGAGCCGGCGGGCGATTCGTTCGGCGTGTTGGCGATCTGCCCGGTGGTCGTCAGAGCTACGGTCGCCTGCTCGTAGGACATATGCACGGCCTTCACTGCCGGGGCCAGGAAATGCGAGAACCAGTTGCCGCCGCCAAGGCCTTCGGGCCAGCCCATCCAGCCACCGATGACGGAGAGGATGGCGAGAATGACCAGAGGGATCAGCATCACCTTCGGGCTTTCGTGCACGCCATGTCCGTGATGGTGCTCCTGGGTGGGCTCGGTCTCGATGACCAGCTTCGTGTCACGACGGGAATGGACCACAGCCAGTTCCTGCGGTGCGCGGCTCTCGCCGAAGAAGGTCATGTACCAGAGACGAAACATGTAGAACGCGGTAAATCCGGCAGTCAGCAGGCCAATGGCCCAGAGTACTTTGCCGGGGCCGGGCGCGACGAACGCCTGGTAGAGGATTTCGTCCTTGCTGACGAAGCCAGCGAGGGGCGGGGCTCCGGAGATGGCAAAGACGGCCGCTGTCATGGTCCAGAAGGTGACGGGGATTTTCCTGCGCAGACCGCCCATGACGCGCATGTCCTGCTCACCCGAGAGCGCGTGGATGACCGATCCGGCAGCGAGGAAGAGCAGCGCCTTGAAGAAGGCGTGTGTGACGAGGTGGAAGATGCCCGCCGAGTAGGCGGCGACTCCGCAGCCGAGGAACATGTAGCCGAGTTGCGAGACCGTCGAGTAGGCGAGGACGCGCTTGATATCGGTCTGCGCCATGCCGATGGTGGCGGCGACGAACGCTGTGGCGGTTCCGATGACGGCAACGACCAGCAGAGCTGTGGACGAACGGTCGAAGATCACGTGCGAGCGGGCGATCATGTAGACGCCCGCCGTGACCATGGTGGCGGCGTGGATGAGGGCGGAGACCGGCGTCGGGCCTTCCATGGCATCAGGCAGCCAGATGTAGAGCGGAATCTGCGCGGACTTGCCGGTCGCTCCGAGCACGAGCAGGAGCGCGACGGCGGTGAGGAATCCGCCCTGCCATTCCGGATGCGCGCCGATGGCGGCGAATACCTGCGTGAAGCTGAGCGTGCCAAAGTGCTGGATGAGAAGGAACATTGCCAGCAGGAAGCCGACGTCGCCGATGCGGTTGACGATGAATGCCTTCCTGCCGGCGTTCGCTGCGGAATCGCGCAGGTAGTAGAAGCCGATGAGCAGGTAAGAGGCGAGGCCCACGCCTTCCCATCCGACGAACATGAGGAGGAAGTTCTCCGCCAGAACCAGCGTGAGCATGAAGAAGAGGAAGAGGTTCATGTAGCAGAAGAACCGCCAGTAGCCCTCTTCTTCGGCCATGTAGCCGACCGAGTAGACGTGGATGAGGAAACCGACGCCGGTGACGACGCAGAGCATGACCAGCGTGAGCTGATCGAGCTGGAAGCTGAAGTCGGCGTGGAAGGCGCCGGAGCGGATCCAGGTGCCGATGGTCTCAACGTGCGGCAGAGTGAGCGAGCCGAAGCGGCCGACGATCATCGCGACCTGAATCATCGGCACCGCGGAGGCGATGAGCGCAACCGTGGTGACGAGTGCCTTCGGGAATTTGCGGCCCACGAGACCGTTCACCAGAAATCCGGCGAAAGGAACGAGCGGAATCAGCCAGAGGTGGAGATCGGTCATAGTTTCATCAGGTCGACCTGGTCGACGTTGAGGGTGTTGCGCGCGCGGAAGACGGCGATGATGATGGCGAGCCCGACAGCTGCTTCGGCCGCGGCGACGACCATCACGAAGAAGACGAAGATTTGCCCGCTGACCTGGAGATGGCCTGTGATCTGGCTCCAGTTGCGGGAGAAGGCGACGAAGCTCAGGTTCACCGCGTTGAGCATCAGTTCAATCGACATGAAGACCGTGATGATGTTGCGCTTGATGAGGAAAGCGGCGACTCCGATGGAGAACAGGATGCCGCTGAGCACGAGATACCAGGCAATCGGAATCATCAGTGCTCCTTCCGGGCGAGCGCGACTGCGCCGAGGATGGCGATGAGAATGAGAACCGACGTGACTTCAAACGGGAGCAGCAGATCGCGAAAGAGTACGCGGCTGAGGTCGCCGGTGCTGGCGATGTAATCCCCGATGCGCGCCTCGGCGAAATTGCCGCGGTTGGAAAGAAAGATGAAGGTCAGCAGCGAGACGAGGATCGCCGCACCGGGAACACCGGCGAAATAGGCCATCTTGCTGCCATGGGTACGCTGTTCCTCACCGGCGTTGAGGAGCATGATGACGAAGGTGAAGAGCACCATGATGGCGCCGGAGTAGACGATGACCTGCGCGGCCGCGAGGAATTCGGCTCCAAGAAGCAAATAGAGGACAGCGAGCGAGCTCATCACGACGATGAGCGACAGTGCGCTGTTGATGGGATGGCGCTGAAACAGCAGGTTCAGAGCTCCTGCCATACACAACGCGCCGAAGATGATGAAGAGAGCCAGATGCATGGGTTTTGAAATCTTCCTGCAATCAGCGAAAAGCCGCGAAAAACAAGGTCAGAACAGCAGGACGGGACGCTAAAAATTGTAAATCACTGGACGGGCAGGAAGATGCCCATCCAGAGGCTGGTGACTACGATATTGGCGATCGCCACGGGCACAAGAAACTTCCAGCCGAAGCCCATGAGCTGGTCGTAGCGGAAACGCGGCAGCGTGCCGCGCACCCAGATATAGAGAAAGAGGAAGAAGAAGACCTTCAGGACGAACCAGAAGACGGGGAGCACGGCCTGGGCGACGATGCCGGTGAGCACGCCCTCGAACAGATGACCAAAGGGACTCGACCAGCAGCCGAAGAAGAGCAGCGTGGCGACGCAGCCGACGGTGATCATGTTCGCGTATTCGGCCATGAAGAACATGGCGAACTTCATCGAGCTGTACTCGGTGTGGTAGCCGGCGGTCAGCTCGCTCTCGGCCTCAGGCAGGTCGAAGGGCGCGCGGTTCGTCTCGGCGTAGGCCGCCATCAGGTAGATGAAGAAGGCGACGAACTGAAATCCGCCAAAGAAATTCCAGGAGATCAGGCCGTGTGTCGCCTGAACATTCACGATGTCGCGCAGGCTGAAGGTGCCGGCACGCATGACGACGCCGACGAGCGATAAGCCGAGCGCCAGTTCATAGCTGATGACCTGCGCCGAGGCGCGCAAGGAGCCGAGCAGGGAATATTTGTTGTTCGACGACCAGCCGGAGAGAGCGATGCCGTAAACGCCGACCGAAGTGATGCCGAGAATGACCAGCAGGCCAATGTTGACATCGGTGATCTGGAAGAGATCGACGCCATGCCAGGTGATGTTCGCACCGAACGGGACGACGGCAATGGACATCAACGCGCAACTCAGCGCGATCATGGGCGCGATAATGTAGAGCGGCCGGTAAACGGCCAGCGGCATCAGGTCTTCCTTGAGGAACAGCTTGGCTCCATCGACGAGCGGCTGGAGCAGGCCGAAAGGGCCGACGCGGCTGGGTCCCCAGCGATTCTGGATGCGGCCGACGACCTTGCGCTCGAGCAGCACCGTGTAGGCAACAGCCATCAGCAGGATCACCACGACCACGATGATCTTGACGATGCTGATGATCACGAA
>DATEPN010000432.1:0-6448 GCA_035273225.1 Acidobacteriaceae bacterium | reverse complement strand
CCTGCTCCTGACTCCTGCTTCAGCTATATGCCGATGCACCTACATTCCTGCTCTTCCTTACGTATCTTCCCGGCTGGGCTGAGCATTTGGCCCGCTCTGCATGATGGTCCTATGCTTCGTCCATAGTTTCGGTTTCCCGGAGAACCCCACCGCCGTACTGGCTGTGATCGGCGGCGCTGGACTGGCGTGGCGTTCGCTTCGTGCCCGCCTTGGCCGGTAACCGAAGCGCCTGAAAACAGGCGCACATCGGCTGAGTGTGGAAATTTAGCCGGATTTCTGAACGACCTTCAGTCCCAATCAAGCCCGCAGCGTACACCGCCTGCGGGCTTTGTCGTGCCACCCAGCGGGAGCGGCAGGCGAATTCACTGGCTTTGGTTCGGCCGCACCGCCGAGAATGCGAGCAGATCCTGCATCCTGCGCACATCCTCTTCCCTCACCTGCGATACGCCTCGTCCGCTGCAGCGCGCACCGATGGCTGCCAGCGGGTCCCCGTCCTGGCCCCCGGTGGGTTCTGTATTTTTCATCGAGGTGTGTACCTCGCGAACACCGGTCCTCTGCAGCAAAGCCTGCACATTGCTTTCCCGAATGGCCCCCCCGGCCATAATCCGTATGCGATCGCCGGCCTGGCGCTGCAGCTGGGCTATGCGGGCCGCCCCGCGAGCGGCACTCTCTGCGCCGCCGGAGGTGAGCACGCGATCCGCCCCGCAGGCAATCACATCTTCCAATGCGCGTTCCATGTCAACGGCAAAGTCGAAGGCCCTGTGGAAGGTCACCTGCATCGGACGGGCCAGTTGTACGAGGCTGCGCGTGCGCTCGATGTCCACCTCGCATTGCGGAGTCAGAATGCCCAGGGCGACCCCGTCGACGCCCAGGCTCCCGGCGGTCAGAAGGTCTTCCCGCATGACCTGAAACTCACGTTCTGTATAGACAAAGTCTCCGCCGCGCGGGCGAATCATCACAAACACGTCGACGGCCACAGCGTCACGGACGGTTCGAATCAGTCCTGCGCTCGGCGTAATCCCGCCTTCCGCCAGTCCGCTGCACAATTCAATGCGCTGTGCGCCGCCGCGTGCCGCAGCAATCGCCGATTCCACTGAATCAACGCAAATCTCAAGTTCCATCGCTTCCACCCTGGTGCGCACCGTTACGTCGTGCGCAACCTCGCGCTGAGCAGCTTCGTGCGCAAAAAAGCGGTTGCCCAGCCCGCATTCCGGAACCAGGCAACCGCGGTCGTTCTCTTCAGCCACGCTTGCTGCGCGTCAGAAAGTGATTTGCCCTGTCAACTGCAGCACGTGCGGATTCCAGAGCGAGACGTTTCCGTAGTTCGTGTTGATCAGCTGCCCGAAGGTGGACGACGTTACCCACGAACTCGGGAACATACTCCCGTTCTGGCCCGTCGGCGAATACGGCGAATGCCAGGTCCCGCCGAGGTTGAAGATATCCGCCCGAATCAGCAGGTTCACTGACTCGGCGATATGCGTGTTCTTGCCGAAGCTTGCGTCGAGGTTCTGGATATACGGCGTACGCTCTACACTTTTGTTCGTGTTTCCGTAGCGCCCGAGCGGCGGACTCGAGTACTTCGTGGTATCGAAGTACTCCGTCAGCGTGCGCTTGAACCCCGCGCGCGTGCGGTACGTCGAGTTTGCGTTGATACGCCCGCCATAAAACTCCGCCATCTGATCGGTCTGTGGCGACTGCACCGCAAAGGGTAAGCCGCTCCCCAGCTGGTAAACGCCGCTGGCCGTCCAGCCAGACACGACGGTATTGAGCAACCGCGATGAGAAGATGTGATCCGGAACAGTGTAGACGTACGTCAGCACGAACCGGTGCGTCTCATCGGAGCCCGACAGCCCGTATTCCTGGTAAGGATGCTGCGGGTCCTGAATCAAATTTGGCTCACCATTGATGTTGTTGATCCCCGACGTCAGATCCATCGCCTTGGACCACGTGTAGTTCGCGTGGAAGTTCAGCCCATGGTAGTTGCGCTCAATCAACTGCACCTGCAGCCCGTTGTAGCTGGAGGCGAAGCCATTGATGTTCGCGTAGAGATACGGGGGCATGTTCGCATAGGGCGTGCGCGTGTCCATCGGCTCGAAGTTGGGATTCGTCAGGCAATGGGCATCGTCGCCCGTGGCCTGCGAGATGTCGACGAGCGAATTGCAGGGATCATCCGCTACCCTCGGCGGCCGGGCCGCTCCGATGATGTCCTGGCTCTCCTGGTGTACACCGTGGTCGCCCACGTACCCCACATCCAGCATCAGCGTCGGCGTGAGCGAATACTCCGTGTCGAGTGTCCACTGCTCGTCATAGGGATTGCGGTTGTACGGCCAGTTCGTCTGGTTGAACGGAAATTTCCAGCCCGGAGTCTGGAACAGCTCAGCCGAACTCACCGGCGGTGCCCACAGGCCGCTCAGGACCGCGGTCGACTGCCGCTCCGTACCGCTTGGGCTCGGATAGGTCTGCGCCGTCTGCGTGTAAAGAATGTTCTTGTCGAACTGCGTTCCGTCGTAGTACCGGTTATAGAGCCCGTAGAAGATTCCGAATCCGCCACGCACCACGAACTTGTCCATCGCCTGATAGGCAAAACCCAGGCGCGGCGCGAAATCCTTGTTATCGATGGGGACCAGCGTGTTCCTGGCCCCGCACTGCAGGAAGTTCGGGTTGCCGCCTCCGGCCAGCAGCGGCTGCGTGAATCCGCAATCCGCCCAAACCCACTGTCCTCCATTCGCCGTGCTGAACGCATACCCGTCACGGTGCGCGCTGTGGAAGTCCGGCGGCCGCTCCCAGCGCAGTCCGCCGTTTAGCGTCAGGCGGCTGGTGGCGTGGTAGTCATCCTGAAAGAACAGGTTCCAGTTGTTCCCCCACAGGATGTAGTTATCCGTGCCCAGCGGCGGCGGACCGGTCGCCGACGAGGTGTCGCCCAGCAGGAAATCCGCGAGCGCATTGCCCTCATAGGGAGCCGTCGCCGTATACGCGCCGCTCTGCGCATATGCTTTCCCGGCGAACGACGGTACGAGCGCCGTGAACTCACCGTTGAAGCTGGCCGATCCGGTGCCCAGGTAGTTGTCGAGTTCGAACAGCTGTGCGCGCCGGAAATCGATTCCGTAGTTCAGCGTGTGGCGCCCTCGCACCATCGTGATGGTGTCCACACCCTGGTAGATGTTGTCCGCATACGTCGTCGGCTCACCGCCGCCAATGCAGTAGTACTCGTTCAGGCAGACGTTCGGCAGGTCGAAGGTAGCCGGATTGGGCGCCGTATTGGCCAGACCCACTTCGGCCGAGAGGTTCGGCCCATACGCCGTGCTCACGCCGGTGAGGAAGTGATCGCGGCTGTAGCCCAGCGTCGCCTGGTTCAGGGTGTTCGGGCTGAAGGTGTGCGACCAGGTTGCTCCGAACAGCTTCGGACGCGCCCAGGTGACGCCGCTCTGTCCGAAAGCGATGTTGCCATTCTGCGCCGAGAGCACACCCACATTGGCGGTGAGAAAGAGGTGATCGTTCTGTCCGAAGTACTGATCGATACGGCCCGTGCCGACGCCCTGCTTCTTCGTGTTCGCCGTGGGCGCCGCGTAGTTCGTACAACCGGTGAGCAGGTGCTGCGATTCCGCGCAACCGCTGTTCGGCTTCGCGAAAAATGCTCCGATCTTCGCGGCCACCGGGTCGATGCGGCTCGACGGAATCTGGTTATTCGGGAAAGGCGTGCGGATGATCGGGCTCGCGTTCGGCCCGCTGGTCGCGTTCGGATCGTAGTTCGGATTCGGCACCGTGGTCGCCGGATCGTAAATCGGGAAGGGCCACTGGCTGAAGTCGCCGCTCAGCTCAGCTGTGGGCGGACTAAAGACAGGCGTGGGATTGCTGGTCGCCCGGTAGAGCGCCTCATCGTAGCCGCCGAACCAGAACGTCTTGTTGCGCCCGTTGTAGACATGCGGAATCCACAGGGGGCCGCCCAGCGTTCCGCCGAACTGGTTGAGGTGAAAGGGCGGATTGACCGGAGACGGAGTGAATCCCTCCTGCCCCGCGTTCACGCGGTTCACCGTAGCCTGATACTGGTTGTCAGGCTGCAGCCAGTTCGCCTTGAACTCCTCAAAGCCGGAGCCGTGCAGACTGTTCGTGCCCGACTTAATGTTCACGTTCACCTGAGTCGCCCCGGAGCCGTACTGCGCTCCATACATCCCGCTCATCATCTTGAATTCCTGAATGGCGTTCTCGTTGGGGATGTTGATCGGCGTCGAAAATTCATAGTCTGCATCGTAGATGCCGTCAATGGAATAGCTCGTGCTCTGCGACTGCACGCCGCTCGAGCTTACCGACAGGAATCCGGTATTGACGCCGTGATAGCTCCAGTCGGCCTCATCGCCGCCAAGCTCGATGGTGGTGCCCACATTCGTCAGCATCAGATTCGTAAAGTCGCGCCCCTGGATCGGCAGGTTCTCGATCGTCTTTGCGTCCAGCACCTGGCCGATGGTCGTGTCGTCGGTGTGCAGCATCTGCGTGGCCGCGTTCACCGTCACGGTCTGCGTTGCACTGCCGACCGCGAGGCGAAAATCCTGGCGCAGCGTCTGCTGCACTTCCAGCGTCAGCTCCGATGATGTCTGCTTCGTGAATCCGCTGGCCTGGACCGTCACCTTGTACTGACCCGGATTCAGAGCCGGCACGGTGTAATCTCCCGCCGCGTTGGTCGTCAGGGTATGCGTCAATCCGGTGCTCAGGTCGAGGACCGTCACCGTTGCTCCGGGCACAATCGCGCCGCTGGGATCCGTCACGTGACCGACGATCGTTCCCTGCGCGTTTTGCGCCCACGCGGCTCCCGACATAAGGAGCATCAGCAATGCGAGCAGGGCGGTAACACCCCAAAGCCCACCAATTCGCTGAACCGAAGGTTGCATGTTGGCATTCCTTTCCAGGCTGCTCTGGGTGAAATTTCGGTGTGTCTTCCGGGAACGGGCCTTCCATCATGCCGGAAGCACGGCGGTCAAAAGAGGTCTGTCAAATTCCTGTCGGATAAAGCTGGGGGCCGGGAGGGGAACCAGAATCGAATGAAAGCAACATTAACCCGAAATGAGCGAAATGTCCAGAAAAGTGATCATAACCGCCACTCAGTACTGACTCCTCGGGCCAATAGTGAGCGAAGTGAACGAAAGACGGCTCATGCCGGGCCCGCAGACCTGCCCACTGCAAGCGTTTTTAGAAGAATGACTTAGGGGAAGAGGGGCGCGGCTACGGCACGTCGTAGAGCTGAAACTCGCGAATCGCAGCCCCGTTCTCGCTGTCGAGGATGTTGAGCCGAATGCGGCTGGCAGTGACCGACGCGAAGACGTCGATTTTCTCGTGACCAATCGCGTGCGCCGTCACCACCGGCTTCCACGCACCGCCCGTCCAGATCTCGACGGAATATTTTTCGATCCGCTGCCCTTCATTGAGCCATTCCATGGTCAGCGCGCGATTGAACGTCACCGGCTTTGCGAATCGCACTTCCAGCTGGGAATGTCCTGATCCCGCAGGCGCAGACCAAAACGTGTCCGGATCGCCATCGAGCGCTGCGGCGATTTCCGGAGTCGTCGGCGCGTGCTCCTTGGCGAGATTGTGCGCATAGCGCGCCTTCAGCGCCTTCCCGAACTCCGTCAGGCGCGCGACATCGCTGTCCGGCAGCAGCCCGCGGTTATCCGGCGCGAGTCCGAGCATGAGTTGCGCACCCCTGCCGACCGTATCGTCCCAGGTGGTGAGCAGTTCATCCAGGCTCTTCAGCGACTTCTCATCATCCGGGTGCCAAAACCAGTGCTGGTTGCGCAGCGGAGTGTCGGCCTCGACCGGACGCCAGCGGACGTACCCGTGGCGGTCGATCACATCCCAGTCTTCGTACCGCACGCGTCCCTCTTCGTTGCCCACCCACCGTGCGTCGCCATACTCGAACAACGCCGTATCCGCGAAGACAACCGTATTCGGCTGATACGTGCGCAGCGTCTCGATAATCTTGTCGAAGTTGTAGACGTGACCGCCGCTGCCCGCGCCGTCGAGCCACAGTTCCACCAGATCGCCGTAGTTCTGCGCCAGCTCCGTCAATTCGGCGTTGTAGTAGCGATCGTAAGCCGCCGCGTCGCTGTAGCGCGGATCGTGCCGGTCCCAGGGCGACAGGTAAATTCCGAATTTCAATCCATACTTCCGCGCAGCACGTGCCACATCTCCGACGACATCTCCCTTCCCGTTCTTCCACGGGCTGGCCTTGACGCTGTAGTCCGTCTGTTCCGTCGGCCACAGGCAGAATCCGTCATGATGCTTGGCCACCAGCACCACGTACTTCGCGCCCGCGGCCTTGATCGCCTGCATCCACTGGTCGGGATCGAACTGCGTTGGATTGAAAACTGAAGGAGACGCGGTGCCGTCTCCCCACTCGCGATTCAGAAATGTGTTCGTCGAGAAATGGATGATGACGCCGAATTCGAGATCCTGCCAC
>DATEPN010000431.1:0-3060 GCA_035273225.1 Acidobacteriaceae bacterium | reverse complement strand
TGCGAGTCCCTGGGCTTCCCGGTCGGCATTGGCCTTCTCAAACGCGGCGAGTGGCATGACAACCTCGCCGCGAACCTCGAAGTTGGCCGGCATCTTCGCCTTGTGCAGTTTCGCCGATGAGACGGAGAGGGGAATGGAGCGAATGGTGCGGACGTTCGTCGTGACGTCTTCGCCGGTTGTGCCGTCGCCACGGGTCAGCCCGCGCTGCAGGCGCGCCGAGCCGTCGGTGGCAGCCCGGTATTGCAGGGCCATCGAGATGCCGTCCATCTTGTACTCGCAGACGTAGCTGATGTCCGCTCCTGCACCGGCAAGCTGCCGGACGCGGCGGTCCCAGTCGCGCAGTTCCTCTTCGCTCATGACGTTATCGAGCGAGAGCATGGGCCGCGAGTGCGGGACCTTCGGAAAGCCCTCCTTCGGCTTCCCGCCGACCCGCTGCGTCGGCGAATCGGGCGTCATGAGATCGGGGTGCTCGGCCTCGAGGCGCTGCAATTCGCGCATCAGGTCGTCGAATTCGGCGTCCGCAATCTGCGGCGAGTCGAGCACGTAATACAGGTGCTCGTGGTGGCGGATCTTGTCGCGCAGCGCTTCGACTTTTTCGGCGATGGACTGGTGGGACATCACCGAACATGGTAATCGACGGAGCCGAGGGCGCATGCGGCCGCGCGTCCGCAGGATGCGCGGCCGCTTACAACGGCGCTACTTCTTCAGATCGATATAGCTGCTCTGCACGAACCCCACGATGTCGCCATAATGTGGGTCGAAATCGTTCTTATGCAGGGCGGCGTACCAGACAGCCTGGTCGCCGGCTTTGAGGTCCACACCCTTCCATCGCGGGTCGATCAGCCACTTCATGTAGGAAATGGTGCCGATGTCTTCCGGTCCGGCTACCCGGCAGGTGCCGCCGACAGAAAGCCCGCTGTCGGTGACCAGGTCACGGCTGTCGGTGAACAGATAGGTGATGTTCCTGCTCTGCGCATCCCAGGCGACGATGTACTTGATCTTGCCGACCTGGACTTCGGTGCAGGGATCGCGATGACCGGGTCCGGTGCGGCATTCCTTTGCGTGCTTGTCGGCCGTGACCAGCGAGGCAGGAACCGGCGAACCCAGGGCGGGCAGGTGTTCAATCTGACCATGAGCCGGGAAGGCCAGCAGAAACAGCGCGCAAACGGAAAGTCCGGCAACAGGCCGGAAAAGGCTTACTGGGGAGAACTTCATGGCGTACAGCCTCCCTTAATTGTTTGTCGAAAGAATTTTGCCACGGTTATGCGCGTGATGGCCTGCCGGATGCAGTGTGACCAAATTATTTTTCACCATGCAGTGGTTGCCGCTCGGCCGCATCAGCCAATGATGAGGGGATTCGGCCAGTCGCTATAATCCCCTCGAATGGAAAAGCACTTGTTGGACGAGCTGGAGCGGCGCAATCGGCTGGCCGAAGAGGGCGGAGGCCGCGAACGCCGCGAGCGCCAGCATCGCGAGGGGAAACTGAGCGCCCGCGAGCGCATTGAGCTGCTCCTGGACGAAGGCAGCTTCGAAGAAACCGATCGCTTCGTCGAGCATCGCTGCACCGATTTCGGGATGGAAGCGAAGCGCATCCCCGGTGACGGCTTCGTCACCGGATACGGCCGCATCGATGGCCGGACGGTGTTCGTTTTCGCGCAGGATTTCACGGTTTTCGGCGGGTCGCTTTCCGAAGCGAACGCAGGCAAGATCGTTAAGCTGATGGACACGGCTATGCGCGTCGGCGCTCCAGTCATCGGGCTGAACGACTCCGGCGGGGCGCGCATTCAGGAGGGCGTCGTCTCCCTGGCCGGCTACGCGGACATCTTTCTGCGCAACACCCTCGCCAGCGGCGTCGTGCCGCAGATTTCCGCCATCCTCGGTGCCTGCGCAGGGGGCGCCGTGTATTCGCCAGCGATCACCGACTTCACCCTGATGGTCGATAAGACCTCCTACATGTTTGTGACCGGACCCGACGTCATCAAGACCGTCACCCATGAAGAGGTCACGAAGGAAGAACTCGGCGGGGCGACGACCCACAACGAGGTTTCCGGCGTCGCGCACTTCATGGCCCATGACGACGCCGAATGCCTGGTCATGATCCGCGAGTTGCTCAGCTTTCTGCCCTCGAACAACCTCGATGATCCGCCCCGGCGCCCCTGCAGCGATCCGGTGGACCGCCAGGACTGGGAGCTGGACCACATCGTCCCCACGGAGTCGAATCAGCCCTACGACGTCAAAGAGGTGATAACCCGTATCGTGGACGACGGCTATTTCTTCGAAGTCCACGAGCACTTCGCGAGGAATATCGTGGTCGGTTTTGCGCGGATGAATGGGCGCCCTGTGGGGATCGTTGCCAATCAGCCCGCCGTGCTCGCCGGCGTGCTGGACATCAACGCAAGTGTGAAGGGCGCACGCTTTGTTCGCTTTTGCGACGCTTTCAACATTCCCCTGATTACGCTCGAAGATGTGCCCGGTTTCCTGCCCGGAACGCAGCAGGAATACGGCGGCATCATCCGGCACGGGGCGAAACTGCTGTACGCCTTTGCCGAGGCCACTGTCCCGAAGATGCTGGTGATCACGCGCAAGGCTTACGGCGGGGCATACTGCGTGATGAGTTCCAAGCACATTCGCACCGACGTGAACCTGGCGTGGCCGACGGCCGAGATTGCCGTCATGGGTCCCGAAGGCGCTGTCAACATCGTCTATGGCCGCGAATTGGCAGAAGCCGTGCGGCAGGCCGAGGCGCGCGAGGGGCCGCTCAGCCCCGAGCGGCGGCACGAGGTGCTGGCCGAAGCGCGCGCGGAGCGGGTACACCAGTTTCGCGAGCAGTTCGCGAATCCGTACGTTGCGGCCCAGCGCGGGTACATCGACGCAGTGATTCTGCCCCGTGAGACCCGGAAGAAGCTGATCAACGCGCTCGAAATGCTGGACGGCAAACGCGACCGCAATCCGCCGAAGAAGCATGGGAACATCCCGCTGTAGAACAGCGAACAGTGTCCATAGATCGGGGATCAGAAGCGGCCAATGCAGAAGCCGATCAGCGTAACAAATGCCCAGCAT
>DATEPN010000430.1:0-4247 GCA_035273225.1 Acidobacteriaceae bacterium | reverse complement strand
CAACGAGTGCCTCGGCGATGAAGCACTCATTGACGTGGATCCCGTTGGACTGAACCCGCTTGCCCGGCAGTGCTAGCGGTGGCTTAGTCTCAACCCGGATTCGTCCCGGTGATTGCATACATGGAGAAATCACCGGAACAGGCTAAGGTCTATGGAGTCAGCCATTGCCGTATAACCTGCGTCCGTCGGGTGGCCATGATCGCCGCTATCGTATTTGGGGGCTAGCTGCGACGGATCATTCGGGTCGCGGAGCACGCGATCGAAATCGATGACCCCGTCGAACTCACCCGACGTGCGGATCCAGGTATTCAACGCCTGGCGCTTTGTTTCATTCTCAGGAGAGTAAAGCGCAAAGGGCGTTCCAGGGACGAAGGCACCTTTGAACGGAGTTATCGTTGCGCCATACACGTTCACTCCTCGGGTATGTGCGCGCTCGATGATCTGGCGGTAACCCTGGATCATTTGATCCGCGGTGACAGCCTGTCCCGGGTTCAGTCCGCCCGCCCATCCCGTACCAATGTCATTGATTCCGAGATAGACGATGACATAAGCCAGGCCGGGCTGGCTGAGCACGTCGCGGTCCAGGCGGGCGAGTGCGCCAGGACCGAGGCCATCGTGCAGCAGTCTGTTGCCATCGAGGCCCTCGTCCAGCACACCTGGGGCACGATCATCGAATTCGGCTACGAGTCGCCGGGCCAGTTCGTCCGTCCAGCGGTGATTTGCGTCCAGAGTCGATTGCGCTCCATCTGTGGTCGACTCGCCAATCGCGGCGATCGCTGCTGCCCGCCTGGACGCCACAACGTCGATGCCGGAAAGCCAGAACCAGGAGGTAGTCGTCGGAGCCGCTGGATCGAGCGGCATCACGGCAGCGTCGGTGTAGTCACCGGAGGGGGAGATGTACGAGGACTGGCGCGCGTCGAAGTGCCAGCTTGCCGGTCCGGTGGCTCCGGGCAGAAACAACGTTACCGCGACGTTTGCAAGATCAGGCACGTCCAGGTCGACGGGATCACTGACCACCGGCGCGTCGGGAGGGATGGTGATCGAAGGCTCGCCCCCAAAGGTGAGAATTCGGTCAGAGCCGGGCACAATTGCGGAAGCACCGGCAGAGAGAGCAATATGTGCGGCGCCCACCAGCAGCCCGCCTGCTCCAAAGGTCGACAATCGTATGCGCGCCTGGCTCCCGCCGATGCTGACATGGACGATCTGGCGCAGTGTTTGATTGCTGAACCCCGGATTGGCGAGGCCTGGTGCGACGACGGGCTGGTGCAGGGTCGTCGACCAGGTAGCCACCCAGTGCCGGTCGCGGTCACCGCGTTCGCCGTCAAAACCGGCCGCTGCCGCGGCGCAGACCAACAGAACCTGGAGGACGAGTATCGCTGTGAATCGACGACATACGGAAGCTGTGCGCGCTTGCATGGCTGACCCCTTTCATGCCCGGGTTCTGCTGCTCCTCGAAGTGGAGCGCTTACCCGGAATCAGCTCGTAACCTAAGCTGGCGGTTCGGCGATGTCGATGCAACGGCGATGACGCGTGTATGACGTGTTTGTGACCGGCGCAGATCATTGCAGCTGAGGAGTTTAGGCAAGAGCGCGTCAGAAGCATGTTAGACTTGCCGCCTGATTCGCTGAAGCAGGCTCCTCACCGTGGAACAGCAAAGACCAATCTGGCGCAGCTCTTCCCCGCCTGCTGTCGTTCGCTTTGGAGATTTTGAGCTCGATTTGCGGGCTGCAGAACTGCGCAAAGACGATCAGAGAATCCGGCTGCAGGAACAGCCGTTTCAGCTCCTCGTTGAATTGCTGGAACACGCCGGGCAATTGGTGTTGCGAGAAGAAATCCGGAGAAAACTGTGGCCCGATAACACGATTGTCGAGTTCGACCACAGTATCAATGCAGCGGTAAAGCGGCTGCGGGATGCACTGCAGGATTCGGCGGAGACGCCGCGCTACATTGAAACACTCGCCCGGCGAGGGTACCGAATGATTGCTTCGGTCTCGCTCAAGCCAGAGAAGGCGCGTCAGCCGGGAATTGCGGCTTTGAACACCGGGGTCTCCTGGCCGTTGCAGCATTCCCCTCCGCAGAAGGCGTCGGTTGCCGTACTGCCCTTCACCAATATCAGCGGCGATGCCGATAACGATTATTTCTGTGACGGCCTGGCAGAAGAGCTCATCAACGAACTTGCGCACGTACCTGGGCTCAAGGTCATCGCCCGCACCTCCGCATTCGCCTTCAAGGGCAAACAGGAAGATATTCGAGATATCGCGGGAGCCCTTGGGGTTGCGCATGTGGTGGAGGGAAGCGTGCGCAGATCTGGTTCCCGCATACGCATCAGCGCGCAGCTCATCGCAGCTGCAGATGGAACGCATGTCTGGTCCGAGCGCTATGACAGAGAGCTGGCGGCCATATTTGCTCTGCAGGATGAAATTGCTCAGGCGATCGCAACTGCGCTTCGCCTTCACCTTTCCGGAACGCCTGCGCAATACCGCCCTTCTTTGCCTGCCTACGAGGAGTATCTCAAGGCACGAAATTGCCTTGCGGCATTCACGCGAGAGTCACTGCCGAGGAGCAAAGAGATTTTCGAGCAGGTGATCACGATGGACCCGGGCTTTGCTCTTGCGCAAAGCGGACTCGCCATGGCTCTTGTGACGCTTGTGCTGCCTGGAATCATGGCGGCTCAACTCGCAATGCCTCAGGCACACGCAGCGGCGAGACGGGCTTTGGACATCGATCCCGGCTTGCAGGAGGCACACGCAGTGGTTGGAATGGTGGCTGCGCTCTACGAGTACGACTGGGAAGAAGCAGGACGCCGGTTTCGACTAGCGACGGTGCGCGAACCGGTCGCGCCGTATATTCGCTGGCATTTTAGCTTCTCGTACCTTCTGCCCATGGGCCACGCTCGTGAATCGGTACAAGAGTGCATGCGCGGCTTGCAGGACGATCCGCTGAACTTCATGGGGGGATTCCACTATGCGGCCGCACTGCTGGCGGGAGGGAATGCGGACGCTGGAGAATCCTACCTGCGACAACTGGCCGAGCTTCACTCACCTCTGTATCAGCCCTGGTATCTGCTGGCCCTGAGCAAGGCTGTCCGGGGAATGCACCAGGATGCCCTCTCCGCGGCTGAACGGGCGTATTCACTGGCTCCCTGGAGCGGGACAACGAAGGGATTGTTCGGCGGCCTCCTAAGATCGGCCGGCGACATGAAAGCGGCTGACCAACTCCATCGCGAACTCAAGAATGCCGACGTCTACGGAACGGCCATGGGCACGGTGCTGTTCCATATTGGGTGCTCGGAACTGGAGCAGGCGGCGGATGTAGCCAAAGGGGCAATCGAGCAACGTGACACACGCATAGTCCTGCTCATGGGATTGATCCGCGCCTTCCGTCCGGACCTTTTCCGTTTGAATAGCAGGTGGTCTGCTGTTGCCACATTGCTGGGAGTACCGACGGAGCTATCCGACGAACACTCGATCCAAACCGGAGCCGATTCGTACTGATAACTCGGCTTCTATTTACTTCTCCGTGACCGCCTGCGCAGCTGCGATCTCGGGGTCCAATGGCGCGGAGCTTGGTCGCGGCGATCCGTTGCGCCTCCTCCCAGCCTGGGGTGTTGAGCGTGACGGCAATAATATATTTGGTGGGTGGTGCGGGATTGACACGCGTGGCGTGAGCCGCGCTCCCGGCTAGGTTTTCTTCAGATAGCGGCGGCCGATGATCTCGTATTCGCCGGAGACGACGCGGGCGATGGCCTCGGAGTAGGCGATGTGCTCCTGCTCGAGGATGCGGCCGGCGAGCGAGTGCGGATCGTCGCTCTCAAGGACCGGCACGGACCTCTGCAGGATGATGACGCCGTGGTCGAGCTGCTCGTCGACGAAGTGCACTGTGCAGCCGGCGACCTGGACGCCGTATTCGAAGGCCTGCATCTGCGCGTCGAGCCCGGGAAAGGCCGGCAGCAGCGAGGGGTGGATGTTCAGGATGCGCTGCGGGAAGGCCTGGACGAATCCCGGTGAGAGCAGCCGCATGTATCCGGCGAGGCAGACGAGGTCCACCTGGTGCTGGCGCAGGGTGGCGATGATCTCCTGGTCGTGCTCGGCGCGCTTGCGTCCGCGGGCCTCGATGGCGACGGCGTTCAGGCGGCGTTCGCGGGCGGCAGCCAGTCCCGGCGCGTCGGCCAGGTTCGAGAGGACGACGGCGATCTCGCAGCCGCGCAGCTTGCCCGCGACAATGTTGTCGGCGATGGCGAGGAAGTT
>DATEPN010000429.1:0-6679 GCA_035273225.1 Acidobacteriaceae bacterium | reverse complement strand
TTCGTCAGCGAGGCGATGACGCGGTCGCGCGGAAACATCGTCGATCCACGCACCACGGTGGCCGGGCTGATGCCGTTGACGCGCACGCGCGGGGCGAGCGCGATGGCCAGTTCACGGACGAGGTGGCTCAGCGCCGCTTTGCTGACGTCGTAGGCTTCGCTGCCGCGCTTGGGGACGACAGCGTTCGCGGAGCTGGTGAGCACGATGCTGCCGTTCGTCTGCTGCGCGGCAAACATTTTCGCGGCTTCGTCGGCGAGCAGGTAGTTGGCCGTGACGTTCAGGTCGAGCGTCGTCGACCACATCGTGTCGCTAATGGCGCCCGTGGGCGACGACGGGAAGATGGCCGCCGTGTTGATGAGGATGTCGATTCCGCCGAACTGCGCAATAGTAGCGCGCATGGCGGCGGCGATCGCTTCGCGGCTGCGGATGTCGACGGCCGTTGCGCCGACGAACTCCTTGCCGGCAGTGGCGCGGCACTCGTCGGCGACAGCGTCGGCGCCTTTCTGATCGCGATCGGCGATCATGACGTGCGCTCCACGTTTGGCCGCCAGCAGCGCGGTGGCGCGGCCGATGCCGCTGGCGCCGCCGACGATGAGAGCGATCTTGCGGCTCAGTTCCTTTTCCGGCGGCTGGCGACGGATCTTCGCCTCTTCGAGCGCCCAGTACTCGATGCGGAAGGCTTCGGATGCGGGGAGCGCGACGTAGTTGGCGTAGACCTGGAACGCCTCGCACGGAGCGGCTGGGCCAGCCTGGGGCACGTCGCGGACGGCACTGCTCCCGGCCAGCGCGGTTGCGCCCTCCATGACGTGAATCGCGTTCGTGTAGAACTCGCCGACGATGCGCGACTCGGTCTTGTTCTTGCCGAAGGAGAACATGCCGACGCCAGGAACGAGCACCACCGTGGGATTGGGATCGCGCATGGCGGGCGATTCCGGCAGCGCATGGTGCTTGTAGTAGGCGGCGTACTCGTCGCGATAGATGGCGAGCGAGGCGTCGAGTTTCTTCCGCAGCGAAGCAGCGTCGTCCTTCGCGTCGGCGGGGACGAACATGGGCCGGATCTTGGTGCGGATGAAGTGATCGGGGCAGCTGGTGCCCAGATGCGAAAGCTTCGCGGCGTCCTGCGAATTGACGAAGCGCAGCACGTCTTCGGAGTCGGACCAGCTGCCGATCATGCCGCGTTGCTGCGAGACGGCGCCGCGGACCATCGGCATCAGTTCGATGGCCAGATCGCGGCGGTTTTCGCGCGCAGCAAGGGCCTGGCCGCCGAAGATTTTGTCGCCGCGGCGCTGGACATGGTCCTGCACGAACTGCCCGAGGTGATCGATCATGTGCAGCGTGTTCAGATAGCACTCGCGCTGCGTCTCGCCCCACGTGAAGAGGCCGTGCCCGCCGAGCACGATGCCGTCGCAGCCGGAGTTTGCCTCGACGGCGCGGCGCATCATCATGGCCAGCTCAAAGCCGGGGCGCTGCCAGGGCACCCAGATGAGGCGATGGCCAAAGGCGCGGTTGAACTCCTCCATCTTGTCTTTGCCGTTGCCGGAGGCAGCCATGGCGATGCCCCAGTCCGGATGCAGGTGGTCGACGTGAGCGTACGGGAGAAAGCCGTGGAGCGGGGTGTCAATCGACGCCGCGACAGGATTGTTGCCGAAGGTGCAGAGCGGGTACAGCTCCACCATCTTGTCCTCTTCCGCGACGCCCTGGTAGCGGCGCTCCAGCAAAAGCAGCTTGTCGAGGTACAGGGTGGCGAATCCCTCGCGCCTGATGGTGCCCAGATCGCCGCCGCTTCCCTTTACCCACAGCACCTGGGTGTTCTCGCCGGAGAGAGGATCGGGCTGGCGAATCTTCGAGCTGGTGTTGCCACCGCCGAAGTTGGTGATGCGGAGGTCAGCGCCGAGCAAATTGGAGCGGTAGCGCAGCAACTCCGGCTCGTCGAGCCGGGCGGCGACCGATTCGTCCCACAGGTCCTTGAGGTAGGTGAGCTCTGCGACAGATTTCATGGCCCGATCATGATGACACACGGGAAATCAATAGGGCAAATGTTTCCCATTCAATATTGGAAGCCCTGAGGAGCGTGCCCTTTGAGAGATGGGCAGGATCAGGCGGGGGTCGCCTCGCGCACCATTTCCGCCGTCACGAGACGGTGCTCGACGTAATTGTACGGCGGCACCGTGGAGCCGCGCAGGATCGACAATCCGAGCTGAATCAGGCTCGGCCCGTAGGCATTGGCCTCGTGCGAGACGGAGCCGATCCAGGGACTGCCTGGCCGGCGCATCTCCTCAATCGCTTCGGGGATGCAGTCCTGCCCGACGATGGCGACGTGCTTTTCGCGCTTCATCTGGCGCACGGCTTCGAGGGCGCCGAGGGCGCTGGAGTCCGTCGCGGCCGCTATGAGGATGTGCTTGTCCTTCGGGTGGCGGTTGAGGAACTCGGAGATGATGCGCGAACTGCGCTCGCGCATGCCGCGTCCGTCCATCCGAACGAAATCTTCGACGGGAAGGTCGGGGAGCTTCTTGCGGATGGCCTGGAAAGCGCCGGTGATGCGGCTCTGGACCAGCGGGCCGGCATCTTCGATGTCCAGGCCGAGCACCCAGTTCACTTTGCCCTCCCACTGCTGGACGACATAGTCGGCGAGCAGCGAGCCGGCTTCCATGCCGACACGGTAATTGTCGACGCCGAAGTAGGTGGCGTGCGGGTGCGGGATGTCGACGGCGATGAGCGGGATGCCGGCGGCGGCGATCTTGTCGGCGATGATGGGCGCGACCTGCTGGTCGATCTGGAACTCGATGACGAGGTCGACGCGGTTCTTGACGAAGTCATCGGCGACCTCGACGGCGGTCGCGGCGTCGTAACGGTTGTCGAGGATGAGAAGATCGACGCCCGCGCGCGTGGCGGCTTCACGCAGGCTGCCGGTCACGGCCTCAGAAAAGGGCATCTCGCCGGATTGCTTGCCGAATCCGAAGCGCAGCTTGCGCGGCCGCGAGACCAGGCGGTAGAGGCCGTCCTGCGACTGAGCCAGATAGCCGCGGTGCACCAGCGTCTTGAGGATGCGGTACACCGTGGTCTTGGAGATGTGGGTTCGCTGGTAGATGGTCTCCAGCGGGAGGGGCCGCTCTTCGGTCTGGAGAATCTCCAGCACATCGAGCGCCTTGGAGAGAATCGGAATGAGATAGAGGCGTTTCGTCGACGCTTTCGGCAAGTTAAGACCTCGGATCAATCCTCAGCCAACTTATATCACTCGCGTTCGGCTGCCGAAATTCCGCGCCTCGCTCTCTGCCTCTCCGTGCTTACGCGTAGCTCGCCACCGGGGTTGAATTCCTTGCCTGCCGTTGCTGCCGGATGCGCTCAACATAACCACAGTCGCGCAGGGCCTGCAGCGGATCTTCGGGGAGGTTTCGCTGCGCACGCCATGCCCGCACGATCGGCTTCACGTCGAACCAGAAGGCTTCGCGGAGGCACTCTTCCGCTTCTACGAGGCGGCACTGATCCTGCAGGTCGGCGAGGCGGTCGCGATCGACAAGTGCTGCTTTCGCGAAGATTTCCTGTGCGGTCACGACGGTCTGCACAGCGGCTTCCATTTTTCCTTTGAGATTATGGCTCTGGTCCACCATGAAGGCCGTGGTCTCCATCGCCGCGGGGTCGCTGAGAATCTCGTGGAAGATGCGGAAGATCTGGTAGGGATCGATGGAACCCAGCGTGAGGTCGTCGTCGGCATAGCGGCGATCGTTGAAGTGGAAGCCGCCGAGTTTGTTTTCGCGCAGCAGCCACGCAACGATCTGCTCGATGTTCTGACTGGAGTAGTGATGGCCGGTGTCGACCAGCACGACGGCTTTCGGACCGAGGTGGCGGCACATGGTCAGCGACATGCCCCAGTCGGCAAGGTCGGTGTGGTAGAAGGCCGGTTCGAAGGGCTTGTACTCGAGCAGCATGCGCTGGTCCTCGCCGAGCCGGGCATGGACCGTGTGCAGGATCTCCTCCATCCAGTCGATGCGGCGGCGGATGCTCTGCGTTCCTGGGTAATTCGAGCCGTCGGCGAGCCAGATGGACAGATCGCGGGAGTTCAGGGCCTTCGCGATGGTCACAGAGTCCAGCAGGTGTTCCAGAGCCATGTGCCGGATCGCGGGGTCCGGATTGCAGATGGAGCCGTACTTGTATTCCTGGTGCTCGAAGAGGTTCGGGTTGATGGAACCGGCGCGCACGCCGTACTTCTTCTCGAGGGAGCGGATCTTGTCCGTATCGCGGACGCCGCCGGGGAGGTCCCACAGCACGTGAAGGGCGAGCGTGGGCGTGACGCCGGTGAGCGCATTGACCTGAGCCGCATCAGCAAACTTCTCTTCGATGTTGGCGGCGGCTTCCGCCTGGAGGAACTTGCCGAAGCGCGTGCCGGTGTTCGCGAATCCCCACGAAGGCAGCTCGATGCGAAGGCTGTCCAGCGCCTGAACGACCCGATCCTGGTGCGAACTCATGGCCGGTTCTCCCAATGTGAAATAAAATCCCTAATAAAATACGACGAAGTGTGATGCTACTTCCGCTCGGGCCCGGTCGTCAAAGGATATCCGACCCGCAAAAGCGATTTTCTGGTTGGACGGCCGTCGCCGGTACCGGCTTTTTGAATGTCCAGGAGGAACGATGCAGCGCGTCTGCTTTCTGCTGAAAGTTCGCCCCGAAAAGATTGACGAATACCGGCGCCGCCATGCGGCGGTTTGGCCGGAGATGCTGGAGGCCCTGCGGCAAACGGGCTGGCATAACTACTCGCTCTTTCTGCGTCCCGATGGGCTGCTGGTCGGCTACCTGGAGACTCCCGACTTCGAGCGGGCCCGGGCCGGCATGCAGCAGCATCCGGTGAACGCGCGCTGGCAGGCGGAGATGGCGCCGTTCTTCGAGTCGCTCGAGGGCGGAGCCGCGGACGCCAGCATGGCCGCGCTGACGGAAGTCTTCCATCTGGACTAGGAGCGCTGGGCGCGTTCGGCTCATGGCTTCGTAGTTTCCTCCGGGGGCGCGGCCTGCGGCGTTGGGCCGTCGAGGATCGGCTGTGTGAGTCCCGACATGTGCGGCTGCTCCAGGCCGTTCAGGTCGAAGACGACGACCTGATTCGAGCCGCGGTGCAGCCAGGGCGCGGGAACGTAGAGCGTGTCCTGCGGGCCGATGTTCCAGTAGCGGCCGATGGGGTGACCATTGATCCAGACCGCACCCTTCTTCAATGCGCGCACATCGAGGAAGGTGTCGCCGATCGCCTGGACCTGGAATCGACCACGGTAGAACGCAGGGCCATGCGCCGCAGGGGCGTGATCGAAATGGACAGCGTGAAAATCCGTCATCGGCAGCGGGAAAACCTGCCAGTTCGTCAGCGGCTGCCCGTCAAGACTCACGCCGGCGGGCAGGCCCTTGGCCGCGTGGCGCATCATCCGCGTGGAGTTCACCCGGCCGTCATTCTCGACGAGGATGTCGAGCATCGCTCCGGCGGGAGCATCGAGCGGGAGCGACGTTTGCTTCAGCCGGCGATCCAGGGTGCCGACGAGCTTCTGGTTGACGTAGATTTGCGCGTAGTCGTTGAGCCCGGAAAGATCCAGGGCGCCATGGGCCGGATTCTGTAACTGCTTGCGGTACAGAATGAAGCCGTACGCCTGCCCATAGGTTTCCATGGCTTTGGCGGTCTCCGAGGACACGGGCGCAGGGAGGTTCCGCCAAAGCGAGGCGGACTCCGTGAGCGTGAACTGCGGCACGGCGATGACCGGAGGGGCTGCGGGCACGGGGGGCAGCGGATGTCCTGCATACTTCGCAAAGACCTGCCGGTATGCCTCGTATTTCGGCGTGGGATGACCGGCCTCGTCGAGGGGCGCATCGTAGTCGTAGCTGGTGACGTCGGGCAGGTAGCGATTGTTCGTCCAGCTGGCGCCGCTCATGAATCCGAAGCTGGTGCCGCCGTGAAACATGTAGAGGTTGACGGACGCGCCGCGGCTCAGGATCGTGTTCAGGTCGGCGATCTGCGGAGCGATGGGACGCGTCTGGTGCGGCTCTCCCCAGTGATCGAACCAGCCCGGCCAGTACTCCGCCGCGAACAGCGGCTGCCCTGGGCGCATCTGCGCCAGAAAGTCGAGCGCAGACTGCGCGTGGCCAATGCCGAAATTCACCGCGGCGTACGTGCCATCGATCGATCCGTTCTTCTCGCCTTTGACGGGATTCGTCGTGAAGAGCAGCGCGTCCGTGAATCCCGCACGCTGGAAAATGTCGCGCAGATGCTTCAGGTATTCCTGATCGGACCCGAAATCGCCGTACTCGTTCTCCATCTGCACGGCGATGATCGGGCCGCCGCGTCCGATCTGGAAAGGAGCGACTTCCTGCCCCAGCTTCGTCAGCCAGCGCTCGGCCGGAACCATGAAGGCGGGATCGTTGGAGCGCAGCGCGGTCTCCATTTTTGGATCGGCGAGCAGCCAGGCCGGGAAGCCGCCGAACTCCCACTCGGCGCAGGAGTACGGCCCGGCACGCAGGATGACGTAGAGCCCCTCCTGCTGCGCCTCGCGCAGAAACTCCGGGAGGTCCGCATTGCCGCTGAAATCGAACTGGCCGGGCTGGGGCTCGTGCACGTTCCAGAAGACGTACGTCGCGATGGTGTTCAGTCCCATGGCTTTCGCCATCTGCATGCGGGCGCGCCAGTACGCCCGCGGAATGCGCGCGTAGTGTA
>DATEPN010000428.1:0-28048 GCA_035273225.1 Acidobacteriaceae bacterium | reverse complement strand
TGGCAGGTGGATCCGGGTGCGTTCACGGTATTCGTGGGCGATTCCTCGGAGCACACGCCGCTCCAGCAGAATCTGAACGTGCAGTAGGAGCGCCGGAGGGTAATACGCTGGGCGCAATTACCCTCGTTGCCCTGTAGCCATCCACCGCGTCACTTGCGGCGCATATCGTCCAGTATCTTTGCGGCCACTTTCGATGCGGGAATTTTGTATTTCCCGCTCAGGACGGCTTCTCGGATCTTCGCGACCTTGTCCATTCTTACCTCAGGGTCCGGGGTCTGCTGCACCGGCTCAGGACGTCCGGGGTGCTTGCCGGGGGAGGGTCGTCCTCCTGCCGATGATTTTTTCTCGGTGCCCAAGCGCGTTTCCTTCTGTGGACTTGATTCCGGGGATCGCCCAAGTGTAAAGCAGCGGGGAGAGCTTAGGGAAAAGGATCGGCAGAGGAACGGGCGGCGACAGCACCAGGAGACGGCGTGTGCGAGAAATGGACACCGTCCTGTCGCTACCCTCCTCTGCCGAACTGCAAAAAGGCAGGAGGTTTCTACAACTTTGGTTTCGCAAATTGAGCCAGGCGGGCGCGCAGGTGCACGACCGCCGAGGAGTGAATCTGCGAAACGCGGGATTCGACAACGCCGAGGACCATGCCGATTTCCTTCATCGTCATCTCCTCGTAGTAATAGAGGGTAATCACCAGGCGCTCGCGCTCCGGCAACTGATCAATGGCCTGCGCGAGGCGCTCCTTCATTTCAGAGTTGAGACAGCGGAAGAGCGGGTCGTCTTCCACGGGATTCGGAATATAGGCCAGTTCTTCCTCGCCGGAATCTTCCGACCGCTCGACGTGGAGCGTGCCGATCTCAAGGCCTTTAAGCTCGCCGAGCAATTGCTGGTACTGCGCAAGGGAGATGCCCATCGTGTGGGCGATCTCAGGCTCTGAGGGGGCGCGGCCGAACTGAGACGTAAGCTTCCGGACTGTCTCTTCGACGGCGCGGCCCTTGCGGCGCAGTTCCCGCGGGCTCCAGTCAAGGGTGCGCAGGCTGTCGAGGATGGCGCCGCGAATGCGGAACTGAGCGTAGCTGCGGAACTGAACGTTCTTCGCGGGATCGAACTTGGTGCAGGCGTCGAGCAGGCCCAACGTGCCGGCAGAGATAAGATCATCGAGCTCGACGTGCTGCGGGAGCCGTTCGTGAATGCGGCGCGCGATCCAGCGCACGGTTCCCATTTGCTCCATCATGATGCGTTCCTGTTCCGGACTGCTCGCCGTCCGTTCAATCCCCTCACTGAGCTCGCCTGTCTGATTCATGGTTACCCCATCCGGCGTTCCTAAGCTGCAGGAAGCAGGCCGAAAGGAAGGGTCGCTGGATTAGAAAATTCAAAGATTCCGGCTCGCGCACGGGTCTACCCCACTCCCAGCACGCGGTGGACATCGGTGAGCAGAGTGCCGGTGTAAGCCACGACCCAGTGGAAATACACACTGACGAGGGCGCCGACGGCACAGACGGCGTACACCATACGCTGCCGCGTCCAGAGCTTCCGCCCTTCGGAGACCGCCCAGCTGCGCGCGAGGACGAGGAGAAAACTGAAGGCGTACGATGCCGCGAAGATCGGGATGACGAGCATCAGCGCTTCGTACGTAAGACGGTGCAACATCGCTTCCGGGCTGAGTGGTCCCATGGCCTCCCTCACGAGCCCCGCAGGGGGCGCAAGGTCTGAACTGCCGAATGAAGAATGGGGAGGGCTGACCGGGTGAATCTGCAGGGGACGTGTGCGGAGTGCCTCGACGGCACCGTCACTGACACTGCGACGGGGTGAGTCGGAATCAGTGACGGCTGCGTCGTTGGAGCGACCGAGGAAACCGTACAGGGCCTCTTTCAAGGAGCCGAA
This sequence comes from Acidobacteriaceae bacterium, assembly GCA_035273225.1. Lineage (GTDB taxonomy): Bacteria > Acidobacteriota > Terriglobia > Terriglobales > Acidobacteriaceae > Palsa-343. The sequence continues at coordinate 26,170 of DATEPN010000428.1, read as the reverse complement.
CACCGGGCGTGGCAGAGACCTCGAACCTCCTGCATCGCCTGGTTTTCGGACAACTCACCTGCGTTATCGGCACCATGGCTTGCCGCTTTAGTACCTCGGAGAAGATTCCCTGTGTAACAGCGCTGATCGACCCTTGTGCCTGAAGTAACGTGGGCCAGGAGTTACTACCAAATGGGCCGCCCCCCGCGTGTTTCGCGGGTCTGACGACGAGGGCTGGCTGGAAGTGGAGCGGAGGAGAGTGATCAGCGTGTGCGCGGGGTTGTCTCACTCTGAGACAGCGAGCCCGTAAGCTGCCGGAGGAGTGAGCGCGATCCGGACCCTGCACTCCGGTCCCGCACGCGTCAGCGGAAGTTCTGCGCGTAGGTGTCGCGGGGCAAACCAAGGTGGACTGCCTGCTTCCGGAGCGCGGAGGCCTGATCCTTCGACATGACCCCGCCGAGCGTCACCAGCCAGGGAGAGCGTCCGTGGAGCGAGAAGATTCCGGGCTGCAGTTGAGGATATTTCTGGGTGAGAGCGTCCGCTTTGTGCTGCGCGTCCGCTTGGCGGTCGTATGTATATACGATGACGCGCCACCCGGCGTGGGAAGCGGCAATGACCGGTGCTTTCGCAGGCGCTGCGGCTACGGATTTCGCCGGGTGTGCCTGTTGCGTGATCACGACCGGGGCAGCATCGGCATGCTGTGCACTTTTCGCCGATGTGCGGTGCAGCAGCGCGTACAGCGCGACGATAGTGACGAGGAGGATGACGCCGGCTGCGGCCGCGACCCGCGTCTTCGTCAGGGAACGACGCCAGGCGGGCTCGTCTTCTTCGTCGTCAACGAGAAGGTGCGAGAGGTCGCGCCGGACTTCTGGCTCGGCGAAGAGGCTGGACTGGCGCGATTCGGCGGCTGGCTCTGCAGCCTTGGGTGCGGGCACCTGCGGCGCGGCGAGTTTTGATTCGACGCGGGCGGCTACCTTTTCCCCGAGCGGCTTCGGTGCTTCGGCGGAAGCGGCCTGGGGCACAGAGGCTGCTGATCCGGACAGCGGAGCGGGCTGCTTCGGTTCCGGCTCAGGATCGCGGGCTGGAACGATGCGAATGCCCGCTAACGAGGCAATTTCATCGACGCGCGCGTGGCCGGTGAGGGCGCGACGAACGGCCCGGGCCATCGGATCGGGCAGAAGCTGCACGACAGGGTCGTTCTCGTCGAAGGGATCGCGGCGGGTGACGGCGCGCGTGGCGATGCGGCCCACGCCCTGCACGTTGGCGGCGGCTGCCGCAGCAAATCCGGATTCAGGGATGAGCAGGCAATCGGTGCGCAGCTTGATGAGGTCGCCGATGGCGAGAACGCTGGAGGGCTCCATGCGGCCGTGAACCAGGCCGCGCGCGTGGATGGCGGCGATTCCCTGCACGAGCGCGTCGAGGACCACCTGTGCTTCCGCGGGGCTGAGGGCGCGATCGCGAAGGACGTCGTCGAGGTTCTCCTCGGTCATTTCCATGGCGGCGATCACGACCGGCGAGTCATCGATGCGGCTGGCGACGGCGTCGAGAATGCGAATGAGATTGGGGTGGCGGATCTCGGACGCGGCGCGGAGGCGTGCCAGCAATTCGTCGTCGTCGTTTAGGGTCTCGGTGATGCTGAGCATCACGGGCTTCCCCTCGGCCGTGGCAGCCTGAAACCAGGCGATCCGGCCTTCGGGGCGGATGAGGCGCGTGAGGCGCCAGCGGTCCGCTACTACGGTATCTTCCAGGTCAGTCCACAACACCATGCGATTGATCTCCGCCGTCGCCATGATCGGTCCTCCTCTCGCCTGCGATTCCCTTGGGTCGCCGGGGGCGAGTCTGCTCCACCTGGGGGCGTGCAGTTCCCCTCACTGGTTAGTAAACATCCGGCAGGGGCGGAAAATGCGGGGCAAATTTCTGCGCGAACAAAATTCGATACCTGGGCCGGCCACGAATGCGGAGGTGAATGGCACCCGGCCAGGCGTGGAAGCGACAGGGTGCGGTTTGCTAGGCTCGAAAGCGATGTCCTCTTCTGTGCCTGCTCCGCCACAAGGACCTGCTCCGACACAGCCGCTGTGGTGCCCAGTGTGCGCGCGGCCGGTTTCCGACCCACTCGTGTGCGGCGACTGCTCGGCTGTGATCTGCCGCGTGTGCGGGACACCGCTGGAAAATCCTGACGAACTGGCGTTCGGCTGATGGCGAAGAGCAAGGGACGACCTTCCAGACCCATGCAGCAGCGCAGGGTCAGTGAATCGCCTCCGGTGGTGAGCGGACGGTGGGTACTGATGGCGTTTCTGATCACGGTGGGAGCGGCGCTGGTATGCGTGTACGCAACGCTGTGCCTGCTGTTCTATCAGGGACAATGGCAGATCCTCTTTCATCCTTCAAGGAGCGTTACGGCGACGCCGGCGAGTGCGGGACTGCCCTTTGATGAGATCCATTTCGACGTAACGGAGACCGGGCGGCCGCTGCTGGATGGCTGGTGGATTCCGGCGGCTCCAGGCGCACGATATGCAACCGACACGGTCCTTTATTTACACGATGGGCGCGGGTCATTGTCGGACACGGTTGCTGCGATGGGCGAGCTGCACGGGCTGGGAATCAATGTGTTTGCGTTCGACTACCGCGGATTCGGGAAGAGCGCCGGCCGGCATCCGACGGAGCGGATGGGGCGAGCCGATGCGCTGGCGGCGTGGATCTATCTGACGGATACGCGACATATTCCGGGAAACCGGATTGTGGTGTTCGGCGATGGGACGGGTGCGACGTTCGCGGCGACGCTGGGCATGCAGTTTGCTCCGGCAGGCGTGGTGATTCAGGATGCAAGTCGACCTGCGCGAGCGGTGTTCAATCGGGATGCGCGGGCGCGGCTTCTGCCGTTGTGGCTGTTACAGAACGAATGGCTCGATCCGACGGAGGACCTGCAGCGGATGCATGTTTCGCGATTATTTCTGGCGCGACACGGCGATGCCGCGCGGACGCGGGAGCTGTTTGCGAAGTCGTCGGAGCCGAAGGCGTATTTCGATCTGCGGCAGTCGTCGAGCGGAATGGTCAAGGAAACGTTGCAACGATTCCTGGATGAGGTGGTGCGATGAGGGCAATTCCGGAGGATTAGAATTCCGGCTGGAAATAGATCTATGCCGGAGTTACCGGATATCGCGGCGTACATGGCGGCGCTTGAGCCACGCGTCCTCGGGCAGACACTGCAGAAGGTCCGCATCCAGAGCGCGTTTCTGCTTCGGACCGTGCAGCCACCGATCTCGGCGGCCGAGGGCAGGACGGTGCAGGAGTTGCAGCGGATTGGAAAACGGATTGCGTTTGGGCTGGAGGGCGATCTGTGGCTGGTGCTGCACCTCATGATTGCAGGGCGCTTGCACTGGCGTCCGGCGGGGGCGAAGCTGGCCGGAAGAAATTCTTTGGCGTCGTTCGACTTTTTTGCGGGCTCACTCGTATTAACAGAAGCAGGGTCAAAACGCCGCGCCTCGCTCTTCTTGCTCAGCGGACGGGAGACCCTGCTTTCTGTTGATCCGGGCGGCATTGATGTGCTGGCCTGCGATCCTGCGGCGTTCCGCGCTGCCCTTTCCAGTGAAAATCACACGCTGAAGCGAGCGCTCACCGATCCACGGGTGGTGAGCGGGATCGGCAATGCCTATTCGGATGAGATTTTGCATGCGGCGCAGCTCTCTCCTCTGGCGCTGACGCAGAAGCTGAGCGATGCGGAGTGGGAGCGGCTATTTGCGGCGACACAGAGCACACTGCGGCTGTGGATCGAGCGCTTACGGGCGGAGGCGGGCGATGGATTCCCGGAGAAGGTGACGGCGTTTCGCCCGGAGATGGCGGTGCATGGGCGCTTTGGGCAGCCTTGTCCGCGATGCGGAGAGACGGTGCAGCGGATCCGCTATGCGGATAATGAGACGAATTATTGTCCGCGCTGCCAGACGGGCGGAAAGCTGCTGGCGGACCGGGGACTTTCGCGGTTGCTGGGGAAGGACTGGCCGAAGACGCTCGACGAACTGGAGACCCTGAAGCGGCGCTGACTTTCTGTCAAGATTGACTCCTTCACCAACAATGTCCTCCGCCTGATTCGGCATGACTTAGCCGCCGGCGGCACCCGAAGAAGTTGGTACTTATCGGCGCTCCGGCTGATATTCTGAAAATAGGGGCAAAGAAGAGAAACGGGCTTGGCATGTGCCAGGCTTTTTTCTTGTCCCACGACGGCTGTCGGGGTAATACCCAAAAGGTATTACCCTGCAAGGTCAGCAAAATCAACCAGATCCACCGATACCACCTGGGGGTACCCCCCTGGACCGAAAACCACGACGGCCAGGATGGATGAGGCACGGCATGAAGAAGATCGGCATTGTCTTTGGGATGGAGAACACGTTTCCGGGGGCCTTGGTCGAGAAGATCAACAGCATGCACCTCGAGGGGATTTCGGCGGAGTTTGTCGAAGTGGGTGCGGTGCGCCTGGACCGGCCCTCAGAGTACGCGGTCATCGTCGATCGCATTTCCCACGACATCCCGTTCTACCGCGCATTTCTGAAGCATGCGGTTCTGCACGGGGCGACCGTGATTAATAATCCGTTCTGGTGGTCGGCCGACGATAAGTTTTTTAACTACTCGCTGGCGGCAAAGCTGGAGGTCGCCGCACCGCCGACGGTCATTCTGCCGCACAAGCACTTCCCTCCCGGGACGACGGAGCGGTCGATGCGGAACCTGCAGTATCCGCTGGACTGGGACGCGGTATTCGACTACATCGGCTTCCCTGCTTTTCTGAAACCGGTCAATGGCGGCGGCTGGCGCGATGTGTATCACGTGCACTCGCGCGAGGAGTTCTTTCATGCGTACGACCAGAGCCGCGATCTCTGCATGATGCTGCAGCGGGCGGTGAACTTCACGGAATACTTTCGCTGCTACGTAGTGGGACAGGAGAAGGTTCGCATCATGCATTACGATCCGCGGCGGCCGCATGCGGAGCGCTACGTGCAGAATCCGCCGCAGACGGACAAGAAGCTCCTGGCGCGGGTGGAGAAGGATGCGCTGGCGCTGTGCCGGGCGCTCGGGTACGACCTGAACACGGTCGAGTTCGCCGTGCAGGATGGCGTGCCCTATGCGATCGACTTCATGAATCCGGCGCCGGATGCGGATCTGCATTCGGTGGGGCGGGAGAACTTCGAGTGGATCGTCGGCGCGGTGGCAGATCTGGCGGTGAAGAAGGCAAAGGCTGCGAAGCCCAGAGTGCCGGAGTTCCACTGGAGCGTTTATTTGAGCGGCAGCACGAAGAAGGCTCCGGCGAAGAAGTCCGCGAAGAAGGCGGCGGCGGAGCGGGACGCAGTGGATACGGTGTCGGCCGCTGAGTAGCCTCGGCTGCCCCGTCCCTTGATTCCCGCGGGCATTCCGGCTTATAACCACTGCACCATGCGGCCTTCGCTCAGCATCGGGATTGAAGAGGAGTATCAGACCATCGATCCCGTGACGCGGGATCTGCGTTCGCACATTGCGACGGAGATGCTGGCGCAGGGAAAGATGCGCCTGGAAGAGCGGGTGAAGGCGGAGATGCACACCTCGGTAGTGGAGGTGGGCACGCGCATCTGCAGCAACATCGAGGAGGCGCGGAAGGATATCTACGACCTGCGGCGGCAGATGATCCAGCTGGCGCAGGAGCACAATCTGGTGCTGGTCGCGGGAGCAACGCATCCATTCGCAGATTGGCGAACACAGGAGATTTATCCGGACCCGCGGTACCACCAGGTGGTGAAGGACCTGCAGCTGGTGGCGCGCGCCAACCTCATCTTCGGACTGCACGTGCATGTCGGCATCGAGGACAAGGAAACGGCGATCCGGGTGATGAACTCGATGCGGTATTTCCTGCCGCACATCATGGCCCTGGCGACAAATTCGCCGTTCTGGCTGGGACTGAACACCGGCTACAAGGGATATCGCGCGAAGGTCTTCGAGAATTTTCCGCGGACGGGGATTCCGGACGCGTTCTCGAGCGCCTCGGAGTTTGAGAATTACGTGTCCCTGCTGGTGAAGACGAACTGCATCGATAACGCGAAGAAGATCTGGTGGGACATCCGGCCGCATCCCTTCTTCAACACGGTTGAGGTGCGAGCCTGCGACATTCCGCTGCGGGCCGAAGAGACGGTGGCCATTGCGGCATTAATTCAGGCGACAGCAGCGTATCTCTGCCGGCTGCACGAGGCGAATCAGGATTTCCGGCAGTACGCCCGGCCGCTGCTGATGGAGAACAAATTCCGCGCGGTGCGGTATGGGCTGGACGGAATGCTGATCGACTTCGGGAAGCAGCAGGAGGTTCCGCTGCGAGACCTGATTGAAGAGTACCTGGCGCTGATTGATCCCGTTGTCGATGAGCTGGGGAGCCGCGAGGCGATTGAGTCGATTCGGACGATTCTGAAGACAGGCACGGGAGCCGACCGGCAACTGCGCGTCTTTGAGGAGACGAAAGGTGATCTGAAGGCCGTGGTGGATTACATGGCGGAGGAGACGCGGGCGGGGCTGTTTGAGCCAGTCGCGGCGTCGGAGCTCGCGTAAGCCCAGCGACTCCCCCAGACAACACAGAGAGCACGGTCCGCTGGGGCCGAACTATCCCGTGGGGTGGCCCCATTCACTCAAAAGCCGAGCGAGTGGGCGACGCTGAGGATCGCTTCGGCGCTCGCCTGCAACCCGTGCTGCTCTTCGTCGTTCAGTGGGACGGGGAGAATGCTGTCGACGCCGTTCCGGTTCACAATGGCGGGCATGGAGAGGCAGACGTTCCGCAGGCCGCAGTAGTCCGTAATCAGCGAGCTGACGGGCAGGACCCGTCCTTCGTCGCCCAGGACCGCCTGCAGGACGGCAGTGACGGCCAGCCCGACAGCGTAGTTCGTCGCACCTTTGCCGGCGATGACTCGATCAGCCGCGCGGCGGACCTGCTCGAAGATGGACTTGCGCTCCTGGTCGTTGATACCCCAGTGCAGCAGCGGGACGTTGCCGATGCTGGCGCTGGACCACAGCGGGATTTCGCTGTCGCCGTGCTCGCCGGCGATGTAGGCGTGGACATTGGCGACGGCCACCCTGCAGCGCTGTGCGAGGAGAAACCGAAAGCGGGAGCTGTCGAGGACAGTGCCGCTGCCGAAGACCCGCCGGCTATCGAGGCCGCTGATTTTCTGCACGATATAGGTCAGGACGTCCACAGGGTTGGTGACCATCAGCACAATGGCCTCGGGAGCGACGCGCAGCAGGTTGGGGATGAGCTTGAGGCAGATGTTTGTATTTGTCGAGGCGAGGTCAAGGCGCGTCTGGCCGGGCTTCTGTTTGGCTCCGGCGGTGACAACGATGATGTGGGAGCCGGCCAGGACCTGGAGATCATCGGAGCCGTCGAGGGTCATCTCCGGCGTGAACATCAGGCCATGGTTCAGGTCGAGGACTTCAGCTTCGACTTTGGGCCTGGCGATGTCGTAGATGCTGATGTGGCGGCCGATGCCGCGGACCATGCAGGCGTAGGCGATGGTGGCTCCTACGCTGCCGGCGCCGACGATGCCGATTTTCTGACGCTCCATGCAGTCGCTCTCCCGTGAATTGCAGGCAGGTTCGCAGAACGTTACTTCGTTTCGATACTCTAAGTGAGTGTCCAGGGCGGATATTGGTCGCCTCCGCACGGTACTTTTCGATGAATTCTTCACTTTCACAAGCTTCCCTGCTGTCAACTTCCTATCCCGCGGAATTTGCGCCGGGCGCGCGGGCGGCGATTCGAACGTGTCTGCGCGTTCAGCCGGAAGAAAAGGTCACGGTGATAACCGACCGCGCCACGGTGGAGATTGCCGCTTCGCTGGCGCGAGAGCTGGAGCATGCGGGGTGCCACTGGAAGGGGTTCGTGCTGGAGGATCTGGCGCCGCGTCCGCTGACGGATATGCCGCGGGAGATTCTGGCGGACATGGAGTCATCGGACGTGAGTGTCTTTGCGGTGCAGGTGCAGCGGAACGAGCTGCGCTCGCGCATGCAGATGACGGACGTGGTGAACCGGCGGCGCATGCGGCACGCGCACATGGTGAACATCACGCCGGAGATTATGTGCGACGGCATGCGCGCGGATTATGAGCTTGTGGACCGGCTGTCGCAGAAAGTCATCGAGCAGGCGCGGCGGGCAAGGTTCATCCGCGCGACGACACCGGCGGGAACGGACATTCGAGCCGAGATGAATCCCGAGTACAAGTGGTTGAAGACTTCCGGAATCATTTCGCGGGACAAGTGGGGGAACCTGCCGGGGGGCGAAATCTTCACCACTCCCGGTGAGGTGAACGGACGCTTTGTCGTTGATGGGGTGGTCGGAGACTACCTGTGCGCGCAGTACGGGTTGCTGGCGAGCACGCCCCTGACCATTGAGATTCGCGAGAATCGGATTGTCTCGTGCAGCAGCGAGAACCGCGATTTGCAGAGGGATTTCGAGGCGTATACGCATACCGATGAGAATTCGGATCGCGTGGGCGAATTTGCGATCGGGACAAATATCGGGGTGAAGTGCGTGATCGGGAATATCCTGCAGGACGAGAAGTTCCCGGGGATTCATATCGCGTTCGGCAATCCCTATGGTGAACACACCGGCGCGGCATGGCGTTCGACAACGCATATCGATGTGGTGGGACTCCGCTTCAATATCTGGATAGAAGACGAGCCGATCATGCGCGAGGGGAAGTTTTTGATCGAACCGTAGGCAACGACTGGTTCACGACAGGGGACACACAGAGCACGAACGCCGAGGCGATTCGTGCTGAAGCCGATTTCAGGAGCTGCATCACAATGAGCATGGCGACAACCGCGACTTCTGCGAAATTCACTACGCGAACCCTTGGAATTTCTGATCTGCAACTGACCCCCATCGGCTACGGGGCCTGGGCGATTGGCGGCGGCAACTGGGAGTACGGCTGGGGGCCGCAGGACGACGACGATTCGCTGCGCACGATTGAGCATGCCCTGGACAGCGGGATCAACTGGATTGATACGGCGGCGATTTACGGGCTGGGACACTCGGAGGAGATTGTCGGCAAGGCGCTGCGCGGGCGTGCGCAGATGCCCTACGTGTTCACGAAGTGCTCGATGCGGTGGACCCCGGACCGCAAGATTTACCGCAGCCTCAAGGCCGGATCGCTCCAGGAGGAGATTGAGGATTCGCTGCGACGGCTCCGGTTGGAGAGGATCGATCTGTACCAGATTCACTGGCCGAATCCGGAGGACGAAATCGAAGAGGCCTGGGAGACGCTGGCCAAGTTTCAGCAGGAAGGCAAGATTCGGTACATGGGCGTGTCGAACTTCAGCGTGGAACAGATGAAGCAGGTGCAGAAGATCGCACCGATTACATCCCTGCAGCCGCCGTATTCTCTTCTCCGGCGCGACATCGAGGCGGAGATTCTGCCGTTCTGCCGCGAGCATAACATCGGTGTAATCAACTACTCACCTATGGTTTCCGGGCTGCTGACGGGAAAGATGACGGCTGAGCGAGTGAAGAACATGCCGGAGGATGACTTCCGCAAGCGCAGCCCGAACTTCAACGAGCCGAAACTGTCGCGAAATCTGGCGCTGGCCGAGGTGCTGGGCGCAATCGGCAGGGCGCATGGCGTGGAGCCGGGAGTCGTGGCGATTGCGTGGACATTGCGGAATCCGGCCGTTACGGCGGCGATTGTGGGGGCGCGGCGCCCGGACCAGGTCGACGGTTCCCTGCCGGCGGCAAGCTTCCGGCTTAGCGAGGATGAGGCCGCCAGCATCGAGCAGTGGCTGGCCGAGCATCCGTAAATCGATTTTCCATTTACAGAACGGCGGCTCGCTGCATCGATGCCGCCTTTTCTCTCCGAGGAATTAAGCCATTACTAGTAGGTAAACGCCACCTGCGCCGCACCCGTGTAATATTTTTTGGCTCGTATTACCGGCTGAACTGGCAATGCATCGAAGTATTTTGCCGGTTATTGATCGCGACGAGAAGAATTCGTTATACGGGCTCTGACGGCCGCGATCAGGAACCGCAGCTCTTGAAATTCGTATCCGTGCCAGGTGACAATGAGTCCTAATCCGCGCGAACATTGTCTCTTCCACAAGCTGAATTAGAAACAGACCGGGACATCCGGCAACAGCACGATGAACGAAGTTTTGGAGGAATTCAGTGACCCGACGCTGCTCAGCAGTAGCCTCTCTCCTTTTCCTGATCACATTCAGCGTTTCTCTCCTGGCCCAGGTCGCCACCACCTCTTTGCGAGGCGTGATTAAGGACCCGAGCGGCGCTGTTGTGCCAGGCGCCCAGATCACGCTTACCAACCAGGCGAACGGACAGTCGCAAAGCACAACCAGCAATGGGACGGGCGAATATGCCTTCGTCCAGATCACGCCCGCACAGTACAGCATTAAGGTGTCAGCCAGCGGGTTTGGTGCACAGACGAAAACCGCTGAGCTGCTTGTGAACCAGCCGGCGACCATCGACTTCACGATGACGCTGCAGGCCACACAGCAGGTAGTGAACGTCAGCGCGGAAGCGCAAACCCTGAACACGACGGACGCGTCGCTCGGAAACTCCGCGGGCAATGCACTAATTCAGGCCCTGCCCAGCGAAACCCGCAACGTGCCGGATCTGCTGTCGCTTCAGCCAGGCGTGCTGTTCCTGCCCTCGATGGGAGCGTCGGAAAGCAATCCCGGCGGCGATAGCCGCAGCGGCGCGGTGAATGGCGTCCGTTCCGACCAGGGCAACGTTACGATGGACGGAATCGACGATAACGACCAGGTCTTCGGGTTTGCATTTACCGGCGTGCTCCGCGAGACTCAGGACTCGGTCGAGGAGTTCCGCGTAACCACGGCGAACGGGAATGCCGATGAAGGCCGCTCGGCGGGCGCACAGGTAAGCCTTGTCACGAAGTCCGGCACGAACAAGTTCCATGGATCGGCCTATGAGTACAACCGGCCAACGCTGACGGTCTCGAACAACTTCTTCAACAAGCAGGCTCAGCTGAACAGCGGCCAGGCGAACCGGCCACCGAAGTTGATCCGCAACATCTTTGGCGCAACGCTCGGCGGTCCGATCATCAAGGACAAGCTGTTCTTCTTCGGAAATTACGAAGGAACCCGGCAAGCGGAAGATACGCAGGTGACACAGACCGTGCCGACTGCGGCCTACAAGGCGGGAATCCTTCAATATCAGGGAGCGAATGGGGAGAACGTTTCCCTCACCCCGGATCAGCTGGCCACTCTGGACGCCGGGTGCGTGGATGCCGGAGGATGTGCGAACGCACAATATTCACCCGGTCCCGGTCCGAATCCGAATGCTCAGGCGTTCTTTGCGTCGATGCCAACGGCGAACACCTTCACGGAGGGTGATGGTCTGAACACCGGGTCATTCACCTTTGCCTCTCCAAACCCGGTTACGCTGAATACGACGATCGTTCGCCTCGATTTCACGCCCAACAATCAACACCGCATCTTCATTCGCGGCGGCCTGCAGAAAGACACGACGGGCTTCCCGGAACAGTTCCCCGGACAGGGACCGTCGCAGGTTTACGAGGACAACACGAAGGGAATCGTGGCGGGCGACACCTGGTCTATCTCGCCGAACCTGGTTAACGATTTCCGATATGGGTACATGCGGCAGGGGAACAGTTTCCGCGGCGTCGGCAAAGGCGACTACGTCGACTTCCGGTTCCTGGCAACGCCCACGGCGGAGACGCGCACGATCATTGCTTCCGTGCCGGTGCAGAACGTAGTAGACAACTTCAACTGGAACCACGGCCGGCATGACTTCCAGTTCGGCGGCAACTGGAGGCTCGTTTATCAGAACCGCAACTCAGACCAGAACTCCTATAACGGGGCGAGCACAAATCCGTACTGGCTGGGCGGAGACCCGCCGGATCCATCCGGCATCGGACTCGACTCCGTATCCAGCGGGTTCGGAAATTCGTACGTCATCGCCTACGCGAATCTTGTGGGCACGGTCCCATCGGTCACGAATGTCTCCAACTACGACATCACCAGTGCGACCTCAGGCAATCTGCTGCCGGACGGCGCGTTCCTGGATCGTCACTTCAAAGGAAATGAATTCGAATGGTACGCCCAGGATACGTGGCATGCGCTGCCGAATCTGGTGATCACCTTCGGAATCCGCCACACGCTGCTGCAAACTCCGTATGAGACACGCGGGCAGGAAGTGGTGCCCACGATCGACACGCACACCTGGTTTCAGCAGCGCGAGACCGCCGCGCTCCAGGGCCAGATCTACGAGCCGAACCTGACGTTCGCACCGGCGGGTCCGAAGTATGGAAAACCGGGCTTCTGGCCGATGTCGAAGAACAACTTCGCCCCACGGCTGGCCATCGCGTATTCACCCAACGGGCGCACCTCGATTCGCGCAGGCGCGGGTCTCTATTACAACCACTTCGGCCAGGGCGTGATTAACGCCTTCGATCAGCACGGAGCGTACGGTCTGAGCACGCAGATCACAAATCCCGCGGGCACTTATGGCTACGAGGACGCGCCGCGGTATACCGGACGGAGCACGCTTCCCTTCAGCAATGGGCCGTTCCCCTCGCCGGTGACCTACCCCTACGCGCCGCCTGCTGATCCGATCACGGGCTTCGCGATCACCTGGGGGCTCGACAGCAAAATGAAGACTCCGTATATCGAGGCCTTCAACTTTTCTATCCAGCATCAGTTCACGTCGCACTGGACCCTGGAGACGGATTACGTCGGAACCATGGGGCGCCATCTGCTGCAGAGCCTCGACCTGACGGAGCCGACGGACTTCGTCGATCCGCAGGGCGGCGGCGACTATTACCACGCGGGCACGGAACTTTCGAAACTGGTGGATGCGAATGCCGGAGACCCTTCGGCTTCGGTTCCGACCATTCAGTACTTCGAAGACCTCTTCCCGTGGATGGCAGGCTATGACTCTCCGGGCGAGAGCGCGACCCAGGCCATCTACACGAACGAATGGGCTCCGTTCCGCGCCAACTTGGGAGCGACAACCTCTCTGTCGGATCTCGATCTGTATGGGCCGTTTTTCGGGTTCTACCCGGCGCCGGCCAACTGGGTGCCGCATTTCTGGCAGAACCAGTTCAGCTCGCTTTATGCCCTCTCGACGATGGGCATGAGCTACTACAACGCATTCCAGGCCACCCTTCGGCATCCGATGGCGAATGGCCTGCAGCTGGATGTGAGCTACACCCTCTCCAAATCGATCGATTACGGTTCAGACGCGGAGCGCAGCACGGAATTCAGCACCAGCGGGTCAGGCGATTCGTTCAGCGACATTATCAACACCTGGAGGCCGTACCTGAACAGGGGTGTGTCGGATTTCGACACGAAGCATCTGCTGACCGTCGATGCCGTGTACCAGCTTCCGTTTGGGAGAGGGCGCCACTACTTCAGCAACGCCAACCACTTCGCCGATGCGCTGATCGGCGGCTGGCAGTTGTCGGGCATCAACCGGACGACCAGCGGACTTCCCTTCTCACTGTTTGAGCCGGGGTGGACGACAGACTGGCAGATTGAGTCTTACGGCGTGGTGACCGGAAAGGTGAAGATGCGGCGGCACTTCGACCAGAATGGCGAACCGCAATTCTTCGACGACCCGGATACCATCAACGCAGGAATCAACACAGGCGGACCGATTCGTCTGCCGTATCCGGGTGAAGCGGGCCAGCGCAACAACTTCCGCGGCGACGGCTATTTCAGCATCGACAGCGGATTGTCGAAGAGCTGGTCGCTCGGCGAGTACGGTGGGCTGAAGTTCGACTGGGAGGTCTACAACGTCACGAACACCGATCGATTCGACGTTGGGAACAACTTCGGTTCGGGCCTCACCAACAGCAATCTGGGCGTCGCCAGCTCCCTGCTGAGCCAGCCGCGGCGGATGCAGTTTGCCCTGCGCTACGACTTCTAAGCGAAGCCGGTAGCCTCTGGTCGGGAACCGGCCAGAACAAAAAACAAAAGGGCCTCAAAAAAGGCGTCGGAGAAATCCTCCGGCGCCTTTATTCTTGTGACAACAACCCACGGACAATTGTCTGACTGTACGGCTGTACGGAAAGGATTTCCATGCCCGCTGGCCGCCTTCGCTGCCTGGCTCTCGGCTTCTCTGCATTTCTTCTGTCCCTGATGGCTACGGCGCAGGTGCCCATTCCGGCTGCGGTGCTCGGGCATAATCCCGGTGACGATTACTACCTCGCCAATTACGAAGAGGAGATCCAGTATTTTCATGCGCTGGCCGCGCATTCGGACCGTATCCGGATGTTTACGGTGGGCAAGTCGACGGAGGGCCGCGACATTGAGGTGGCGGTGATCTCGTCGCCGGAGAACCTCGCGCATCTGGACGAGGACAAGGCGACGGCTCGCAAGCTCGCCACGGCGGATGGCCTGAATGATGAGCAGGCGCGGGATTTGGCGCGGACCTCAAAGGTGATTGTGCACATTGACGGCGGGCTGCACGCGAACGAGGTCGCAGGGCCGCAGCACTCCATCGAGCTGGCGTACAAGCTGGTGTCAGCGCAGAACGATCCGGAGATCGACAGCATCCTGAAAAACGTGATCCTGCTGCTGTGGCCGACGCTCAATCCCGACGGGCAGGACATGGTGGTGTCGTGGTATCGGAAGCATGTCGGCACGCGGTATGAGGTGAGCCCGATGCCATGGCTCTTCCAGGATTACGTCGGCCATGACAACAACCGCGACGGCTACATGCTGAATATGAACGAGTCGCAGGTGGTCACAAAGACGGAGCTGGATTTCAGCCCAGTCCTGTTCTACTGCCAGCACCAGACGGCGCCTTTCCCTGCCCGGATCTGGATTCCGCCGTTCTCGGACCCGATCTCGTCGAACATCAGCCCGTATGTGCGGAGCTGGTTCAATGTGATCGGTACGAACATGACGGCGTATCTGGACGCGCACCAGATGCCCGGGGCGATCAGCGAATCGCGGTTCGACAACTGGTATCCGGGATTCGTGGATTACGCGGGGTCGTTCCGGAATGAGATTTCGTTCTTCACGGAGACGGCGCTTTACCGGTACGCGACGCCACGGTTCTACACGGTGGACGAGTTCCCCAAGGACATGCAGGACCTGAAGGCGCTGACGATGTACACGACGCCATGGCGCGGGGGCTGGTGGCACCTGCGGGATGCAGTCGACTACATGGTGGCGGCTTCCATGTCGGTGCTGGACACAGCGGCGCGGTACCGCGAGACGCTGCTGTACAACCGATACCAGGCGGCGCGGGATAACATTCAGCGCTACGAGCAGGAGCCTCCGTTCGCGTACGTCATTCCCAGCGTGCAGGCGGATGCGCCCGAAGGGCAGTTGCTGGCGCGCATCATGCAGGAGAACGGGATCAGGATTGAGGAGTCGGAGGCTGGATTCCACGCCAACGACCGGGATTATCCGGCCGGGTCGTGGGTGATCCTGATGAACCAGCCGTACTCGGCGTTGGCGAAGGAGCTGTTCGAGGTGCAGCGGTATCCGTCGGCACTGTTCACGGACAGCAACAAGCCTGTGGACCTGCCGTACGACGTTACCGGGTGGACGCTGCCGCTCCAGATGGGTGTGCGGGCGGACGCGATCACGGATCCGCTGACGCCGGAGGAACTGGGGCATCTGAAGCCGGTAACGACGCTCGATGCTCCGCCGACAGAGCTTTCGGGCGCGGGGAGCGTCTACGTCGTGAGCCATAAGCCGAATGCGAGCTTCCAGCTGATGAACGATGCGCTGGCACAGGGCGGGTCCGTAGCATTCGCGCCAGAGGAGACGAAGACGCCGGAGGGTACGGAGAGAGGCGCCATCGTTATCAGCGGGCTGAGCCGCACGGCGATTGGAGATCTCTCGAAGAAATACGCGGTCTCGGCGCTGGCGGTGGAGAAGGCTCCGGAACACACCATTGCGCTGCACAAAGCACGGGTGGGGCTCTACCGGCCATGGGATCCCTCGATCGACGAGGGGTGGACGCGGTGGATTCTGCAGCAGTACGGATATGCGCCGGTCAGCCTCTACAACGCCGACATGCGCGCGGGTGGGCTGCGAGATCGCATCGACGTGCTGATCCTTCCCGATATGCGGGTAACTCAGCTCATGGATGGCTTTCGGGAAGGCATTGTGCCGGGGCAGTATGCAGGGGGCCTGGGAGACATTGGTCTCGACAACATTCGGGAATTTGTGCGGCAGGGCGGGACACTGATCGCATTTAACGAGACGGCGGCGGCGCTGGTGCCCATGCTGTCGCTGCCGGTGAAGAACGTGCTGGATGGCGTGAAGAGTGACAAGTTTTTCTGCTCGGGCGCGCTGCTGCGGGTGGAACTGGAGTCGACGGATCGACCGGCAACGTGGGGGCTGCCGGGTGAGCCTGTGGTGATGTTCGAGCGGGGACCGGCGTTCGCAACGGATAAGGATTTTCGTGGCGCGGTGCTCGCGCGCTATCCGGAGGACAGCGATCCGCTGGAGAGCGGCCTCCTGCTGCATCCGGAGGCTATCGAGAACAAAGTCGCTGCCCTGGAACTCCCGTACGGTCAGGGTCACATCTACCTGTTCGGATTTAAGCCGCAGTGGCGGGCGCAGTCTCACGGGACCTACAAGTTCTTCTTCAACGCGCTCTACAAATATCAGGAGCCGCCCTTCCCGAAGCCTGCTTCGGCTCAGACAAAAGAAATCAAGGCCGAGTAGGCTGGGCCCAGACCGAACCCTTCGGCATCGCTAACTTTCGAAGCGCAGGAGACCAGGCTTCTCCGGCCGGCTTGCGTTTGTGTGCAACGAGTAGTACGTTTGCTTCTCCCCGATAATTCAGTTCCCCCGAGGTCCCACTTCCCCCAAACCCACGAAAGAGGAGAAGAGGATGTTCACGCGTATCATCACGGTCGCATCATTGGGCTGCGCCGTTTTGTTCAGTTCCGTTGGAGCCTCAGCGCAGGCTTCCGGCCAGGATCAGACTTATTTCACCTATGTCGCGCAATGGGCAGTGCCGCGCGGCGATTGGGCGGCGTTTGAGAAAGCCGAGAAGGACGACAATGCCACGATGCAAAAGCTGGTCGCGGACGGAACGATCATCGCCTGGGGTGACGAGGCCGCCCGCGTCCACACTGAAGACGGGTTTACGCACGCGGACTGGTTTACGGCGACGAGCCGCGCCAATCTGCTGAAGGCTCTGGAACAGCTGATGGGCAACTCGACGGCTCCTGCGTTTCAGGCCGTTACGAAGCACGCTGATTTGTTTCTGCACACGCTGGCGCACAACGGCAAAGCAGCTACGAATGGCACGGGATATCTGCGCGTGGCGTTCTGGCAGGTAAAGCCTGGCGAGGGCGATGCACTGGAAGGACACTTCAAGTCCGCCCTGAAGCCGACGCTCGATCGGGATGTGGAGAACGGAACGCTGCTGATGTACAACTTCGATACGGAAGACATCCACACGGCGGAACCCGGCGGCTACAACCTGGCGATGCTCTTCCCCGATGGAGCGGCAATCGACAAGTTCTATGACGATCTGAAGGCCGCGGGAAAAGACAATCCAGCAGTTGAAGAAATTCTGGACAGCCTTATGGTCGCGAAGGCGCACCGGGATACATTCGGGAGGGTGACGGCGTACGCGCACAAATAGCGCGCAATCCGGATAAGAGAAAAGGCCGGGCGTTGAAGCCCGGCCTTCTTTTCGAGGAGGTACAACGATTACGGTTGCGCCGATGCGGCTTCCAGAGCGTGAGCATCAACTTCCGCCGCGCGCTTGTGGAGCTGGTGATGCAGGCAATAAAGCGCGAGCTCAAGCCGGTCGGAGACGCCGAGCTTGTCGTAGATCTTGCGCAGGTAGTTCTTGACCACCTGCTCGGTGGTGCCGAGCTGGTAGGCAATTTCCTTGTTGCGCTTGCCCTGGGTAATGCCGGCAATGATCAGCATCTCTTTCTGATTCAGGCGAGGCTGATTGCGGGGGTTGACGAGTTGGGTGGCCTGGGAACGATAGGCCTCAATGACCCAGTTGACCGACTGGTTGTC
Source organism: Acidobacteriaceae bacterium (assembly GCA_035273225.1). Taxonomy (GTDB): domain Bacteria; phylum Acidobacteriota; class Terriglobia; order Terriglobales; family Acidobacteriaceae; genus Palsa-343. The sequence continues at coordinate 8,200 of DATEPN010000428.1, read as the reverse complement.
GATCCAGGTTTCTCCCGCGGCGATCTTGCGCACGCACTTGACGAGCAGATCGGGCGAGATAGAACGAGGGATGATGCCGCGCACGCCACGGCGGTACAGATCGACGGTGTGGGCTTCGTCGGTGGAGGCAGCCTGCACGATGATCTTGAGGTGCGGAGCGAGACGGACCAGCCCGGGAACCGCATTCGCGGTGCCGGTGATCATAGAACCTTCGAGGAGGAGAACGTCGGCAGGATTACGCTGTACGGTCTCCTGAAGCGCCTGGAGGCTGTCCGCCTCGGCGACAACGGAGACGCCCGTTTCAGGGCCGAATACCTTGCGCATACCCACGCGATAGATCGCCTGCGAATCCGCCAGGATTACGCGAACCAGGGCAGGAGCCTGCGGGGCGGCGGCAGGGTGTTCGCCATTATTAAAACCGTTTGTCTGCGTCATAGCGTGTTGTCAGAACCCTATTGAAATCGATAATCGTCAATCACGGCCGCGGCGAAGGGCTGCCCGTATTTCAGGTACGAGCGGACGATTCTGCCAAAGCAGTGAACGGCAGCGGTTACTGAAAACTCCAGCGCTCCCGCCGGAATCTCCACGAGAAACTCGATTTCCTGCCCAACCCGCAGTGGCTCAGTAACCTGCAACAGCACGCCGCTTGCGGAAAGGTCTTCTGTGATGGCTTGAATTTCCCGACCATCGCAGATCAACGTCACGCGCAAATGCAGCGGATAGCGAGCGGCACCGCGGAACGGACGCCAGTCTCGCGCACCGAAAACCGGACAAGTTGCGGATTCCATCGGTTGTCACTCCAGGGCGTGTTTCCCTACAGTACCCGCAAATCTATCGGTCAACTAATTACCAAAGTTTACATGCGCGATTCCATTTGTAAACCGAAGAATTCCCCGTTGCAATGACCTGAAAGCTGTAGATGGCGCGCCGGCAGGGGTATCCGGCGTATGTGTACCTGATGAGATAACTGTTTCGCCGGCAGGAGGTTAGTTCGGGAAATAAGCCGCTGAAGCACCCACCCAGGACTGCCCTCGATTGTGGTCCACGCCCATCATTTTGCCGCGCCCGAGGCGGACGAGGGAGATTACCGGTGTGAGGTAACCACGGTCAGGCCAGACGTAGAGGATGCGGATCTCGGCTTGAGTGGGACCGGCCGGCGTCTCGATGACAGGTTCAAACTCCACCCGCTCCTGGAGGAGGTAATTACCCCGGCGCTCAGGAGGGATACAGCGGAGCTGGTCTTCGGTAGGGGCGAAGATAATTCCCTGCCCTGCAAAGGAATACAACGGTTTCAGGATCCACTGGTTGCGGTCTGCAGGAAGGCGTTCCCGGTACGCGCCGTTCGCGTTGGTGAACCAGTCACTGAGAAACACGGCAGGCGGCACTGCTGGGTGATCCAGGTATGGCAGGGCAAATTTGCTGATGTGAAAGTACCAATTGGGATGGCCTGCCCATTCGACATTGAACGGCTCCCGGTAGTCGAAGCGGAGGCGAATCTGGCGCTCGAGGAGCTCGTCAACGATGGCACGGTTATAGATACGGCGGATTGGGGCGCGGCGGCGGCCGTTACGGTAGCAAAGACGGGGCGAGGAGCTGTTCGAAAAGGGGTCGACGTGGTCCTCAGGCTCGATGTCCGCGATATCGACAACACCGATGCCGAGGCGCTCTGCAGTGATGTTGAAATCGGGCAGAGTCTTCTGGGTTGCGGGAGTGACGTCGGCGAGCACGACCGTGTCGGGATCGTGATGACCAACGATCACCTGCTGCAACAGCTTCCAGTAGCGCGCCTCGTCGAGACCCCCGAGGAAAAAGCTGAGGTTCGATGGCAAATCGAAAGCGGTGCGGTAAGCCTCGCTGAGAAGCCACTGGAAGCCAAAGACTGAGGGAAAGGCCTGCATCTCGACAAGGCGAGGAACAAGATGGCCCTTCGCATCGCGAGTCAAGCCGAAATCAGCGGTCAGAAAATGCGGATGGGAATCCTGATTGGCCGCGCGCCAGCGCTCGGGAATGGCTGCGAGGGAGCGAGTCATGTATTCGGGATTGGCGAGGAGGCGATGCGTTAGATTCGCGCCGATGCCAGCCATCTCGTCGAGGAGTTGTTTTGGGAAAAAGCAGGGGGTCTCCGCGATGGGGAATGCGACATGCGCGCGCGATGTAGCGTCGAGGCCATGAAGCATGGCGCGGTAGGCCTCCGGACGAAAGCGGCAGCAATTGAAGTCTCTGCGCAGATCGGCGATCACAGGAAGAGGGTAAAGCGCGGGCCGGGCGGCAGGCAATCAGGAACCCGTGCCGAAGCAGGACTGGTGCCGAAGTGGTATCCCTGCGACCTAATGTCCTGGGCAACTGTGACGAATATCACAGGGAATCCGGGCCGAGAACGGGGATTCTGCTTGAGTCTCCCTGGGCTTCGGCGTCACACATCACCAGCAAGGATCGAACGAATGATGAATCGCAGAGGGTTCCTGAAGGGGCTCGGGCTGGCTGCCGCGAGCAGCACCCTGGGACATGCCAATGATGTGGAACGCAAGCCGGCCGGTCCGATACGGGCCTTCACATTTGCTTTCTTCACCGATGTGCATGTGCACCAGGGACTGGGCGCGCCGGAGGGCACGGCGCTGGCCATGGAACTGATGAATGGCTCGCATGCGGACTTTGCCATTTGCGGCGGGGACCACATCTTTGAGGGGCTGGTTTCCGGACGAGAGGGCATTCTGGAGCAGTATGCGTTGTATACGCAGCTCGAGAAACGCCTGAAGCTGCCGGTATGGCATGTGCTCGGAAACCACGACGTTGCCGGCCTGGTGAACACCACCATCGACGAGAAGGATCCGATTTACGGCAAGGCGCTGTTTCGGAAGACCTTCAATACGCCGACCAAATACACCTTTCAGCATAAGGGAGTGCGCTTCGTTATTCTGGATTCAATTCAAATCGTGGGAAGGAACTGGATCCCTCGCATCGACGATGCGCAGCTCGAGTGGCTGCAGGATACGCTGGATGCCCAGCCCGAACTTCCAACGATCATCGTGAGCCACGTCCCGCTCGCTACGGGTATTGCGAATTACTATCCCGGATCGGAGGACCCGGCGTTTCGTGGTGTGGCAAACAGCCGGGAGATTATCCCGCTGATCGAGCGTTACAACGTGATCGCCGTACTCCAGGGACACACGCATATCGTGGAGGAGGTGAAGCGTCACGGAATTCACTACATTACCGGAGGTGCAGTGAGCGGGAACTGGTGGCACGGCACGCATTTCGGCGATCGCGAAGGCGTAATGTTCGTGACGGTAGAGGGCGGAACGGTGACGACGAGCTATGCACCAACTGGATTCGCGAGTGTCGATCCCCAGAACAGCTAACCGCGACGCGGATACCAATCAGAATGCCGGCAGCGCAGCCGGCATTTCTTCGTGAACTCTGCCTCCCTGCTCTGCTAAGCGTCTCAGGCGGTCTTCTTCTCGCCGAGTGCCTTGACGCGAACATTGAGGCGGCTCTTGTAGCGGGAGGCGGTGTTCTGGTGCAGCACGCCTTTCTGCACGCTCTTGTCGATCGCGGACACAGTGGCGCGGTACTGCTCCGTCGCAGCCTGGGCATCGCCCTTCTGGATGGCTTCGCGGAGGGCGCGCAGCGAGCTGCGGACACGGGTGCGGTTAGCGCGGTTCACCGCGGTGCGGGTTTCAGTCTGACGGGCGCGCTTGAGCGCGGAAACATGGTTCGCCATGAAAAAGTCTCATCTCGCTTTCGCAAATGGATGCAGGCAGACAGAGCGCGGGCAGCGCATCCGCCGCAAAAATCAAGTTTACGGGAACGGGACGAACGGGTCAATGCCGCGGGTGGAGCGGCATTTGGTGCCAACTCAGGGCTTTGCCTTGCTGAAGACCACGCAATACAGCTGATTCGGCCAGTGTTTCCGGATCGAATTGACCTTGAAGCCGGCGGCGGTGAGTTCGTCGATCAGTACCTTCAGCGGGATTCCGTGTCCAACACGGTTTTCCGGAACGCCTGGAGGACGGGATGATCCCTGCTCGGGCTCTTCATCGATAATGGCCAGTTGCCCCTCGGGTCGGAGCGACCGTAGCAGGCTAGCGTCCATCTCTGCCGGGTTTGTGAAGTGATGATAGACAAGGCGCATGAAGATGGAGTCGCAGCAGTTTGGCGGAAGATTGGTATCACTTGCGGAGCCGTGGACGACGACGATGTTGCTGTGAGCGGCTGCCATCGCCTGCAGATGAGAGAGCTTCGCGGGATCAAGTTCGTTCGTGTAGACCTTTCCCGATGGGCCGACACGCTGTGCAGCATCGAGAGTCAGCTGACCGGCGCCTGCTCCGATTTCGGCGACGGCGCTGCCCGCGTGCCAGTGCAGCAACGACGCCAGCTGATCCGCATCATGCTGGTACACATCCTGCGCAAAGGAGCATGTGCTGACGGCGACGGCGACGAGGAGAAGAAAGGAACGGCGCAGCATAAGGCAAGAATCCCGGACAGGAAGCCGGGTTGACCGGCTCCCTTGCTGAGGTTACGGCATGACGCGGATCATGACCGCGGCGTGGCTCGGGACCTGGGCCGTGTAGCTGCCACGCTGATCGCTGGCGGTTTTGCCGGACCAGAGGTCGTGCACCGTGGCGGTGAGGTGGGCAGGGTAGCCGATGTCGGTCCAGGCAACGGTGATGGGCGCAGCCGCGGCGCTGCGGTTGAGGAGCACAACAGCACGGCCGCCGTCGGCCAGTTGCTTCGACCAGATCTCCAGGCCGTTTTCCTGCTTGACGCGATGGCCCTGGATACCAAGCGGATCCTGATCGACGGCGATGACTTCTTTGTTCTCCAGGATGGATTTGATCGCATCGGACATGTGCGCGACGTCGTTGCCGACGAGGAGAGGCGCCGAGAACAGAGCCCACATGCTGAAATGAGCACGGTCTTCTTCGGTGGTCATGCCGCCGTTGCCAACTTCGAGCATGTCCGGATCGTTCCAGTGCCCGGGCCCGGAGTAGGTCTGGAGGCCGTTCATTAGATCAAGGATCTGCGTAACGCCGTTGCCGCCCCAGGAGCGTTTGCAATCCCAGCAATCCTGGATGTCCTCCGTGGCGCGCCACAAATTGCCGACCGGCCCTGCCCAGAGCCAGGGGTCGCTCGTGCCCCATTCGCAGATGCTGAACACCATCGGGCGACCCGAGGCCAGAATGGCATCGCGCATCAGGGTGTACGAGGCCGGGCCGTTCTGGCCTTTGAGGGTGTGGCACCAATCCACTTTGACGTAATCGATGCCCCAGGAGGCCCATCGCTTCGCGTCCTGATACTCGTGGCCCAGGCTGCCGGGGCGGCCGGCGCAGGTCTGCGTGCCCACGTCTGTGTAGAGGCCGATCTTCAGACCCTTGCTGTGGACGTAATCGGCGAGTGCCTTGATGCCGGAGGGAAATTTTTCGGCATCGGGCACAATATTCCCCTGAGCATCCCGGCTGCTCTGCCAACAATCGTCCAGGTTGATGTACTGGTAGCCGGCGTCCTTCATGCCGTTGCTGGCGATGGTGTCGGCGGTCTCGCGAATAACCTGTTCATTGAGGCCCTTGCAGGCAAATTTGTTCCAGCTGTTCCATCCCATGGGGGGCGTGCGGGCAAGGCCGTTATCGAGCGCGCGGCCTGCAAACGGATACATTGTGATCAGGGCCAGGAGAACTGCCAACATTTGCCAATGTCGAACTCGCATGCGATTGCCTCTTGTGAAAAGTGGACCGGGGTGCGCGTTCCGCATTGCGGTGCGGCAGAAAAAGAGCTGTTCGCGCGCGCCTTTCCGGCGACGGAGAATGGTAGCACGGACGTGCGGCCGAAACTGAGGCTGGAGAAGACATTTGGGTGAACTGAGAATCATTGCGGCGCGGGCGATTGATCTGCGTTTTCCAACTTCGCGTGAGGCGATCGGGTCCGATGCGGTGAACAAGGATCCGGATTACTCCGCGGCCTATTGCGTGCTGGAGACCAACAGCGATCTGCGGGGGTACGGTCTGACGTTTACCCTGGGCCGCGGCACGGACTTGTGCGTGCAGGCGCTTGAATACCTGTCACGCTTTGCTGTCGGGCGCACGCTGGACTCGATCACGCATGATTTTGCGGCTTTCTCGCGCGAGGTGACGGGCGATACGCAGTTTCGCTGGCTGGGTCCTGAGAAGGGTGTTGTGCATCTGGCGGCAGCGGCGCTGCTGAATGCCGTCTGGGATCTCTGGGCGCGCGCCGAGAAGAAACCGGTCTGGAAGCTGCTGGCGGATATGCCGGCAGAGCAGATCGTCAGCACGATTGATTTTCGTTACATCACGGATGTGCTGCGGCCCGAGGAGGCGCTGGAGCTTCTGAGTGAACGGGAGCGCGGCAAGGAAGAGCGCCAGGCGGAGCTGGAGCGCGACGGGTACCCGGCGTACACGACTTCCGTCGGATGGTTTGGGTACAGCGAGGATCGTATCCGCAAGCTTGCGGATGAGGCACTCGCGGAAGGGTGGACGCACTTCAAGCTGAAGGTGGGCGGCGATCCTTCCGAGGATCTGCGGCGGGCGCGCCTCGTACGGGAGAAGATCGGACCGCAGAACAAGCTGATGATGGACGCCAACCAGAAGTGGGACGTGGAAGAGGCGATCCAGCGGACGCGCGCGCTGAACGAGGTCGAGATGTGGTGGATGGAGGAGCCCACCAGTCCGGACGACATCCTGGGCCACGCGCGTATTCGCCGCGAGTCGGGCGTGCGCATCGCGACCGGGGAGCATTGCCAGAATCGGGTGATGTTCAAGCAGCTGATGCAGGCCGGGGCCATTGACGTGTGCCAGATCGATAGCTGCCGGCTGGCGGGCGTCAACGAAAACGTCGCGGTGATTCTGATGGCGGCGAAGTTCGGGATTCCGGTGTGTCCGCATGCGGGCGGCGTGGGGCTATGCGAGCTGGTGCAGCACCTTTCGGTCTTCGATTTTCTGCGGGCGTCAGGCACGTTAGAGAATCGGGTGACGGAGTTCGTCGATCACCTGCACGAGCATTTTGTCGATCCGGTGCGGATCCGGCGGGGGCGATACATGCTGCCGCAGATGCCGGGCTACAGCAGCGAAATTCGGCTGGAAACGCTCGAGAAGTATTGCTATCCACTAGGACCTGTCTGGAAGGAATTGTCATGAAGATTGTTACGTTTGCTCTTGGAGATGAGCGGCCGCGTCCGGGCATTTTGCTGGACGGCGAGGTCGCCGATTTATCGCCCCAGGGGTTCTCCGAAACCGCGGAGGTGATCGCGAGCGGGGAGATTCCGAGTGGAGGCACACGGATTCCGCTGGATCAGGTGCGCCTGCTCGCGCCGATTCTGTCGCCGCCGCGGATTTTCTGCATTGGACTCAATTATCGCGACCACGCGGTCGAGTCGAACATGCAGATTCCGGCGGTGCCGACGGTGTTCATGAAGCTGTCGTCGGCGATCGTCGGACCCGGCCACCACATTGTGCTGCCGATGAACACGAAGCAGCCGGACTATGAGGCGGAGTTTGCGGTGGTCGTCGGCCGTGGCGGGTGCCGCATTCCCGCCAATGAGTGGAAGGACCACGTCTTCGGGTACACGATTGTCAATGACGTGAGCGCGCGCGATGTGCAACTGGCCACTTCGCAGTGGACACTGGGGAAGAGCTTCCCGACCTTCTGTCCTATGGGGCCGGCGATCGTAACGGCGGATGAGATTCCCGATCCGCATGCGCTGGACATTCGCCTCGAGATTGATGGCGAGGAGATGCAGCACTCGAACACCCGCGAGCTGATCTTCGGCGTGCCGGAGCTGATCGAGTACATCTCGTCGATCACGCCGCTGCAGCCGGGAGACATCATCAGCACGGGAACACCGGCCGGCGTGGGGCTGGGCCGCAAGCCGCAGCGTTGGCTCAAGCCGAACGAGACGGTGACGATCGAGATTACGGGGCTGGGAAAGCTAAGCAATCCAACCGTGGCGGAGCAGTGATTTTTGTACAGCATGCGGACGAAGTTATCTACCCATGACTACCGGCTGGCCAAGGGCTTTCGTAATGGCTGACTGGGCGAGGGGCGCCATGATGGCGAAGCCGGCGGTGTTTGGGTGCAGTCCGTCCTCGGTGAGGTCCTGCTTCAAATAGCCGTGCTCGTCGACCATGGCGGAGAAGTAATCGAGATAGACGATCCCGTTTTCGGCGCAGTACTTCTTGAGCCAGTCATT
>DATEPN010000427.1:0-4679 GCA_035273225.1 Acidobacteriaceae bacterium | reverse complement strand
TACATGACCACTTCGCTTTCGATCTGCTCGATCATCTGGCGAAGGGCCGGCGCCGTGTCAGCCGTGAGCTGGCGTGTGCGGATGTACTCCGTCAGCGTCGCGCGCGGATCAGCCGGATCGGCTTCAGGCGGAGCGTAGTTGTCGAGGGCGCGCACGGACTGCTGCGAAACGGCAGCGAAGTCCTGCACCTTGTCGTAACCGATGGCGTGGTTCAGCGCGTAGGCCGTCGGAACTGTGCCGATGAGGATGAGCATGATCAGTCCCATGCCCTTCTGCCCATCGTTGGAGCCATGCCCGAAACTGACTCCCGTGCAGGTGAGGATCAGCAGGCACCGGATCCAGAACGGCGGCGGATCGTCGCCCTTCGGCGCTTCGTAAAGCGCGGGATCCCGAACAGCAAATTTAAGAACCAGCAGCAGGAGCGCGGCGCAGCCGAATCCGACAACCGGCGAAATGAGCAGGACTTTGAAGACGGTTCTGGCCTGATCCCAGTCCACTCCGCTGATGCCGCTGCGCACCCCCATCAGCTGGTTGGCGATGCCCACGCCAATGATCGATCCGATGAGGGTGTGCGAACTGGACGCAGGCAGCCCGCACCACCAGGTCGCCAGGTTCCAGAGAATAGCCGCGATGAGCAACGCGAAGACCATCGTGAACCCGGCGCCTTTGTCCACATGCAGAACAAGCTCCACCGGCAGCAGCGACAGGATCGAGAACGCAACGGCGCCGGATGAGGTGAGCACTCCGATCAGGTTCCATATGCCGGACCAGACGACCGCCACATGCGGCGTGAGGGAGTTCGTGTAAATGACTGTGGCGACCGCGTTGGCCGTGTCGTGGAACCCATTCACGAACTCGAAGCCGAGTGCGATGAGGAGCGCCAGCCCCAGCAGCATGTAGGGCCAGGCGGTCAGCGTGTGGACCCGGGAGAGGTCGTGCGCAAGCTGCGAACCGGCGTAGACGAGACCAGCCAGCACCACGAGGCCAAAAACTACGAAGCCGACCCTGCTATGAGGTTTTTTCTGGGACCGATCGAGAAGTGAGCCTGCCGCGATCTCCTGCGGAGTGAGTGCGACCGCTATTCCTTCATGCATAAAGGTTCAGTTGTCACAGATCATTGTAGGGGCCCGGCGGAACTTGGCCAAATTACCATCGGAAGTTACTGCGGAAAACAGGGTACATCATTTAGCGTGCAGGGGTTGTGGACCGCGGAAAGCGGTGCTATGCCGCAAGTGAACCGTTTTGGGACGAAGCCCCGCCCGTTCCGAAGCGGCTACCGCCAGTCGTCCTGCACCGCGAGCCGCTCGGTCATGACCTGCTCGAATTCCGTGTTCTTCTTAACGAAAATTTCGCTGAAGCCGCGGTCCTGGCGCAGCAGGATCGCCTGGAGTCGCACCAGTTCAAGCAGCGCCAGGAACATGGCGATCACCGCGTTTGTCGAACGCGTATTCGACAGGATTTTCGACAACGCGACCGGACGGTCCTCCATCATCAAACGCCGGCGGAGGAACTCGATCATCTGGCGGACGGTGACCGTGTCTTCCGCGACATCCAGGATAGGACGGTTCTTGGCTCGCTCGAGGATCTCGCGGAAAACGCGGACCAGGTCCATCGTGTCGGCAGCGATGTCCTGGTCATCTTCGGCGGCCTGCCGGAAGTCGCGCATCCCCGGGTTCGTCCAGGTCGCCTCTTCCAGCTGCCGCTTCTGCTGGAGCATCTGCGCGGCGTTACGGAATCGTTCGTGCTCGAGCAGCCGCTCGACCAGTTCGCGGCGGGGATCTTCGGCCTCCCCTTCGCCGGCCTCGGCGGGCGAGCGCGGCAGCAGCATCTTGCTCTTGATATGGATGAGCAGCGCCGACATGTAGATGAATTCGCCGGCGGTATCCACGTCGGCGACCTTCAGGTGCTCGACGTAGGCCAGAAACTGCGCGGTGATCTTCGCAATCGGTATGTCGTAGATGTCGATGTTCTGCTTGCGGACCAGGTCGAGCAGCAGATCGAGCGGGCCGTCGTAGACCTGGCCCACCGTAACGGAGAACGGAAACGCGGAGTCCTCGTCCGGTCTGGTCTTGTTTTTCGACTGGGGCGCGGGAGTGCTCGCCGTTGCGGCCGCCTGCTCGGCGGCATTCTCTCCGGCGGCTGGTCCTTCCGCCGTTTCGTCCGGCTGAGGGTGTTCCTGATCCTTCATTGGGCAAAGACTCCGGCAAGTCCCATAGCCGTTCGGACTTCCTGCATGGTTTGTTCGGCGCGGGCGGTCGCGCGCTGCGCTCCGGCGGCGAAGATTTCAGTCACGAGCTGCGGCTGCGCTTCGTAATGGCGGCGTCGCTCCTGGATTGGGCTCAGGTGGGCGACTATCGCGTCCGCCGCCCAGGTCTTGCACTCAATGCAGCCGATCCCGGCGGTCGTACAGCCGTCGTACACCTTCGCCATCGTCTCCGAGGTCGAGAAGATTTTGTGCAGGTCACCGACGGGGCATTTGTCGGGGTTGCCGGGATCTTTGCGGCGAATGCGAGCCGGGTCGGTGACCATCGGCTTCAGCTTGGCACGGATCTCCGCCTCGGGATCGCTGAGCAGAATCGTGTTGCCGTAGCTCTTGGACATCTTGCGTCCGTCCGTGCCGGGGAGCTTCGGCGACGGCGTCAGCAGAACCTGCGGTTCCGGCAGGATCTCCTCACCGGGTATTGCTGTTCTGTTGCCTGTTGCCTGTTTTTTGTAGAACTGGTTAAAACGGCGGGAGATCTCGCGCGTCAATTCGACGTGTGCCGCCTGATCCTGGCCGACGGGAACGAAGTCCGGTTGATAGATGAGAATGTCGGCGGCCTGCAGCAGCGGATAGCCAAGGAATCCGTAGGTGGTGAGATCCTTTGAGGTAAGGTTCTCCTGCTGCTCCTTGTAGCTGGGCACGCGCTCGAGCCAGCCGAGCGGCGTGATCATCGACAAAAGCAGGTGGAACTCGGCGTGCGCTTTGATGTCGCTCTGCAGAAACAGGACAGACTTCTCCGGATCGAGGCCGGCAGCAAGGTAGTCGAGCCCGACTTCCCGCGTATTCGCCGCGATCGCCGAGGGATCAGCGTAATCGGTGGTCAGGGCATGCCAGTCCGCGATAAAGAAATAGCACTCGTACTCCTTCTGCAGGCGGACCCAGTTGTGGAGCGCGCCCATGTAGTTGCCGAGGTGGAGTTTGCCGGTGGGACGCATGCCGCTGAGAACGCGCTTACGACTGGCGGGAGGAGTAGTCGACACGGAATCCTTCGTCTGGGAAATGGCTGAAGATATTGTACGGGAGGGGTGCGCGGCGCGTGTCTTCGGTCGCTGCGGAAAAGCCAAGGCGGATGGAGCGCCGTTTGTAACCTAACGGCAGGAGCGCGCGTGAACAAGGGCATCAGCGTTTCGAAAGAGGATTACCTGAAGGCGATTCTCGAGACTGAGAGCGAAGGTCAGACCGTCATCTCGGCCACACTGGCACACTGGCTCAAAGTCTCTCCCCCAGCCGTCTCTATGGCGCTGCGGCGGCTGAAGCGCGACGGCTTCGTCGAGGTGAAGCCCGATGGCGTGGTGCGCCTGACCTCCCTTGGTCGCGAAGCGGCCTACCGAACCGCGCTGCGGCATCACCTGATCGAGCGCATGCTCTCGGAAATGTTCGGCATGCCCTGGTACGAGGTGCACGACGAGGCAGAACGTCTGGAGCACGCTGTCTCGCCGGCCTTTGAAGCACTGTTGATCAGAAAGCTCGGCGAAAAGGGAACCTGCCCGCATGGCAACGCCGTACTTCCGGAGAGTCCTGAGAAGCGCCAGCGGCGCGGGGTGCGTCCGCTCGCGGATGTGGCCGCTGGAGCACAGTACGAGGTGACCAGCCTCTACGAACGTGATCCGAAGCTGCTCCGCTTTCTGCATCAGACCGGCATCGAGCCGGGTGGTCAGGTCAGCGTGCTGCAGCGCAATTACGACCAGACCGTAGCAATCGAGACGCCGGCCGGCCAGTTCACCATCGGTCCGGCGGCGGCCGAAAAGGTCCAGGTCCGGCGCCTGGCCGAGCCGGTGCGCGCCTCTCGAAAGACACGGTAGAAGCGTAACAATTCTGAGCCGACCCCCTGCGCGCCGATTTAGGATGCCCACAGAACCTCATGGTCTTCAGGATGCGTGCTGCGGTTGGGTTATGCGGGGCGTGGATCGCGCTGGCGATTCCGGCGGTGGCTCTCGACCCGCATACGGCCGTAGCGCAATACGGCTTCCAGTCCTGGCAGACCGACACAGGCCTGCCGCAAAACACGGTCCACGCCATCGTGCAGGGTCGCAACGGATTCCTGTGGATCGCTACCGAAGGCGGCCTGGTGCGCTTCGACGGCGAGCAATTCTCCGTCATTGCCCGCTCGAATACGCCGCGATTGCCTAGCGACCTCATCGACGGCCTGCTGGAGAGCCGCGATGGCACCCTCTGGATCAGCACCTCGGGCGGCTTGGCGCGCATGCACGACGGCATCGTCGAGCGCATCGGGCCACATGAAGGTATCCCTTCAACCCAAGTCTGGCGAACTTTCGAAGGCGGTGGCGCGGTTTGGGCACTCACCGCGGCCGGGCTGTTTCGTGTTGAAGCTGGACACGCGCAGCGCATCCGGCTGGACGCCGAACCGACCGAAAACTCCACCATGATCAGCACGCCGGACGGCTCCCTCTGGATT
>DATEPN010000426.1:0-7379 GCA_035273225.1 Acidobacteriaceae bacterium | reverse complement strand
CGTAGAAATCGGAAGTGTTCGATCCGGGCGGCTACGGTGGCGTAGCCGTCGGGGATCGGCTCCCCAGATGACCTGACGACAGAACCTCGGCACATAACTTCAGCGGCGCACTCGCCGTTCAATTCGATCGGAAGCACAAATCGCATCTCGATCAAAGTATTGGGCTCCAGGGAACGCCCGGTGCGCATCAGGAGACCGCTAATGCTGATGTTCTCCATGACACCCTCCTGCCATTCCCGTTCGCCCCGGACGCGGAAACGCAGCTCGGCCCCGATGCCATAGCGTCGAGCTCGTTCGACCCTGGTTCGCCAGCCGTTTAGGGCGTGGTTGACCATATCCCGTCTCCTTGTTCCTGCGGGCTGATAAAAGATTCGCAATTGTTGCCAACGGCGAGGAACTTGAGAGTACGGGACTGGACCAACATCAACAATGGCCCAACGGTACCAGCGTCATGGACCCAGGAGGTGCTACATGCGCTGCGACCTTGGGGTATTACCGCGGCGAGCGCAAATGGGCATCGCAGTGGTTACGTTCGAAACTTTAGGAGGGTACTGAGGGAGATGAACGAGTAGTGCCGAAGGGATCAGCTCGCTTCAGTCAGGCGATGATTGACAGCGAAGAGGGCGAGCTCAAGGCGATTCGAGACGCCCAGCTTATCAAAGATATTGCTGATGTGATGCTTCACCGTCTGCTCGCTGATGGAGCAGCGCTGCGCGATGTCCGGATTCGAATAGCCGGCGACGACGAGCGTCACGATCTCCATTTCGCGCGGCGTCAACCCGAACTCTCGAGGCTTCGAGGCGCTGTCCGAATTCGACAAGCTGCGCAGGGCACGGACCAGGTCGGAAATGCTCTCCCGTCCCACCCAGTACTGCCCCGACATGATGCAGCGAATGCTGTCGAAGAGCCGCTGGCTGGTGGAATCCTTGGTCACGACCCCGTAGGCTCCCAGTTTCAGGGCGCGGACGATCTGGTCCTTGTTGATGGTTGCCGTCAGAAGCAGCGTGCGGACCGGAATTTGTGCGGCAGCTAGTTCCCGGAGCACTTCCATACCGTCCTGGCGGGGCATTGCCAGATCCAACAGGATGACGTCTGCCTCGGTGCGGCGCACCATATCCAGGAGCACCTCACCGTCGCCGGCCTCGCCTACGACCTCGAAGCCGCCTTCGGCCTCCAGCAGTTTACGCAGGCCGTCCCGGAACAGGGCGTGATCATCCGCGATCAGTACGCGAATAACCGAGGGGCAGATTTTGGCGGTGGAAGCCATCCCAATCCTGAACGGCCACGCGCACAATGGCCTGTTGTCAAATTCATACAGCCAGCGTGCGGCTCTATCGTGCTCCGACTCCAGTAACCTGGGCCGCTGCAAGTAATGCCCTCATTATATACATCCCATATCGTTGACCCTACGACTTTTGGGGGTTCGAACCCTGGCTACAACGTGCCATTTCGTAAGTTACGAATGTGGGATTCTGCCCCGGCTCTGGTGCCATTTCTGTGGAACGCCGGGCCGGATGGCTCGGCCGCAATGGGCCGGCGCCGTTTTGGACGGGGCGCCGCTTCGTCTTTTCACACCCGAATCTCAGCTTTGACTGCCTGCTTCCCCGTCTCGCGCCAGGCATCCGAACGATGGAGAATAAACGCAGAAGGAGCAGCGGGTTGCCAAAGGAGAAAAAGAGAACCGGTCGGGCGCGCCGGGCCGAGCCAACCGAGGCTGGGGAGAGGCCTCCGCATGTGCTGGATCTGTTTCACCCCGTCACGGCAAAGTGGTTTCGCGCGGTCTTCGAGGATGTAACCGCCCCTCAGCGGGAAGGCTGGCCGGCCATCGCGCGGGGCGACTCGACTCTGATCCTCGCCCCTACGGGGACCGGAAAAACCCTGACGGCTTTCCTCTGGTGCCTGGATCGTCTCATGCTGCGCGATCCTCCGCAGAGCGCGGGATGCCGCATCCTTTATATTTCGCCACTCAAGGCCCTTGCGGTTGACGTTGAACGGAACCTGCGCTCCCCGCTTGCCGGCATCGCCAATATGGCCCAGCGGGAAGGGATGGCGGTTCACGTTCCCGAGATCAGCATCCGCACCGGCGATACCTCGCCGCGCGAGCGTGCCCGCTTCCGCCGCCACCCCGGCGAGATCCTCATCACCACCCCGGAGTCGCTCTACCTGCTCCTCACCTCCGGCGCCAGCGAAGGCCTGCGGACCGTCGACACCGTCATCGTGGACGAGATCCATGCTCTGGTGCCCACGAAGCGGGGCGCTCACCTGGCCGTCTCGCTCGAACGGCTCCAGGCCCTCACCGGGCGCCCTCTGCAGCGAATCGGTCTCAGCGCCACCCAGCGGCCGCTCGAAGAAGTAGCCCGGTTTCTGGGCGGGGCTGAAGGGCAGGGAAGCGCGCATGGCCCGCATGCACACAACGGCAGGATTACGGTTTCAACGGCGGCTGATACGCAAAGAGTCATTGAGGGCTTCACTCATGCTCTGGAAACCGAAGCATCAGTCGATGCACGCGAGGCGCTGGGCCCACAGTTTCGGCCGGTGACGATCATCAACGCCGGAGCCCGGAAGGTCCTGCATCTCTCGGTCGAAGTTCCCGTCGAGGACATGGCGAAGCTCGGCGAGATCGACGATCTGCCCAGCGGACCGGCAGGACAGGCGCCAAAGCGGACCAGCATCTGGCAATCCATTCACCCGCGTCTCCTCGAAATCATCCGCAGCCGGACGTCCACGCTGATCTTTGTGAATGCCCGCCGCATCGCGGAGCGGCTGGCGGGGGCGCTGAACGACCTCGCCGGTGAGTCCATTGCTCGCGCGCACCATGGCTCTCTCGCGGCGGCGCAACGTACGGAGATTGAAGAGATGCTGAAGGCCGGCAATCTTCGCGCGCTGGTCTGCACTTCGTCGCTCGAGCTGGGGATCGATATGGGCGCCATCGATCTGGTCATCCAAATCGAGGCGCCGCCCTCGGTCGCCGCAGGGATGCAGCGCATTGGCCGGGCCGGGCACTCCGTTGGCGCACCCTCGAACGGCATCATCTTTCCGAAATACCGCGCCGACCTGGTCGCCTGCGCAGCGGTCACGCAGGCCATGCACGAAGGCCACGTCGAATCCACGCGGTTCCTGCGCAACCCCCTCGATGTGCTCGCGCAGCAGATGGTCGCTATCGTCGCGCAGCCGCCGCTTCCCGCCGTCGACGTGGAACGCCTCCGCAGGCGCCCGGGCGAGGAAGGCGAAGGGCCGGGCCTGTCTTACGAGGCGCTGCTGCGAATCGTCCGTAGTGCTGCACCATTTGCCGGATTAACCGTGCCGGTCTTCGATGGCGTTCTGGATATGCTCGCCGGCCGCTATCCTTCCGATGAGTTTGCCGAACTGCGGCCACGCGTGACCTGGGACCGTGCGCGCAACTGGATCACTCCCCGTGAAGGCGTCAGGCGCATTGCCATTCTCAACGGAGGTACGATCCCCGACCGCGGTCTTTATGGAGTGTTCCTCAGCGGAGCGGCGAAGCCCGTGCGCGTTGGCGAACTCGACGAGGAGATGGTTTTTGAAGCGCGCACCGGCGAGACGTTCGTGCTGGGCGCCTCGACGTGGCGCATCGACGAGATCACGCAGGACCGCGTGCTCGTAAGTCCTGCTCCGGGTGAGCCTGGCAAGATGCCCTTCTGGCACGGCGATCAGCCGGGACGCCCCATCGAATTCGGGCGCCGTATTGGCGGCCTTGTCCGCGAGCTGCGCGATGTGCCTCGCTCTGTCGCGATGACCAAGCTTGTGCAGCAGCATGATCTCGATCCGCAGGCTGCCGAAAACGTTCTGCGCTACCTTGCCGATCAGGAACTCGCTACGCAGCAGGTCCCCGACGATCGCACCATTGTCATTGAGCGCGTGCGCGATGAGGTCGGCGACTGGCGCGTGTGCTGTCTGACGCCCTTCGGGAGCAAAATTCACACACCGTGGGCGATGGCGGCTACGGCCCGCATCAAGGCAGCCGGGCTCGACGTCGAGAGCATGGCTACCGAAGACGGATTTGTCCTGCGCTTTCCGGAGACTGATGCGCCGCCGGATACCGACCTGCTGCTGATGCAGCCGGTCGAGGCGGCCGAGCTGGTCATGCGGCAGCTTGGATCCACTGCTCTGTTCGCTGCGAAGTTTCGCGAGGCATCTTCGCGCGCCCTGCTGCTGCCGCGCCGCCGGGCCGAAGGGCGTACCCCGCTCTGGCAACAGCGCAAGCGTGCCTATGACCTGCTCAGCGTGGCGGCACGGTATCCCAGCTTCCCTATGCTGCTCGAGTCCTACCGCGAGTGCCTCCGTGACGTATTCGATATGCCTGCGCTGCTGGAAACGCTGCGGGCCATCTCCGCCCGCGCCATACGTGTGCATATTGTTGATTCGCGTACGCCTTCGCCGTTTGCCGGGGCGCTGCTCTTTGGCTACGTCGCGAACTATATATATGACGGGGATGCTCCGCTGGCGGAACGGCGCGCTCACGCTCTGGCTATCGATCAGGAGCAGCTCCGGGAACTTCTGGGAGATGCCGACCTCCGCGAACTGCTCGACGCTGCCGCGATCGAGGAGACCGAAGAGCAGCTGCAGTGCCTGGTGGGCGAGTACAAGGCGCGATCGCTCGACGGCGTGCACGATCTGCTGCTGCGGCTTGGAGATCTCGCGCGCGAGGAACTCGCCGCACGCTGCACATCCGCGGAGGTCGCCGGGTTTGCGGATCGCCTCATCCGCTCGCGGCGGGTGCTCGAGATTATGATTGCCGGCCAAAAGCGACTCATCGCCGTTGAAGATGCGGCGCGGGTTCGCGATGCTCTTGGCGTGCCGCTGCCGCCAGGACTGCCGGTGGCGTTCCTGGAACCGGCGCCCGAAGCGCTCACCGAGATCGTTCGCCGCTACGCGCGCACGCACGGGCCTTTCACCACGGCCGACATCGCGCATCGCTACGGCCTGCCCAGGGCCGCAGTGGAATCGGTTCTCGAACGGCTGGTCACGACCGGGCGTGTCGTGGAAGGTGGATTCCGCCCCGGCAGGCTTGCGCGCGAGTGGATCGACACCGAAGTTCTGCGCACGATCCGTCGTAAATCCCTCGCGAAGCTGCGCAAAGAAGTGGAGCCCGTGGAGCAGCGCACCCTTGCGCGCCTCGTCACGCGCTGGCAAGGGGTACTGCAGCCGCGTCGCGGCCTCGACGCCCTGCTCGACACAATTGAGAATCTGCAGGGCGCGCCGCTGCCCGCTTCGTTGCTCGAGACAGAAATCCTGCCCGCCCGCATTGCGGGGTACCGTGCGTCGGATCTCGACACGCTGGTCGCGGCGGGAGAAGTCGTCTGGGCTGGGTTTGAGCCGCTCGGGGAGCACGACGGCCGCATTGGGTTATACCTCGCCGATCGCCTGCCGCTGCTCTGGCCTCCGGACCGTATTTTCGGCGCACCGTTGAAGACCGCCGCGCCGGAATCGCCGCTCACCGAGCGCGAGCAGCGCGTCCTCGAGTACCTCCGCCGCAATGGCGCTTCCTTTTTCCAGTTGCTGCACGACGGCACCGGCGGAGGCTATCCGGGCGAAACGATCGACGCGCTTTGGTCGCTGGTCTGGCGCGGTCTCGTCGCGAACGACACCCTTCATGCCCTGCGGGCCTGGTGCGAAAAGCCCGCCGGCAGTGGACGCTCGGCGCGTCCCGCACGCCGCGTCCATAACCAGCCCTCGTTCCGCAGTCGCCGTACCACACCGCCTTCCGCGCAGGGCCGCTGGAGCCTGAACGAGGTCGCTTTCGATGTCGAGCGCACCACCCCCGCACGGATGACCGAGTGGAGCCATGCTGTTGCGCAACAACTGCTCACACGCTATGGAGTCATCTTTCGCGAAACAGCTCATGCCGAAAATCTTCCCGGCGGATTCTCGGCCATCTACGACGTGCTCAAAGGCCTGGAAGAGAGCGGACGTATTCGCCGCGGCTACTTCGCTGCCGATCTGGGAGCCACGCAATTCGCTGCGCCTGCTGCGGTCGATTTGCTCCGCTCGCTGCGCGCCGAGGCGCCGCAGGATAAGCACGAGGTGGTGATGCTCGCTGCGACGGATCCTGCCAATCCCTGGGGCGCTCTCCTGCGCTGGCCCGCGCCACCCGAGGAGGGCTCTTCGATGACGCGGAGCACCGGATCGCGAGTTGTACTCATCGATGGCGTGCTCACCGCTTATCTTCGCCGCGGCAACCCTGCGATCCAGGTGCTGCTGCCCGAGGACGAGCCGGCGCGTTCACAGGTTGCGCGCGCGCTGGCGGAGTTCTTCGTCGCCCACGTGCAACGCGAGCGCGGCGAATCCGGACACGAGCGGAGCGGTTTGCTCGTCTCGACCATCAACGGCATCCCCGTCGCGGAGCACCCGCTGGCACGCTTTCTCCTGGATGCGGGATTCCATCCCGCGCCGCTCGGCTTCACCGTGCGTCGCGGCCTGCCTGCTTTAGCGGGCGACAGCACCGACGCCGAGGATCCCGGCAGTTATGCCTGAAGGAGACAACATCTTCCGTGCGGCGCGTACGCTGCAGAAGGCGCTCGGCGGGAAAATGGTCACTGGCTTCGAAACAGCGCTCGCCCCTCTGGCCCGCGTCAACGACGATGCTCCGATCGTCGGCCGGACGGTCGAGCGCGTGGAATCGCGCGGCAAATGGTGCCTCATGTTCTTCTCCGGAGACCTGATCCTCGCGACGCATATGCGCATGAGCGGCTCCTGGCACATCTACCGCACCGGAGAGAAATGGCAGATCGGCCGCAATCACATGCGCCTCGCAATCACGTGTGGCGACTTTCAGGCGGTCGCGTTTGACGTGCCGATTGCGGAGTTCCACACGGCGCGCAGTCTCGCGCGGCATGCGGAAATTGCGCGCCTCGGCCCCGATGTCCTCGGCGCAGATTTCACTGTCGAGAACGGGCGTGAGACGCTGCGCTCCTGGGCCGCCGCGCATCCGGAGGATGAAGTGGGCGATGCGCTGCTGAACCAGCGACTCCTCGCCGGGCTGGGCAACGTGTACAAGAGCGAAGTGGCGTTTGCTGCAGGCGTGCATCCGTTTCGACTGCTGAGCACGCTCAGTCCACGCGAGGTGCAGTCGCTGGTAGATTTCGCCAGCCGTTACCTGCGCGAGAACGTCCGCGATGATGCCAATGGGGGGCGCCGCACGACGCACAGCATGGATCGCGAGGAACGCCTGTGGGTCTACGGCCGCCATGGGCAGGAGTGCCGCCGCTGCGGTGCGCTGATCATGATGCGGCGGCAAGGGCTGGGCGCGCGCTCTACCTGGTGGTGCCCGAGTTGTCAGCCGTGGGTGCCGGCGCCCGGTCAGAGCGTCGAACCGCCGCAGGGGAAGCAGAGAGGTCCAGCGGTGGGGCGGCGCAACT
>DATEPN010000425.1:0-4943 GCA_035273225.1 Acidobacteriaceae bacterium | reverse complement strand
TGGTCGATTCACGCAGGCATGGGCACGCAGGCGTACAGTTTCTGCTGGGGCATGGGTGGGGAGAATCAGGATTACGCGGATATGGATGCGGCGCCGATCACCACCCTGCGGTAAGGAAAGAGGAGAGCGGGATGAAAACCTCATTTATTGCTGTCGCCGTGACGATTGCGCTTCCGGCGTTCGCCCAGAGTCATGGGAGTGCGCCTGCGCGAGCCTCCGGAATGGCGCAGGCTGCGGAGTCGCAGCCAGGGCCGGTCTTTCTGCAGAACGATGTAAAGGCCCGGATAGAGAAGCTGATTCCGGAGGCGACGGCGAAGGGCAGCAGCGGCGCTACCCTGGCCGACTACGGCAGCTACAAGGTGCAGCTCTCGGTGCGGTCGACGAGCGGGGGCGCCGAGATCCACGCACACTGGGATGACGTGATGCTGGTGTAGCAAGGGACCGCAACACTGGTCACCGGCGGCACGGTTCCCGATGCGAAGACGAATGCAGACGGCGAAAGCCACGGAGAGAAGATTGTCGGTGGGCAGCAGCAGACGCTGAGCACGGGCGATCTGGTCACGGTACACGCGGGGACTCCGCACCAGTTGCTGATTCCGGTCGGCACGATCTACGGCTCGGTGGTGGTGAAAGTCCACGAGCCCTAGCGACTATGTGCCGTAGTGGTTCAGGAACGGCGAGTGATGGGCGGTCCGTCGGCGGTCGCGCGTGCCGAGCGAGGCGGAAATCTCGCGGCAGCAGCGCATCAGATGTTCGGCAATGCCGGGAACGCTCTGCTGGGTAATGCGTGACGATGGCCCGGAGACGCTGACAGCTGCAATGGGAAAACCGCTTTCGTTCAGGATGGGCGCGCCCACGCACCGTACGCCGCACTCCACCTCTTCATCATCGATGGCATAGCCGCGACGGCGCACGCGGTCCAGCGATCGCTGCAAGGCTTCCGGCGTGCAGAGCGTCCGCGGGGTAAAGCGCACAAAGCGAGTGCGTCCGATGATCTCGGCGGCGGTTTCGGCGGGGAGAAACGCGAGCATCGCTTTCCCCATGGCGGTGCAGTAGACGGGATTCGACGCGCCGATGCGCGACGCCAGCCACACGCGGCGGTTGCTGGGCTCCACCTTGTCGAGATACACCACTTTGCTCTTCTGCAGGACGCCAAGGTGCACCGTTTCGCCGACCTGCGTGGAGAGGCGCCTGAACCAGGGCTGCACCCGCGCGCGCAGGTCGATCTGCTCGACCGCGCGGCTTCCCAGTTCGTAGAGCTTCAGTCCCAGACGGAAGCGGTTCTCCGGCGTGCGCTCGATCAGGCCGGTGCGTTCGAGGACCATGAGGGCACGGTGCGCGGTGCTCTTGTGCAGGTCCATGCGCTCGCAGACGTCCGCCAGGCCGAGCGGGCCTTCACTCTCGCCGAGCAGGTCGAGCACGGAGACGGCCCGGTCAAGGCTCTGCAGCTGGTACGGGTCCGATCCGCCCTCGGATTTGCGGGAGATTGCGGATTCGGCCATTGCTGTGCCACAAATTGCTTTCTCGCGAGCCATGGTCCCTTCTCCTAACGCGACAGCCAGCCGCCATCGACGACCAGCACGGTTCCGGTGATGTAATCGCTGGCATGGGAGGCCAGAAAGACTGCGGTGCCGCCCAGATCTTCGGGATCGCCCCAGCGGCCGGCAGGAATGCGGTCGAGGATCTGCTGATTGCGGGTTTCGTCCTTCTGCAGGGCAGAGGTGTTCTCCGTGCGGAAGTAACCCGGTGCGATGGCGTTCACCTGCACGTTGTTCGCCGCCCATTCATTGGCGAGCGCCTTCGTCAATTGTGCGATACCGCCCTTGGACGCGGTGTACGCCGCGATGCGGATGCCACCCTGGAAGGCCATCATCGACGCGATGTTGATGATCTTGCCGCGGCGCCGGTTGAGCATCTCGCGTCCGGCCAGCTGGCTGAGGCGAAACGCGCTGGTGAGATTGACCTGCAGGACCTGCATCCAGGCTTCCAGCGAATGCTCGGCGGCGGTGGCGCGATGGATCATGCCCGCGTTGTTCACCAGAATGTCGGGCGCACCCATCGCGGAAACGACTTCGGAGAAGAGTTGATCGGCTCCCACGGGACTGCTGAGGTCGGCGGCGAAGCTGCGCGCGTTACCGCCTGCCTGGCGGATGCGCTGCTCGGTATCGGTTGCGGGACGCCGGTTGCCATGACAGGCTACCGCGGCGCCGGCTTCCGCCAGCGCCGTTGCAATGGCCGATCCGAGGCCGGTGGCGGCGCCGGTAACGAGCGCAGTTCTTCCATCGAGGCGAAAGCGATCGAGAATGCTCATGCTGCTCCGAAGATTGGGGATTTCGGAATGAGGGATGGCTTCCCGCACAGCGGATCAGCCCACGGAGCATTTTCGAGGGCGGGGGAAGGGATTGTCAAACGCGGGAGACGGCACTCAGGCGATTACCAGAACAGCCGCAGTTCGGCTTCTGAGGCCGTAGAGGCGAAACGCTCCTACTTTTGAATCACCTGCTGCGAAGTCGCAGAGAAAGCTAGCCCCGATGCAGGCATGAAGGGGGCGATGAATCTGAAATTGTAGGAGACAACCACCTGGACCACGCAGCCAGGACTCGGAGTACCCGCCGCGCAGGTGATGCTGGCGTTGGGGCTGCTGCCGGGCCATTTGGTGTCCACGGTGACGTCTGAGCCGACAACGCCGGGGGGCGCTAAGCCCTGCACGTAGGCTTGTACATCGGACGCGGCGGCTTTGCAGCTCATGCCACTGCTGGAACCGCTGCAGTCGGTGCTCCAGCTGTTGCCGCGCACGAGGGCATAGCGCGTGCCAGCCTGCGCCGCGGTGGAGACGAAGTGATACACATACATGGCCCGCGCAAATTCCATCACGCCAAAAATAAGCGTGAGAACGACAACTGCGGAAATGGCGATTTCGATGAGCGTGTCGCCGCTCTGTTCTCTGACGCCGGCTCGAATGACGCGATGGAGTTTCATAGCTAGTAGTTGGTGCTGCGCATCTCTACTGTTTCCGATAGGTTCATAGTGGATGGAATACCCGGCCAGGGCAGCATGGGCGAAAACGAAGCGGTAGTATTGACCACGACGTAGTACACCAGATTGCCCCCCGTGCAGCTGGGCGTACTGCAGGCCAGAGGCGAACCGGTCGCTAGTGTGGCGCTCGAGCCATCGTCGCATTCACATCCCCAACTGGCGGTTGGGGTAAAACTCACGTTTGTTAAGTTCGTAGCGTTTGACGAGGCGATGGCCTTCATCCCGTTAGTGTCGGTGGGGTATTGCGAGCCGTAAATGGCGCCGGCGTGGGCCGCTGATTTGAGTTCAATCAGCAGGTAGTACGCGCGGCCAAAGTCGACTGCGGCTGCGAGCAAGAGGATCAGCAGCGAGAGCGTGAGCGCTGTCTCGATGAGGCTTTGGCCGCTGTTGGCGCTGAGAAAACGTCTTGGATTCACAGGAGTCATCCTTCTTACTGCACGAGAACCGCCGTATAGCCCTGGATCGGATTGCCATTTGCAAGGCTGGAGTAATCGGCGCAAACATTGAACGTCTTGGTGCCGTGCGCAAACTCCTGCTTGTAAACATCGATGATCGTGTAGCTGCCGGTGCACCCTGCCTCTGCGTTCGATCCATCGCTCATATCCAGCGTTGCCGACAGACCGTAAATGATTCCGTTCCACATCGAGCCCGTGCCACTAGCCAGCTGAATGGTGTTGGCATCGGTGGGGCTCTGCCAGATCAGCATTCCTGTATAGCTTCCGGAAGTCGGTGCACTGATCGTGATCTTGCTACTCTGACTGGTGATAAGGCTGCCAATTTGTGTAGTGGTACCTCCCGACGCGAAGTAGAGTGTCACGCCAGTACCGGACAGGTTATAGCCGTTCAGGTCCAGGTCCCCGTTGAAGATGTAAACGCCCGGGGAGAGTGTGACGTTGGCTCCGAGTTTGATCGCGTCACAGGCATTGTTGACATCGTTTCCATAGCCGTTTTTCGAAACATCCACAGGAGTGCAGCCCGACGATGGAGCGGAATAACACCCTGGCGAGAGTGTTCCGGAGGTGGTCGTGCCGGAGTAGTTTTGGCAGGTGTAGCCCTGGTTCGAAGCTGTTGGCTCGACGTAGGTTACTTGGGTGAGGCAAGCAGAAGTCGAGTTATAGGTACTCAGGGATGAGGGGTCGGAATAGGACTGGCAAATCGGGTCCGGTACCTGGGGTGCATTGAAAACCGGAGTCGGGTAAAACTGATTGCTGCCGTTGCCGCTCGACCCCGAGACCTGGAACTCGGTTGCGGTAACGTGTGAGCCGTTGCCCTTCGCATCGAGGCTACCATCATCCTGAACCCCACAACCCAGGATAAGTTTGCCGCCCGAAGCTACAGCCAAACTGCCGCCACCGGGAAGTGTCCCGAAGTCTTTCGTGCCGATGAAATCGCAGCCGGACGAGGGACCGCGACCAGCCTCAGCGCGGGCGGATAGCCTAACCTTGGTCAAACCCATAACCCTGGCGAAATACATATCCTGGTTCTGTGCGACCAGCGCCTCGACGACAGCACTGCTGCCTTTGTTCGGGTCGTTAGAGAGCAGACAAGGTCCCCAGTTGATGAACAGAGCCACGCCCGTACCGGTTCCCGAACAGGTGTTCGCAGACATCGTGGGTGTAGACAGTCCATTTTCCGTAACGGCCTTGGTCGCATCATTGGTCATTTTGGTGCAAGGCGAACCGGAACTGCAGTAGGCCATCTCCAGTGCGCCGGCGAGCGCAGCGGCATCGGCGGTTTGCTGCATCTTGTGCTGGGCGGCCCGCAGATTGCCCACATCGATCGCAAGACCGAGGAATCCCATCAGAACGACCATCGAAAGCGCGACCAGCACGAGCGTCTGCCCGCTGTCGCTGCGGAAGTCGTTGTCGAGGCCTGAAAAGTTGCGGTTCACGGACTTACCCTCCAAT
>DATEPN010000424.1:0-5439 GCA_035273225.1 Acidobacteriaceae bacterium | reverse complement strand
GAAGGCGGTGGCGCGGTTTGGGCACTCACCGCGGCCGGGCTGTTTCGTGTTGAAGCTGGACACGCGCAGCGCATCCGGCTGGACGCCGAACCGACCGAAAACTCCACCATGATCAGCACGCCGGACGGCTCCCTCTGGATTGGCACCGCGGAAGGCCTCATGCGGTCCGGAGCCGAGAACAACTTTGTCTCGCTGGGTGCTGCGGGCGACGTCACATCGTTGGCCGCCGATGCACAGGGCACCGTGTGGGCGGCGCTGCGGGCCGGCTCGGGCTCCGCGCTCGAGCAGTGTTCGCCGCAGTCGTGCGCCGATGTGCCAATTCCAGGACATGCGGCGGTCAACGCGCTCATAGCCGATGCAGCCGGCATCGTATGGGCGGGAACCGACGCCGGGCTCTTCGCGATCCGCGGCGGCAAGTTGCAGGCGGCAGCGAAAACGGGACGCGTGACGTTCCTCTACTCCGACCCGCAGGGCATGCTCTGGGCCGGTACTGCCCAGGGCCTGATGCGCATTGCGCCCCCGGGCGCCACGGACTTGCTGCGGAGCGGGGAAACCTATCTGTCGGCCGCCGAGGACCGCGAAGGCGACCTTTGGCTGGGCACTGAATCCGGCGGGCTAGCCGTTCTGCGCGATCGGAAATTCTCCACCCTGACGGGGCAGGACGGACTCACCGAAGAGTACGTCCTCGCCCTCGCGCAAAACACCGCTGGCGACATCTTCGCGGGCACAAAAGGCGGCGGGCTGAACATCGGGCAGGCGTCGAAGTTTCACGCACTGACTACAGCGCAGCGGCTCGCAAGCAACGTGGTATTCGCAGTTGCGACCGCTCCGAATGGCGATGTCTGGGCCGGCACCCCCGATGGGCTAAGCCTGATTCGCAACGGGCAGGTGCTGCGCACCTTTACTACCGCCGATGGACTCGCAGACGACTTTGTGCGATCCCTCCACGTCGCGCGTGACGGCGCTCTGTGGATCGGCACCCGCCATGGCCTCTCCCGGTTGCAGAATGGGACCTTCACCAGTTGGGCCGCCTACGACGGGTTGGCGAATGACCTGGTCGGCGCGATGACTGAAGATGCCGACGGAACACTCTGGATCGGAACGCTCGGCGGCCTGAGCCATTTCCAGAATGGCAAGTTCACCAACTTCACCGTCAGGCAGGGGCTCTCGAGCAATGTAGTGACCGCCCTGCACGAAGACAGCGACCGTACGCTGTGGATCGGGACCAACGACAGCGGCCTGAACCGCTTGCGCGCGGGCAAGATCGTGCCGATCCGGGCGGCGGCCCTGCCCTCGCGCGTGATCGGCATTCTCGACGACGGAGCAGGATATTTCTGGATCAGCTCCAACAGCGGCGTGTATCGGGTAAGCCGCGCCGGTTTGAATCGGCTCGCTGACGGCAGCACGAATGCAAACACACTGGCCGACCTGATGCGTTTTGGCGTTGCCGACGGCATGCGAATCAGCGAATGCTCGAGCGGTGGACATCCGGAAGCGGTCGCTCTGAAAAACGGAGAGCTGTGGTTCGCCACCCTCAAGGGGATTGCCCGCGTCGATCCGGCGCACATGCCCATGAACCATGTGCCCCCGCGCGTCGCCATCGAGGCCGTCGAGGTGGACGACGTCCCCCAGAGCGGCGTCAGCGGGCTCAAGATCCCGCCGGGTCACAGCCACTATGAGTTCGACTACGCCGGCCTGAGCTTCGCTGCTCCGCAGAAGGTCCAGTACCGGTATCAACTGGAAGGATTCGACAAGGACTGGGTCGACGCCGGCACGCGCCGCGTCGCGTACTACACCAATCTTCCCCACGGGCGCTACACCTTCCGCGTCATGGCGCGCAACAACGATGGCGTGTGGAGCGATGGACCGGCTACCGCGCAGCTGACCGTGCAACCGCACCTGTGGCAGACGCTGTGGTTCCGGCTGCTGCTGGCGCTGGCGCTCATCGGAGCCGGATACGCGGCCTGGCGCCGCAGACTGCGCGGCATCGAGCGGCAGTACGAGGCGGTTCTCGGCGAGCGCACCCGCATTGCGCGGGAGATTCACGATACGCTGGCCCAGGGCTTCGTTGCGGTATCCGTCCAGCTGGAACTGGTCGCGCGGCTCATGCAGACCTCCGTCGCGGCCGCAAAGGCACAGCTGGATCAGACCCGAGCCCTGGTCAAGAGCAGCATCGAGGACGCCCGGCTCTCCATCTGGGAACTGCGGTCCCAGACGCCTGAACACGAGGACCTGGCCTCACGGCTGCTGAAGATGTCCGAAGAAGTGGTCGCGCGCGCCGGATTGCCCGTGAAGGCACAGATCCAGGTGAGCGGGATGTATCATCCGCTCGACGCCGACGTTGAGCGCGAGGTGTTGCGCATCGGGCGCGAAGCAGTCGTCAACGCGGTGCGGCATGGGAACCCGAAGAATATCCTGCTGCGGCTCACGTTTGAAGAGGAGCGCTTTGCGATGGAGGTGCGTGACGATGGGCGGGGCTTCTCCGGCACGCCCGCTGACGGCACCAGCGGCCATTATGGGCTGACCGGCATGCGCGAGCGGGCGCGGTCCATCGACGGGGATCTGACGGTCGAAAGCCAGGAAGGCGAAGGCACCTCGGTGCGGCTGGACCTGGAGCTGGCACGGGAAGCGGGGAAAAGAAAGTAACTATGGCGGACACAATCAAGATCCTCATCGTCGATGACCACCACATTGTTCGGCAGGGCCTGGTGGCGCTGCTGAAAACAGTGCCCGGCTTCCACGTGCAGGCCGAGGCCGCCGATGGCGAGCAGGCCGTGGAGCTCTTTAAGAAACACCGTCCGGATGTGACGCTGATGGATCTGCGCCTGCCGAAGATGAATGGCGTGGACGCGATTACAAAAATCCGCGAGGTTTCGCCCGGCGCGCGCATTGTGGTGCTCACGACATTCGACGGCGACGAGGACATTTACCGCGCGCTGCAGGCGGGAGCGAAGGGCTATCTGCTCAAGGGCATGGACCTGAACGAACTTTCCGACGCCATCCGCACGGTCCATGCGGGCAAAACGCGGATTCCTCCCCGTGTGGCGGAAAAGCTGGCCGAGCGCATGGGCGGAGCCACCCTGACCGGCCGCGAACTTGAGGTTTTGAAGCTTATTGTGGCCGGCAAGAGCAACAAGGACATCGGAAGCGCGTTGTTTATCTCTGAGGCCACCGTCAAGACGCATGTCAACAGTCTGCTCAGCAAACTGGGCGTCGAAGATCGGACCCAGGCGGCGACCACAGCGCTGCAGCGGGGCATCGTGCACCTCGACTGAGAACAGCCAACAGGAAACAGCCACAGGGCAGCGGCTCAGCGCATGGAGGCTCGATTGAAATTGGGAAGAACGATAGCGACGGTTACTGCGCTTGTTGGGCTGATGTCGATTGCCATCGCGCAACCGCGCAGCGAGTGGCGGCAGGCGAGCGACGCCGAACTGAAGTCGGTCATCCCGGCGCGCGCTCCGGTGGTGACGGAACGCATCGAGACGGAGATGCGGTCGGCCTCCGGTATCACCAATGGCAAGGGCAAATACATTGCCGGCGTTGTCCTCATCACAGCCGGATATTCGGCGGAGGGGAAGTATTCGCACTTCTTTCTTACTCAGGTGCCGCTCCGGCTGGGAGACTCCGTGCATTTGCCGGCGGGCGAATATGTGATTGGCTATGAGCACGGCGATAATGGATTGCTGGTGCATTTCTACGAGGCTTCGACGGGCAAACCTGTAGGGACCCTGACGGCGAAGCTGATCCAGGGCTCCACCCGCGTCGAGTCGTTCCGGATCTGGCCACCCGCCGAGCGAACGGGTATTCAGATCGGGCGCTTTGCGCTCAGCTATCAAATTGGAGGCTAGCTGCGGATGGCGCAGACTGCGTCGCAAAAAGAACAGAAGGTTCTGGAAGCTCTCTATGAGAACTGGCAGGCGGAGATGCGCGGCTTCCATACCTACAACACCCTCTCCGATCGCGACGACGACCCGGTGCGCAAAAAAACGCTGCGGCACATGGCCGAAGCAGAAGCTCACCACGCGGCGCTCTGGGCGAAGCGCATCCGTGAGTTGGGCGCGGAGATCCCCCGCTACGAGGGCAAGCCCACCGGCGATGCGGACACGCTGGTGAACCGGCTGGGCGGTCCGCAGATGGCCCTCCGCCGGCTCGAAATCGACGAGAGTCGCGACATCGCGCGCTATGGCCAGCAGCTCAAGAATCTGAGAGACGAGCCGAGCATCGCGATCCTGAATCAGGTGATCGCCGACGAGCAGGAGCACTATCGCGAGCTGAGCGAACTCATTCGGCACCGCTATCCGAAGCAGCCGGCCAACCCACAGGTAGCGCGGCAGGAACTCGAAGAGTTGCTCACGCGCCGGAACCGCAGTGGGCGCCAGACCGCCGGCTGGATTGGCGACGCGATCTACGGCGTGAACGACGGATTGGGCGCGATCTTTGGGATCGTCTCGGGCGTCTCAGGCGCGACCTTGGGCAACGCCAAGTGGGTGTTGCTCTCGGGCCTCGCGGGAATGATTGCCAGCGCCCTCTCGATGGGCTCGGGGGCCTTTCTCGCGGCGAAAAGCGAGCGCGAGATTTACGAGGCCGAGGTCACGCGCGAGCGCGAGGCCATCGAGATGAATCAGCCGGAAGCCCGCGAGCTGCTCTCGCTTTACTACCAGGTGAAGGGCATCCCGCGGGATGATGCGGACCACGTCGTGGAGCATCTGGCCGAGGACAAGGAGCAGTTCACCCGGGCTCTGAGCTCCGAGCGGCTCAACATGAGCGAAGAAGGCCTGAGCCAGCCGCTGGTTTCGGCCTGGTCGGGCGCACTTTCGACGGCGGTCGGTGCCTTCATTCCGATCATCCCCTTTTTCTTCATGAGCGGATACCCGGCGGTGATCGCATCGGCGATCATCTCGCTGATCGCGCACTTTGCGGTCGGAGCCGCCAAGTCCCTGATTACAGTTCGCAGCTGGTGGGCCAGCGGGCTGGAGATGACCGTCGTCGGCGCGGTGGAAGGCATCGCGACCTACCTCATCGGGATTGGCCTGGGCCACATCGGGGCCTGAGGTCGATCGCTCGATCTGCTAATACCGGACCTGCTGACAGTACTGGATCGTTATTAGTCGAACAACTACTGGATAGCTGGTTAATCCACCTGCCCACGGCCCGCAAAACCAACGACTTGCGCAATGGCGTCACCTTTTCCGAACAGAATTTAACCCCGGTCAGTCGAACCAATGGGCGAGCACGATCAGTCCCAGACCGATGAGCGGGACGGTATGGTTGTGGGTGATAGCCGCCCCGAAGACGAGCAGGACCACGCCAAGTCCGGTGATGAACCCAGAGTCGGAACCGCAACAGTACGGCGGCGCCGCTGGTGGAACCTGCTGACCGGGGTAGGGATTCGGGGTATTCATAACGCCTCCTGACAACCAGCATCGCGCCGGAAGC
>DATEPN010000423.1:0-2770 GCA_035273225.1 Acidobacteriaceae bacterium | reverse complement strand
CCCCTTATCCCCTCGGAAGCATTTGATTCTATTGCGTGTGACGGGCCGAGACCCCTCCGTATCCATTTGATTCTGAAGTCAGTCATTGTGCTTTCAAATGCTTGCGGCGGGATCGGAGATCGCCGCGCCCGCCGGGCGTGTCGATGCTGAGGGGTTCGCCGCCGGGATACCGGCTGGGCCGGCGGGGCAGAGAAGGGGCACTCAACCATGATTCGCTCCAAGAAAGAAAGGCCCGCGCAAGGCGGACCTTTGTTTTTTCCTCTATTAAGTTCAGAATACCAAACTCAGCTTGATTCGACTGCGCGTTTATTGGTGAATTCCAGGAGCTTGCGTGTGGCAAGCAAAGGGCTTGGCGGCGCAGTTACCTGCGTGATACTTGACGATTTTTCGCAGGTCGGGCGGCCAGAGGGTGAGGGAAAGCTATTGCTGGCTCACGGCGGCTGCCGGGGGAAAGTGCTGCGTGGTGAGGGAACGGTATTGCCTGAGCATGTTCACGCGCCACCGGAGGATCATGCCGAAGGCCAGGATGAAGAACAGGGCGCCGGTCTGCTCGACAGTGAGGAGCTTGTCAAAGTAGCCGCGGGCGAAGAAGCGTACGGCCGCCAGCACGATGATCACGATGAGAAACATGCTGGAGCGCTTCATCATGATGGTGTCGCCGTCGCGGCGGAGGCGCGAGGTGAGCAGCAGGGGGTAGGCGAGGAGGAGGGCTCCGATGAGGAAGGCGATCAGCGCCCACAGCCAGGGAATGCGGAAGCCGGGCACGAGAAACATGCAGAAGCCGGTGGCCATGCCCATGGGAGGCGCGATGATCTTCTTCAGCGTGACGGCGGTGCGGCCTTCGCGAATGCGCCAAAGGATGATCACGACGGCTCCAACGGCGGAGGCGACGGCGTACTGGAGAGGCGTGACGTGCGCGGGGTCGAAATGCATGAAGATCCTCGACAGCGGCGCGTGGCCAACTGCCCTGGGGTGAAGCGGGCCGCCTGGGGAAGCCTGCTCTATCAGGATACCGCGAGCAGCGGACGCGCACGGAAACCATATCCCGGCCAAGCCCAGCGGATTTGCAGGCCCTCGGCACCACTGAGTCAGCTCAGGCCGCGCGGCTTTGCCGGGATTGCGACGGCGGCCGCACGGATTCCATCTGGCTGGGATCGACAGGGGGCATCTTCTCCTTCCAGCCCTTGCGGATGAGCCATGCATTGGCCGGGATCGAGGTAAAGAACCCAGCGATCATGGCGATCTGCATCATGAACCAGAAAACCGCCATGCCGGGATCGAGATGCGGTTTCGGGAAGAGCAGGAAATATGTGATGGCCATCCAGCCGAACATGCCGATTTCGAAGAGCGTGATGGAGATGGTGTCGGCCCGGATGGCGGCGGCGATTCCTTTGCCGAAGGAGAGGCCGCGCATCGGCGCAATCGTAGCGTACTGGAAGACGATGCCGAAGATGTATGCGAAGACGAAATCGAGGATGAGCTTCGAGCCGAACTCGCCGGCAAAGATGAGGCCGAGCGTGGGGACGATGGATTCGGCGATCAGGTCGCCGATGCTGCATCCGGCTCCGCAGTGGAAGACGGCGATGGCGTTTTGCAGCGACGTGGGCGGCAGGTCTTTCGTGCGCTCCATCGCTTCTTTCATCTGCGCGGACGTGGACGTGAGCTTCTTTTGTGAGACGGGCAGGGAGCGAAGGTAAAGCGCTATAGCCACCGGACCCATATAGAGCGCAGTGATGGGCCAGACCAGGCTCATGATGACCATCTTCTGCGGGCGAATCAGGGTATGGATCGCGAGAGCGAAAGCACAAGCGAGACAGACGGAGATATAAGTCCAGGCAAGGATGTGCAGCCATTCAGGATAGGGAGCCATAACTGCATGGATGCGCGGCTTCTGACACTGAAGTCAAAGTGCCCCGGACGCCGATGTTGCATCCGTGTATACTCGCCGAGCAAAGGTCGACTAACGGCTGCGAACTCCGGACAACCTATTTGACCAGGAGCGGCATCCGTGAGAACTTCATGATAAGCCGGACGAGACCGGAACGAGCTTGCTCCAGAGCAGGCCAATCCGGCTACGGAACGCTATCTTCGGCGAACTGCACGCCGCTTCCAACGTCTGAAGCGGTTCAGGGCGCGATCCCTGTCGAAACGCGCATACACCAATACATCAATACCTCTCGGCTTCTTTCTAAGGAGGAAGTGTATGCAGCGACTGTGCGCGCGGTCGTTTCTGGCCGCATGGGCCCTGGTCGGGTGTATCTGGTGTCTCCATCTGGGGGCACAAGCAACCGCAACTGGCGCAATTTCCGGAACCGTCACCGATGCCTCGGGAGCCGTGATCCAGGGCGCGACGGTTACCGCAACCAATAACTCGAACGGCGCGAGCCGTACCGCAACCAGCAATGACTCCGGGCAGTATCGTTTCGACTTTCTTCCTGCCGGCGGCTACACCGTCAAGATCACGAAGTCGGGATTCGCGGGCACGACGCAGAACCTCGAGTTGCTCGTGGGCCAGACGACGGCTGCGAATGCGACTCTGAAGCCGGGCTCGGCCACCACAACGGTTGAGGTGACCGCGCAGAGTCCCCTGATCGACGTGCAGAAGACGAGCGTGAGCCAGGAGATCACGCCGAGCCAGGTGGAGGAGATGCCGCTGATCGGGCGGGACGTGGCGAACCTGGCGTATCTGGTGCCGGGCGTGAAGATGACGGACTCCTACGATCCGACGAAGAACCGCTACGCCATTCTTTCGGTGAACGGCGATGGCGGC
>DATEPN010000422.1:0-2562 GCA_035273225.1 Acidobacteriaceae bacterium | reverse complement strand
AGCTTCGAGACGGCCCAGTAGAGCCGCGCGAGACTGCGGTCGTGCAGCAGCACGTCGACCAGGTTGTCACCGGGCTGGCGCCGCCAGTTGCTGATCGAAACCCAATCCCGCTGCCGGAAGATCACCGGAATGCGGCTCGACGGGAAGGAATAGGCGAAGGGGGCATTCTTCTGGATTGCCTGTTCCAGCGGAGTCAGCGGGAATCCGGAATCGAGCGTGAGGAAGGCTCGCTCCGGCGAGGCCGTGGCCAGATACGCCTGAGGATCGCCGCACTGGCGCTCGATACGATAACCGAGGACGTGCACCAGATTCTGCGCCTGGGCGCAGCCGGAGATTCGCAACACGCCGTCCGGACCGGCCAGGGACTGGAGTTCGCGGCCATAGCTGATATAGCGACGTACCAGCAACAGGAACTCGGTCTCGTGGTTCTCCTGATAGCCCTGCATCATGACGTTGCGGGACAAAAGAGGCAGAACCTCATCGGGCGAGATTTCCTGGCTGATGCCGGCCATCCGCAGAAATGACCGCAGCGGCCCGGGCACCTCCACAGTCGTGCTGTCATCGTCTGAAGTGGGGGCGGGCGTCGCGCGGTCGGAGTGAGGCGGCGCAGGATTGGCATAGGGCTGACCAGCCGTCGCGGAGCAGTACGGGATCATGCACAGGAATCCCGCGGCGAGAATAGCGAACGGACACAGAGGGCGTTTCATGGGCGCACACCTCTTCCCGGATCACTGAACTCTGTTACTTTTCTGCCGGTACGGCGAAATCCCTTCTTACCTGGGGAGACCCGCCCTGGTTCTCAGAAACCGCTTACTTTTTCGTGCATGCGTGCTGGAAATCTGGCGCCTTCATGCTCGATGTTGCGCTCAGATGCAGCGGCTTCCTCTCCTGTTGCGGCCAGGCTCTCACGAAAACGCGAGGCCTCGCTGAACCGGCGCACCATTGTCGCAAACTTTTCTCGTTCCGTGCGACCTTCGAAAAGTCTTTTTCCTGTCATTTTCGTGGCTGTGGATAGCATGGCGCGCCAGAAGCGGCCGGCTTCAGGAGCATTTCCGGCCAAGCAGGAAGTCGAAGTCGCAGCCCTCGTTGGCCTGTAAGACCGAATCTTCAAAGAGCTTCGCGTAGCCGCGAAGTGGCAGTTCGCGGTCCGGTGGGAAGGCTTTCCAGGCGGCGCGGCGGGACTGGATTTCGGCATCATCGACGAGGAGATCGAGACGGCGGGCCTCGACGTCCAGCGCAATACGGTCGCCGGTTCGGACGAGGGCGAGCGGACCGCCGACGGCCGCTTCGGGACAGACGTGCAGCACGATGGTGCCGAAGGCGGTGCCGCTCATGCGCGCGTCGGAGATGCGGACCATGTCCTTCACGCCCTGTCGCGCCAGCTTAACCGGTATGGGGAGATAGCCGGCCTCCGGCATGCCGGGAGCGCCCTTCGGTCCGGCATTGCGCAGGACCAGGATGTCGTCGGGGCTTACCTCGAGGCCCGGGTCATCGATGCGCCGCGTCAGGTCCTGGAGCGAGTCAAAGACCACGGCGCGGCCGGTGTGGCGCAGGAGTGCCGGCGAGGCAGCGGACTGCTTGATGACCGCGCCATCCGGAGCCAGATTGCCATAGAGGATGGCCATGGCTCCCTGGCTCGACAGCGGGGCGTCGAGTGGACGGATCACGTCCTGACCGGGGGCTTCTTCGCCGCACGCCAGCGCATCGCGGAGCGTGCCGCCCCCGACGACTGCGGCGGTGAGATCGAGATGCGGCGCGACCTGGCGGAGGAGAGCGGGCATGCCCCCGGCGTACTGGAAATGCTCCATGTAATGGGCACCGGAGGGCTTGACGTTGAGGAGAACGGGAACGCGGCGGCCGAGTTCATCGAATTGCTTCAGGTCGAGGGGGATGCCCGCGCGTCCGGCGATAGCCGTCAGGTGAATCAGCCCGTTCGTCGAGCCGCCGATGGCCTGGAGGATGACCATCGCATTCCGGATTGAGGATTCGCTGATCAGGTCGGAGGGTCTCGGCGCGCCCTCGACGGCCAGTTGCGCGGCGCGGCGGCCGGTCGATTCGCCGAGGCGCAGGCGGTCGGCCTGGTTCGCAGGAACGGAGGCGGTCATGGGCAGCGCGAGGCCCAGAGCTTCCATCAGGCAGGCCATGGTGCTGGCCGTGCCCATCACGCCGCAGGTTCCGGTGGAGGGAGCGAGGCGGCCGCTGATCTGCTCGATCTCGCCGGCATCGATATACTCGGCGCGATGCGCGGCCCAGAAGCGGCGGCAATCCGTGCAGGCCCCCAGCACTTCGCCGCGGTAGTGGCCGACAACCATGGGTCCCGTTGGCAGCACAATGGCGGGGAGATCCACGCTGACGGCGGCCATGACCTGCGCGGGGAGCGTCTTGTCGCAGCCGCCGATCAGCACGACCGCGTCCATGGGTTGCGCGCGGATCATCTCCTCGGTATCCATCGCCATGAGGTTGCGGAGGAACATCGCCGTCGGATGGCAGAAGGGCTCGCCGAGGGAGACGGTCGGGAAGACGAGCGGCAGCGCTCCGCTGAGCATGACCCCGCGCTTCACC
>DATEPN010000421.1:0-4296 GCA_035273225.1 Acidobacteriaceae bacterium | reverse complement strand
AGTTCGCCATCAGAAGCGGACGCCGCGGAATCTTCGTCACCGGCCCCAGCGCATCGGCCGCGAAATCCGTCCAGCGCTCCGCCAGCGGCTCGATGATCTCCCGCCACGCCGTCCCGTCCTCGCCGAGCACCAGTTCCTGGTCCTTCAAACTGTGCTCCAGCGTCACCGCCGTGCCGTCATCCAGCGGATGCGCCAGCGGCGCGACCCCATGCACCCACTGCAGTCCGTAATCGCCCAGCGGCAGTGTCGAGAAGAACGGCGACCCCGCCGCCATCGGATGCACCGCCGAGCCAAAATCGTGGCGAAAGCCAGGCAGCGTCAGTTCCAGCGTGCGTGCTCCGCCGCCTGCCGTCTCCTGCGCTTCATAGACGTGCACCTCGAAATCCGCGCGCGCCAGCACAATGGCCGCAGAGAGTCCGTTCGGACCCGAACCGATCACGCACGCTCGTCCCGCCATGTTCTCCAAATTACAGGCTCGAATTGTCGCTGCGCAAAAGAGTTGCTGGCTACTCGCCGTTCTCCAGTCGTTCCTGCCGCTCGCGCATGCGCATCTTCACGTAGAACACCAGGTACAACAGCACAGCAATGTTGATCGCCGTCAGCCCCAGTTTTACCGCCGTCACGCGCCGGGCAAGCTCGAACAGTTCCCAGGGCAGAAACGACGCGGTCAGAATCAGCGTCACATATTCCGCCCAGGCCTTCTCCATCATCAGCCCTACGCCTTCGATGGTGTCCAGCGCCGCGATGCCGAAGATGACCACGCTGATCTGCCGCAGCCGATGTGGATCAATCAGTTCCACCCGGTCCAGCACCACTTTCACGAAGTGGCCTTCCGGGTTAAACCGCATGATGTCCACGATGAAATGTTCCGTCATGGCCGGCAGGTCGGCATGCAGCAGGCGCAAAGCGCCGATCCCGAGCAGGATGAAGAGCAGCGCCTGCAGCAGCTTGAAGGCCCCAATCGCGAGGATCCATCGCTGGTATTTCGAACGCTTGCGGCTCTTGCTGATCTCGGGGGAAACGGCCGGCGCCTCAGGGTACATGAAGTGAATTGCTTTCTCGCATCTTCCCACAGGGTATGGGATGCCGGCCATACACGAAAGTGCAGCCCTACCGCGCCAGCAGCTTCGCCCGCCGGCGCAGGTAGGGCGTCAGCCTCTCCAGCGCTGCCTCCACGCTGAGCCCATACTTCGCCCGCAGCGCATCCACCTTGCCATGCTCAATGAACTGGTCCGGCCAGCCAATCCGGATCACCGGCGTCTCGATGCCCATCTGATTCAGCGCCTCCAGCACCGCGCTGCCGAATCCGCCCATCAGCACGTGATCCTCAAACGTGACCACCGCCGTCGCATGCCGCGCATACCGGCCGATCAGTTCCATATCGAGCGGTTTGATGAATCGGGGATTAATCACCGCCGCCGACGATCCCTGCCGCTCCAGAGCCTCCGCCAGTTCCTTCGCCATGGGCAGGAGCGAGCCGAGCCCCAGAATCGCGAACTCCTCGCCCTCGCGCACGACCTCCGCCTGACCCACCGGCAAAGCCCGGGGATGCGCCTTCGCCTTCGCGCCCGGTCCGCTGCCCCGCGGATAGCGAATCGCGCTCGGCCCCTCATGCAGCATCGCCGTGAACATCATGTCCGCCAGCTCATCTTCGCTGGTCGGCGCCATCTGCACGATATTCGGCACCCCGCGCAAATAGGCAATGTCGAACAGCCCGTGGTGCGTGGGACCATCGTCGCCGCTCAGCCCCGCGCGATCCATGCAGAACACGACCGGCAGATTCTGCAGGCACACGTCATGCACAATGGGATCGAAGGCCCGCTGCAGGAACGTCGAATAAATCGCGCAGAACGGCTTGAAGCCCTGCGTTGCCATGCCTGCCGCGAAGATCACGGCATGCTCCTCTGCAATGCCCACATCGAAATACCGCTTCGGATGATGTGGCCGGAATAAATCGAGCGCCGTTCCGTTCGGCATCGCCGCCGTGATCGCGACCACCTTGTCGTTCTCGTTCGCCAGCTTGGTCAGCGCGTCAGCAAACACCTCCGAGTACGTCCGCTGGCCCGCCGGCACCGTGTTGCCGGTCTCCGGATCGTACGGTCCCAGCCCATGAAACTTCTTCTGCTTGTCGAGAGCCGGCTGAAATCCCCTGCCCTTCTGCGTGATCGCATGCAGCAGCACCGGCCGGTCCTGCTGCTTCAGAAACTTGAAGGTCTCGATCAGCAGCCCTACGTTGTGCCCGTCCACCGGACCGTAATAGGTCAGCCCAAATTCCTCGAAGAGGAACGACGGCCACAGCATGCCCTTGGCCGCTTCTTCCGCCCGCTTCACGACGTTCAGCGCACCCTTCCCGCCGAAGCGCTCCACCAGCCGTGCCGCGCTGTCATGCAGCTGGCTCACATGCTGGTTCGTGACAATCTTGTGCAGATATTTCGCAATCGCGCCTACATTGCGGTCAATCGACCACTCGTTGTCATTCAGCACCACGATCAGCCGCCTGGTCTGATCCGCGATGTTGTTCAGCGCCTCGTACGCAATCCCGTTGGTGAACGCCGCGTCGCCCGCCAGGGCGACCACATGTTCTTGGCCGCCTGCCAAATCCCGAGCCACGGCCATGCCCAGCGCCGCCGACAGCGCCGTGCCCGCATGACCGGCGCCGTAGCAGTCGTGCTCGCTTTCTGCGCGCAGCATGAAGCCGTTCAAGCCGCCAGGCTGCCGCATCGTGTCCAGCCGTTCGCAGCGGCCGGTCAGCATCTTGTGCACGTACGCCTGATGGCTCACGTCGAAGACAAACTTGTCCCGCGGCGTATCGAACACATAGTGCATCGCCAGCGTCAGTTCCACGACGCCCAGATTGGGCCCCAGATGCCCGCCAGTTTTCGAGAGAGTGACGATCAGCCGTTCTCGAATCTCCTGCGCCAGCTTTTCCAGCTGCGGAATCGAGAGTCTCCTCAGATCGGCAGGAGAGTGGATCGAGTCGAGTAGTTTTCCCATGGATAGCTCAGAGGGGCGGTCGTCGATCCAAACACCAGCGTGACCAGCCTGTCGCCTTGAATGAAAAGGACCCCGTCGGGGTCCTTCCAGCAAGGTTCCTCTGAACATCTAGTATAGCTGGATTCGCAGTGGAGGGTTTCCCGCCCTAACTGATAGATGACGCGCAGTTAATCCGGATTCGCGGCTTCCGAATGGCCTCCGCGTCCCCATCACCGGCATCGTCCGTCATCGCGCCGGAAACAGAAACCGCAGCATCGGACCGACGCGCTCCGCCCAGGCCGCCTCCTCGTGCGTCCCGCCCGACACGCGCTCAAAATGCAGATCCAATCCCTCACGCCAGCGATTCGCCAGCAGCCGAGCATGGAGCAGTTCCGCATCGCCCAGCGTCCGCCGCCCTTCCGCATCGCCCACATCCAGCCAGATCCGCGGCCGCTTTTCGATCTCCGGTGCGCGCTCGTTCACATAGCTCACGATGTACTTGTGATTCCACCAGACCGAAGGCGACAGCACCGCCAGTTTCCCAAACGTCTCCGGATGCCGCAGCCCCAGCCAGAGCGAAACCAGCCCGCCCAGCGACGAGCCGCCGATGCCGGTGTTCTCCGCTCCATCGCGTAGCCGGTACTTCGACCGCAAATATGGCAGCAGCTCCCCAAGCAGCATCTCGCCGTGCCGTCCTGCCTCTCCGCCGCCCATCTTCCAGTCGCGGCTCGGCGTGTACTCCGCCAGACGACGGTCTCCGCCATTGGCCACGCCTGCGATGATCAGCGGCTCGATGGCTCCCGCTTCGATGGCACTATCCGCTGTCTCCGCCACGCGCCATGTGCGACCGCGAACGAACGACGTCTCCGGATCGAACAAATTCTGCCCGTCATGCAAAATCAGCAGCGGATAGGCGCGCCCTGCGTCCTCCTGATATCCAGGAGGCACATACACCGTCACCGCACGCTGCGCCCGCAGCGCGCGGCTCCGCAACGCATGCTTCTCCACACGCGGGTGTCTGTCGCTGACCGGCGGTGGAACGTTCTGTGCCTGTGCCTGGATCTGCGTGCCCAATCTGCTCCCTTTGGCCTCGGCCCTTGCGTTGCGTCGATCCATGCGCATCCGGGATTCCGATGCTTTACGATACCGTAACTTCTCTTTTGGACCTGAATGAACCGCGAATACCACAAATGGTGGTCCTGGCGCCTTGATCGCCACATGGAACTGCTCGTCTTCGGCCACGGGGGCCTGCCCGTGCTCGTCTTTCCCACCTCGCAGGGACGCTTCTACGAATTCGAAGACCGCGGCCTGGTCTCCGCCGTC
>DATEPN010000420.1:0-7161 GCA_035273225.1 Acidobacteriaceae bacterium | reverse complement strand
GGCGCGACGCATGACGGGCGAGGGGACTCCGGTGTCGCAGACGCCCTGGGCGAGGTTGATGCCGGAGACGCGCTCGCATTCGACGGTCATGGCGCGGATTTCCGACTGGACGAGGCCGGGGGCGATGGCGCTGAGGCGGAGCTTGTCGGCTGTGGCGGGCATGGAGATAGGGTATAGGGTTTAGGGGGTAGGGTGTAGGGCCAGGAGCCAGCGTATGGCGTAAAGCGTATAGCGTGAACTATCTTGGGGACGGAGATCGAGGGTCGATGGTTCGTTGGATTGGTCGTTGGGTGTTGCTGGTGGTGGTGAGCGGCTCGGTTGCTTTCGGACAAACGGTGGAACAAAACATTGCGGCGCGGTTGCAGCACGGGCCGTTTCTTCTGTTGCGGGGGATGTATGCGGGAGACAAGCTGAGCTTCGATGCGCAGGGAAACCTGATTGGGCCGGCGAACAGGCTGCCGTTTTCTCTGAGCGCTGTCGTGATCGACAAAATCGAATTGAGCGAAAGCGAACTGACGATTCAGGGAAAGCACGCCATGCTCGAATTCGAGCCGACAGACGGAGTTGGCCAGCCGAGAAAGACACGAGTGGTTGGTTTTAGCAAGAAACTACATCCGGATCTCACCATTACCATTGCTCGCAACCCCGCGCATCCAGAAGCGCTCGATTCGGCCCTCCAGCAAATCTTTTCTGAGGGGTTCGATGATGCTCTCGTCAATGCAGTACCAGAGTTCTGGCGTCCATGGTTGCGGCATCAACTGGATCCCGGGGCCGCAGTTGACGCCGCTCCGTCGGGAGTAGCCAAATTCGATCGGAAGGCTGGAATATCTGCACCAGTTCTGCGATACGCTCCTGATCCCCCCCGTTTTTCGGAAGCGGCTAAAGAAGCGCACGTTGGGGGTGTTTGCGTGGTGGGCCTGGTTATCAACGCGCAAGGTCGACCGCAAGAATCCTGGATCGTCCAGCCTATGGGTGAAGGGCTGGATGAGCAGGCGATTGTTGCCGTGAACCAATACCGTTTCAAGCCCGCCATGCAACACGGGCAGCCGGTTCCGGTAAAGGTCAACATCGAGGTGCACTTCAGGATTCGGTGAGTCGGGCCGATTAGCCGATGTCTGTGTAACGCAGGTCCTTCGGCGCAAAGGCTGCGCCAAAGTCCGCTCAGAGATGGACCTCAGCGGCCGAAGCCGCTCATTGGGCACCCTCAGTAACACCGCGACTTGAAGGTCGCAGCTATATGGCGTTCTCCAACAGCTAAACAGTCCTTCGACTTAGTCGTTGGTCTACTATCCCGGAACCTCGTTCACAACGCCGTCAATGCAGGTCCTTCGACTCCGTTTGGCGCAAGTGCGCGCCAAACTCCGCTCAGGATGACAGG
The DNA here is from genome assembly GCA_035273225.1 of Acidobacteriaceae bacterium. Lineage (GTDB taxonomy): Bacteria > Acidobacteriota > Terriglobia > Terriglobales > Acidobacteriaceae > Palsa-343. The sequence continues at coordinate 5,783 of DATEPN010000420.1, read as the reverse complement.
TTTTGTAGCGAGGTTTAGGAAGTGACGAGACTAGACGTCCATGACCGAGTCTTCGATGGCGCGGCGGACGTTGCCCTGGGCGCGGGCTAAGCGGCGGACGGCTTCGGGTTTGTCGACCTGGGCTTTGAGCATGACGAGGGCGACGGGGACGCTGCGGCCGGCGGACTTGATCACGTCGACGGCTTTGTCGCGGGTGACGTCGCAGGCGCGGGTCAGGATGGAGATGCCGCGCTCGATCAGCTTGGAGTTGTGCATGTGCACGTTGACCATGAGGTTCTCGTACACATAGCCGAGGCGCGTCATCGCTCCCGTCGTGATCATGTTGGTGATCATCTTCTGAGCGGTGGCGGCCTTCATGCGGGTGGAGCCGGAGATGACCTCGGGTCCGACTTCGGCGACGATGGGGATGTCGGCGACGGCGGTCAGGGGCGAGTTCGAATTGCAGGTGATGCAGGCGGTCTTTGCGCCGAGGGTGCGGGCATAGGCGACGGCGGCGACGACGTAGGGGGTGCGTCCGCTGGCCGAGAGGCCGATGACCACGTCTTTGCGGCTGGGACGGCGGCGGGCGATGTCGCGCTTGCCCAGTTCTTCGGAATCTTCGTTGACTTCGACCGGGGAGGCGAGGGCCTTGGGGCCTCCGGCCATGATGTACTGCACGGTCTGGGGGCTGGTGGAGAAGTAGGCGGGGATCTCGCAGGCGTCGAGGGCGGCGAGGCGGCCGCTGGATCCGGCGCCGATATAGATGAGGCGTCCGCCCTCGCGAAGGGCATGAGCGACCTCGTCGATGACCTGGGCGATCTCGGGGATGGCCTTCTTCACGGCCGCCGCGATCTTCTGATCTTCCTGGTTGATGATGCGGGCGATCTCCAGAGCGGAGCGCGTGTCGAGGCCCCGAGTGGCCTCATTGGATTTCTCGGTGAGGAGATCGTGGAGGTTGGCCGCGGACCCAGTCGATCCGTTCGTGGTAGCAGCGGGAATGTCGGCGTGCGGTTGGAGTGAGGTGCCCATTTTTTTTGGTTTTTTCCCGAAAAATCCCTACCTAATTCTAACCTGACTGGGAGCGCATCAGGCTTCTTTTTGACTCACCCGAAAGAATCATGGCGGGGGGCGTAAGCCGATTCGTTTGTGAGACGTTTTACGCATTGAAAGATCACCAGGCGTGCTGGCCGATGGAGCCCTGACCCGCTTCGATTCCACGAATCTGACCGTCGCGCATATGAATAATGCGGTCGGCGATGGCTGCGGCTTCGGGGTTGTGGGTGATCATCAGCACGGTCTGGTGAAACTCGCGGTTGGAGCGGCGGAGCATGTCGAGGACGGCGTCGGAGTTTTCCGTGTCGAGGTTGCCGGTGGGCTCGTCGGCGAGGACGATGGAGGGCTGGGTAATGAGGGCGCGCGCGATGGCAACGCGCTGCTGTTCGCCGCCGGAGAGTTCGGAGGGGCGATGGTCGAGGCGTCCGGCGATGGAGAGGAGTTCGGTGAGATGGGCGAAGAACTTGCTGTCCATCGGCTCCTGGCGGCCGGAGATTTCCCAGGCGATCTCGATGTTGGCGCGCGCGGTGAGGGTGGGGAGCAGGTTGAATTTCTGGAAGATGAAGCCGATGCGGGAGCGGCGCATGCGGGTGCGTTCGGCGTCACCAAGGGAAGAGAAGTCGGTTCCGCCAATGAGGACGCGGCCGGAGGAGGCGCGGGTGAGTCCGCCGAGGAGGTAGAAGAGGGTGGATTTGCCGCTGCCGGAGGGTCCGACGATGGCGACGAATTCGCCAGGTTCGACGGAGAAGGTGGCATTGCGAAGCGCCGGAACTTCAAGCCTGCCGGAGCGGTAGACCTTGCCGAGGTTCTCGGCGCGAATCATTGATTCCACTGAACGATTGTAAATGGGGGAGGGGCGAGAGACAGACGGCTTTGGCGAGAAGGGCCGGGGGCCGAGGCCCCCGGAAGTCCAGACAGGATGAGAAATCCAAAACGATGAAAGGACTGCAGTGTTACGAGGCCACCGGGTGCGGGGCGGACTCGTAGTTCCCTGAAGGAGGAGGAGTAAAGACAGGCCGGAGAGTCTTTTTGGGGCCGCGCTTGCGGGCGATCATGACGCGAATGCGCTCGAGGACTTCAACGGGCGTGCAGGCGCCCTTGGGCAGGAAGGCGTCGGCGCGATTGCCATGCTCGAAGGTCTTGACGGAGCCACTGATGAGGATCATGGGGACTTCAGGGGAGATGTCTTTCATGCGACGGACCATTTCGTTGCCGTCCATGGAGGGCATGACCAGGTCGCCGAGGACGAGGTCGATGCCCCCTTGTCGGAAACGGTCAAGAGCTTCCTCAGCCCCTTTGACAGCAATGACACGGTAGCCGCGTGTTTCGAGCAGGAACTTGCGCACGGACAGGATTTGGTCGTTGTCGTCGACGCAGAGGATGGTCTTTTTGGGTCTCATGATTCTCCTGAGACGGCCCGCGGGAGGCAGTCTTGCTGGACGCGAGGCACACCTCGACCGTGTGCGCCCGCGTGCGGGTTCCGGATGCCCGCATCCCGGCGCATGAGGGGGCGAGCACATGCGGACAAGAAAAATCACGCACGCGAACAGGCCCCCGCAGGCGCGGGATGCGAGGGAACGGAGGAGATCCGAGACAGACTTCGGCCCGCGCGAGACCCTGAACACTTCTCGGGAAAGATAGCGGGCGGCGAAAGCTCGCCGGAGAGCTACGACCGTTCCAATTCAGTTGTCAGTAAAAAAGGCGAAAGTGCGAGGCCGAATATCGCGATTCACAATGATCCCGTGGGTCTCGAATGGGCGGCGAAGAGCCTTTTATGGGTGCCTGGTTTCGCAGTCGATTCGAATGGCCGTGTGAGCCCGGTGAAATACGCTATTCGGAAACGCCACGTCAGAATAGGAAGACACCCCCGACGTGTAAATAGGGAAGAGTAAGCGAATACAGACGGTACCAGAGGGTGGCGGATGCACTGATGTGTGTTATCGGTGCGTGAATACTGTGTGAACGGCCTCCACAGGCTGTGGAAGGGGTGTGGATTGTGCAGGGAAAACGGGAGATTTTGCTGCGAAAGCGGTGCGCCCCGCGAAATGCGTTGGGCGCATTTCGCGGGAGCGCGGTTGACGACTAGTGATGGAAGACCTGGCTCAGCATGTCCGATTGAATTTTGTTGAGCTGCTTGATGGTGGCTTCGAGCGCGGGCCTTGCATCGAACGAAGCGCCCATGAGGAGCTCGTGCAGACGAAAGGCTGTGTGGCGGATGAGAATCTCGGCCTTCTTGAGCTTGTGCGCGTCGTGGAGAAGGTTCATCTGGATTTTGGACGCGTAGCCCTGAGCACTTTCGAGAGACTGTGAGGCTTGCTTCTCATCGCCGGCCTGGTACTCGGCGGTCGCCATCTCGGTCATCGAGTGGACAATTTCAGCGTAGAGATAGGGTTGTTGTTCCGGGGAAGCAACGGCCGCTTTGGCCTCGAGCTGGGCCAGCTGATGAGCATCGGGCACACGATCGTCGAGGCCGTGAGCAAACGCGAACGAAGCGGGGAGGAAAACTGCGACAAGTACCGCAAGGGACCGCATGGGCACCTCCGGGGATTGCGCGGGGGATAACAATACCGCAATCCCGTGATCCACGCCACTGGTGGCTACACTGCGCCTCAGGCGCCGCAGGCGGGCGGCGCGAAACAGGGAGCCCACTCAAGCCCGATCGGCTGGGTGGAGGGCATCGTTCTATTGCTTAAGGGCGACAAGCCGATGCCTGGCCTGCCATTCCTGATCTGGATACTTTCCCTGGGCGGCAGCCAGGAACCTGTGATAGAAGTCCGCCGCTGCTTTGCTTTGATGGAGATTGTCGTAAGCCGTTGCCCAGAGGAAGAGCGTGGGTGGGTTGTCAGGCGCATATTTTGATCGCATGGAAAGCGCCTGCAATTCGTCGGTGTAGCGGTGGAGTTCGGAGTCGGCGAAGGCGATGCCGGACCACGCGTCGACGTCGGCGGGGTTCGCGGCGAGGGCTTTGTGGAAGGCGGCGAGCGCTTCTTCGTAACGCTGGCGGCGGATGAGGATCTGGCCGCGGGCGTCGTGGAGCGCGGGGTCGTTCGGTTCGGCGATGAGGAGCTGCTGGTAGAGGGCGTCGGCTTTGTCGAGATTGCCGGCCTGGAGCTCGGCGTCGGCGAGCATGGAGGTGACGGAGCGGCTGGACGGCTCGATCTGGTGGACCTTTTCGAGGACGGCGAGTGCATCGGCTTGCTTGCCCTGCGCGTTGAGGATGGCGGCGAGCTGGGCGTTCAGCGCGGGGTCGTCGGGATCGCGGCGGAGAGCGGCTTCGACCAGCGGCTGGGCGTCGGCGTAGCGTTTCTCGCGGATCATGAGATGGGCGAGGCCGGCGGTGGCGGGCGAGGAGTTGGGATCCTGCTGGAGAAGGCGGCGGTAGGCCTGTTCGGCGAGGTCGTTGTCGCCGGCATTCTCGGCGATCTCGGCGGTGAGCAGGGTGTCCTGCGGGGTTTCGGGCGTGAGCTTGAGGGCGGCGACGAGGGCGTCGCGGGCTGCGGTGGGATCAGAAGAACGGAGCAGACGCGCGAGGGCGCGGTACGCCTGCGCTTTGGCGGCGGGGTTGGGCGGATTGGGCTCAAGCTGGGTGGCGGCCTGGAGCTGTTCGCGCGCGTCCTTGTCATTCTGCTGTGCGAGCAGCAGGCCGAGAGCGAGGCGGGATTCGAACTGCTTCGGGTCGGCGGCGATGGCTTTGCGATACCAGGATTCGGCTTCGGCGGTCTGGTTCTGCGCGTCGGCGGCATAGCCGCGGTCGAAGAGGGCACGGGCGTCGCTCGGGTGCGCGGAGAGGTACACGTCGAGGCGGGATTCGGCGGCGGAGTAATTCTTCGCCTCGATGGCGGCTTCGGCTTCGGCGAGCGGGCCCGATGTGGCGTCGGAGCGCGCGGGCACGTCGGGCGAGGAGGTGCCGGGGGGCAATTGCGGCTGCTGCGCGCGCAGGGCGATGGGAACCGCGAGTGACAAGCTGAGGGCGAGGAGTGCAGGGAACTGCTTCACGAGAGAACTTCGCTTTCAACCTGAGCTTCGCGGCGTTCGCGATGGGCGGGCGTGCGGCCGGCGAGGATGCGGGCGAGCCAGCGTCCGGTGTGGGAGAGCTCGTTGCAGGTGATGGATTCGGGCGTGCCGGTGGCGATGACCTGGCCGCCGGCGTTGCCGCCTTCGGGACCGAGGTCGATGACCCAGTCGGCGGACTTGATGATGTCGAGGTTGTGCTCGATGACGAGGAGCGAACCGCCGCTGTCGATGAGCTTGCGGAAGGCCATGAGCAGCTTGCCGACGTCGTCGAAATGGAGACCGGTCGTCGGCTCATCGAGGATGTAGAGGACGCGGTTGGCGCCCTTCTTCGTCTCGCCGGAGGCGGAGCGCGTGGACGCGAGATGCGCGGCGAGCTTAACGCGCTGGGCTTCTCCGCCGGAGAGCGTGGTGGCGGACTGGCCAAGGCGCACGTAGCCGAGGCCAATCTCATCGAGGACGGCGAGCTTGTCGACGATCTTCGGATGTCCGGCGAAGAAGCGCAGAGCTTCGCGCACGGTCATCTGCAGGACTTCGTGGATGTTTTTGCTCTTGTAATGAATCTCAAGCGTGCTGGCTTTGTAGCGCGTGCCGCCGCATTCTTCGCAGGGCAGTTCGACGTCGGCGAGGAACTGCATCTCGACGGTGACGGTGCCGTCGCCTTCACAGACGTCGCAGCGGCCGCCGGGAACATTGAAGGAGAAGTGGCCGGCGGTGTAGCCGCGGCGCTGCGCTTCGGG
>DATEPN010000419.1:0-3559 GCA_035273225.1 Acidobacteriaceae bacterium | reverse complement strand
GTGGACGGTGTCGCTGGGCACGGTGACGGCGGTAGCGGCCAGTTGTGCGGTGACGGAGTGGATCGATCCCGCGGCATGGCGGCAGTACCTGGCATGGGCGCACAACTCGGGCATTTCGAACGAGAGGATGCCGTGCCTGAGCGTCACGCTGCGGGACCTGATTGCTCCCTCGGCGAACTGGCTGACGTATGTGCCGGCCGCGACCGCCTGCGTGTGGGCGGTTGCGTATTTCTGGAACCGGCGGGAGCAGTGGGATTGGGTGGAACACGGATCGCTGCTGACGCTCGTATCGTTGCTGGCCGCTCCCTACTGCTTCCCGTGGGATCAGTGCCTGGCGATTCCGGCGCTGATGTTTGCGGCGGCGCGAACGCGGTCGCGGGCGGCTCTGGCGGTTCTTGCGCTGTCGTATATCGGGCTGATCGTGGAGCAGTTGTGCGGGGTGAGCGTGCGGTCACCGCTGTGGCTCTGGACTGCGCCGTTCTGGCTCGGCTGGTTCCTGTGGGCAAGGGCAACGGCCGGGAAGCCGGTCACGGCGGTTGAGGCCGCTCCGGCGCTGTCGGTGGGGTAGCCTCGGAGACTGGGCGGGATGCAGTGGCCCGGTGGTGGGATACGACCGGACGGCGGCGGATTCTATACTGACGCGGAGAATCCCTTGAACCCGAAGCAGTCCAAAGCGGTATCGCGCCCCCTTCTGCGGGGGCTGGGGGCGATTGCGCTCCTGTTGATCCTGGTGGGCGCGCCGCTGTATCTGCGGGCGGTATGCCAGTTCGTTCCGAGCCAGCGTTCAGGGCTGCTGCCGCGCCTGATCGGCACACGCGCCGCGCTTGCAGGGCGCGATCCTTACTCGGCCGAAGTGGTGCGGGAGATCCAGACGGCTTTTTACGGCCATCCCCTGGCGCCGGGAGACCGCGAGAATCCTGAAACATTTCTCTATCCGGCCACCCTGGTGCCGTTGCTGGCTCCGCTGGCGCCGCTTTCGATTCCCGCGGCGCGCATTGCGTTTCTGGCGGTATCGGTTCCGCTGCTCGCAGTGGCCGTTTGGCTGCTGCTGGGCGTGCTGCCGGTCTCGCTGACGTGGCGCGCGAAAGCGATTATGTTGCTGCTGACATTTGCAGGCTGGCCGACGCTGTGGGGCTTTCGCATGCTGCAGATGACGATGGTCATCGCTGCGCTTGTGTGGCTCTCGTGGTATCTGCTGGCGCGCGGGTATCGCGTGCTGCCGGGCGTGCTGCTGGCGCTCACAAGCGTGAAGCCGCAGCTGGTGCTCGCGCTTCTGGCGGTGCTGCTGGTGTGGGCCGTGCTACGGAAGCAGTGGACGCTGATTGCGTCGGCTCTCGTCACGCTGGGCGTGCTGCTCGGGGTGACGGAGATGCTGGTTCCGCATTGGTTCGGGCACTGGCGGGCATCCCTGCGGAATTACACGGACATCACCGGGACGGCTGCGCCGCTGGAGCACCTGCTGGGCCACGGGGCGGGGTTGGCGGTGACGATAGCGTTGGCAGGCGTCGCCATCATTGCTATCCGACGGCTGCGTGATTACGAGGCCGAGTCGCGGGAGTTCGCGCAGGCGCTGAGCCTGATTCTGGCGGTGACGGTCTGCTTTATTCCGACGGACGGGGCGCTCATCTACAACTACCTGCTGGTGATGCCGGCGTGCGTGGTGTTGATCTTCAGCCGGCCCGCGGGTGCAATTGCCCCGGTGCTGCGGCTGCTGATGCTGGTGCAGCTTGGGGTGGATTATTTATCGGTGACGCTGGCCGGCGCCTGGTCACTGACGGGCCATGTCCCGGACCTGCTTGCCTTCGTGACGCTGTCGGATTACCTGCTGCCGCCCCTGGCGGCGGCGGCGCTCGCGGCGCAGATGCTGGAAACGCGGCGCGTGCCGGCACCTGTCAGCCCCGAAGCTGTTCACGCCTGATTGGCGGGGCTGTAGCGCTCCTCTTCGACCTGAACCGTAGAAGCATTGGTGCCTGCGAGGCGCACGTCGGCGAAGATAAAGCCGTCGCGTTCGACGACTTCCCCGCTCTCGATGGGAATCGGCTGGCGGAACATCGGCCCGGCGTAGACGAAGGTGTGGAACTCGCCGTTTTCTCCGCAGGGATCGACTCCGGGCGGCAGGTCGCGCAGAAGGTCCGCGTCGAAGTCGCGTCCGGCGAACTCAGCGGGAAGCTTTTTCGGATCGATACAGACGAGACGGGCACGGAGGCCGCTCGAGATCATTTCGCGGGCGAGCCGGGTGGTGTCGATTCCCCAGACGGGAAAAACCGGCGTGATGCCTGTGCCCTCGAGGCGTTCTTCGCGATAGCGGCGCACGTCCTGGAGGAAGAGGTCGCCGAAGGCCATGACATCGACACCGCAGCTGAGGGCGCCATCACAGGCGTGGCGCATGGCGGCTTCGTAGTGCTGGTTGGAACAGGGCCAAGGAAGGGGTACGGCCTGGAGCGGAAGTCCTGCGGCGTGCGCCTGAGCTTCGACCAGCGCGCGGCGGGTGCTGTGCATCGCGACGCGGTCGAAGGCCTGATTTAAGGTTGTGAGCAGGCCGGCGATGTCGTACTCGCCTGACCGGCGAAGGAGATGCAGCGCCCACGCGCTGTCTTTACCGCTGCTCCAGGAGAGGAGGAGTTTGCGCCTCATGCATGGAGCTTATCGCATGACGTGTGGGGAGCCGGGCCGCGTTATTCGCCGCTGGCGGCGGGTCTGGGTCTTGCCGGACGACTGGCTCCGGGCGGTATTACCAGCGTTGGTCCGGGGCCGCTGGTCCCGGTGCGACGCGGCCGTTCGCGAGCCCGCAACTTGATACGGAGCAGCATATTGGCCGTCTCCAGCTGTTTGACCCGGCGGCTGGCCAGCAGCAGAGCAATGCCCATGCCGATGGCGGCACCGATCCAGCATCCCGCAAGGAGGCCTACACCGAAACGAAGCCAGGGATGCACATCGAAGAGAGCCATACGCTTCCCCCTTTCGTTTTGGACACGCGATTTCCCGCGCTGGGTAGCCTCGCTAACGACTCCTTACTAGACGTTCCTCGGAAAACCGCAGGCCTGGCGAGCACCGTACGTGTCTAGCGCCTGCCAGGAAAAAGTGTCCCAAGGCTACGATGCATCTGGAGGATGAAGTGGTCGGTCATGCCGGCTACATAATCGGCGATGACGCGGGGCGCACCTTCTTCGGCAATCTGATTGGCGTAACCTGGCGGCAGCAGCGAGGGATCGGCCATCCAGGCGGAGAACAGCTCGGCGATGATCCGCTCTGCTTCCTCGTGGCCGCGCTTCAGGTCGTCGCACAGATACAGGTTCTGGTAGAGGAACTCCCTGGCTTCGCGGCGGAGGCGCTGCATCTCGGGCGAGAAGGCGGCGAGGCGATCCGGAGCGCGGCGGATCTCGTCGAGGCTGACAATTCCCTGCTCGCCGACACGGCGGCCGATTTCCCGGACCAGGTCGTCGGCGAGGGCGTTCAGCATCTGCTTGATGCTCTCCTGAAAGAGGAGCTTTTCGGGGGCGCCGGGGTGATCCCGTTCGAGCGAGGAGTACTGCTGTTCGAAGAGGCTGACGCCGGAGCG
>DATEPN010000418.1:0-3459 GCA_035273225.1 Acidobacteriaceae bacterium | reverse complement strand
TACGTGATGTCGTACGCGCGGAACCGGCTCACACTGGCCACGCCCGGCAGCGCAGCGATGCGATCCGCCAGCCCCGGGGCCAAGGTCGGCGAACGATCCGCTCCGGGCTGCCCCGCCGGACGCAGATACAAATCCGCCGGCAACTGCTGCTCCATCCAGGTCAGCACCGTCTCCCGAAAGCTGCCCACCATGATGCCCACCGAGGTCATCATCGCAATCGCCGTCGACAGCGTCCCGATGAGCACCGCCGTCCGTCGCAGCGATCCGCCCAGGCTGCGCGACGCGAGCAGCGCCTCGACTCCCACCACCCTGCGCAGGATCGCCGACAGCCCCGGCATCAGCATCGAGGTCAGCGCAGGAATCGCCAGCGCCGACGCGGCGACCAGCAGCAGCGCCGCGGCATATCCGAGCAGCGGCTTGCCATCGATCGCATGCCCGCGGGACGCCAGTGCCGCTGCTGCCGCCAGGCCGCCCGCGATCAGCGCATCGCGTTTCCGATGCACGCGCACCGCATAGTCGCGGCGCCCCCGCGCCATCGCCTCCGTCGGCGCAACCAGCGCCGCCTCGCGCGCCGGAGGCAGCGCCGAGGCCACCGCCACCCCGATCCCCACCACAAATGCCAGCACCACCGATCCCGCCGAAAGCGCCAGCGACCCGGGACGGCTCGACACATACAGCGCATTCACCGTGGTTGACAGCAGCCGCACCGCTCCGCCGGCCAGCACGCGCCCCAGCGGCAGCGCGAGCAGCGCACCCGCGATCCCAAACAGCGCCGCCTCGGCAAGAAACGCCAGCAGCACCGCGCGCCGGCTCGCACCCAGCGCCCGCACAATCCCAATGTCCGCCCGCCGCCGCACCACCGAAACCGAAATCGTGTTGTAAATGAGAAACGCCCCCACCAGCAGCGCGATGTAGCTCAGGATCTTCAGATTCCATCGAAACGCCGCGAGCATCTTCCGGTTCGCCGCCGTCTCGCTGCCCTGCGCATGCAGCTGCACGCCGGCCGGCAGCGCACTGCGCAGCTTCTGCTGCCAGTACTCAAATCCAGGCTGGCTTGGCACTTTGATCAGGACACGATCCACCCGCCCCGCTTTTCCCGTCGCCTGCTGCGCCGCCCCAATGTCCATCAGGATCACGTCGCCGCCCGTGCGCTCGCCCTGCGGCAGCAGACCGCGCACGGTGTACATCCGCTGCTGATCGTTGATGAGCAGCTTGATGCGGCACCCCGCCTGCGCGCACAGCCCGCGATTCGTCCAGATCGCGTCCGCATCGTTGATGTGCTCGAATCCGCTCTCCGCCGAAGCATCCGTTAGTTGCGCATCGCGCCGGTTCGCCTCAGCAATCAGATCAACGCCGATCAGCGGCACCGTCTCGCCGTTCGCCACCACGGTGGCGTGGTCTTCAATCCGCGGCGTCACGCGGATCGGCTCCTCGAACGTGGCGAGCCGCGCCACCACGCTCTCCGGCACGCCACCCGCCGCCGTGACTTCCAGATCGTTATCCCCGGTCAGCGACTCCATCGACGAGTGGAATGAGCCCGCCGCCGCATCTCCCGCCAGATCGATCGCCAGCACCACAGCCACGCCCAGCGCCACCGCAAACAGCACCAGAGCCGAGCGCCCTTTGTCGCGGATCATGGGCCGCACCACCAGCCGGAAAAAGAGCGCGCCGTAGCCCATCAGCTTTCCTGCAGGTCTTCGATCCGGCCATCGCGCATCCGCACCACGACGTCGACATACGCGCTCGACTCCGCGCTGTGCGTGGCCATCAGGATCGTCGTCCGCTGCTCGGTGGCAATCCTGCGCAGCAAGTCGAGAATCGCGTTGCCCGTCGCGCTGTCCAGATTCCCCGTCGGTTCATCGGCCAGCAGGATGCGCGGTCCATGCACCAGCGCCCGCGCAATCGCGACGCGCTGCATCTGCCCGCCGGAAAGCTGATGGGGCATGCGCTGCGCCAGATCTGCCAATCCAACCGCCGCCAGCCTCTCCATCGCACGGCCGCGCGCATTCGCCTGCGAGGCCAGCAGCAGCGGCAGCTCCACGTTCTCGACGACGCTCAGTGTATGCAGGAGCTGAAAGGACTGAAAGATGAATCCAACCTTCTCACGCCGCAGCTGCGTCAGCGCCGCTTCGCTCAGCGCATCGGTGCGCACATCATCCAGCAGCACATGCCCGTCGGTGGGGAAATCCATCGCCCCGGCCAGATGCAGCAGCGTCGACTTCCCGCATCCGCTGCGCCCCACCAGCGCCACAAACCGCCCCGCCGGAACCTCCAGCGACACATGATCCAGCGCCCGAACCGGCTCAGTCTCGGTCACGTAGTCTTTGCTGACGTCCTCCAGCCGCACCACTGCCTGCCCGCGATCGGTTGACACAGCTTGCATCGGAGAATGCGGTTGCGGACGGCTCATGGAAAGTCGGGATACAGCACCCTTCAGTTTCCCATGAACGCAAAACGGCGGCGGTCCATCCCGGCCCCGCCGCCGCGCTCGCCGGCGCAGGAATGCGCTATTGCTTGTTGATCTTCGCGTTCTCGCCCATCACCACCGGCGGTTGTACCTGCGACTGCACCGAGAAGTCCTGCGTCGTGACCGTTGCATTGCTGATCCTGAAGCTCTTGTCGCCGCTGATGTGCACGTTCTTCAGCGTGATGGTCGTGATCGGGCTCTCCGGCAGCCCGGCGATGATGCCCGTCTGCTCCGCGCCCGTCGCCGTCAGGTTCTCGATCAGGATGTCGTGAAAGTGCGGCGTCAGCCGCGTCTCCGGCTGTGCCGTGTCGTGCTCGGGGATACGCGGATAGTACTCGGTCACCAGCACCGCCGTCTTCACGTCCTGCATCTTCAAGTCGCGGAAGGTCAGGTGCCCAATGTCCGCCCCGCGATCGCGATTCGACTTCACCCGGACGCCGTTGTCCGTGTCCCTGAACTGAATCCGCTCCGCCAGCACATTCTGCACGCCGCCCGCCGTCTCGCTCCCGATCGACATCCCATGCCCGTGCAGAAACGTGCAGTCCCACACGTGAATATCGGTGCTCGGATCATCCGGCCCCGGCGAGTTTGCCTCGCCGGATTTGATGGCCACATTGTCGTCACCCACATCGATCGTCATGTTCGAGATGTTTACGTGGTGCGACGAAAACGGATCGATGCCGTCCGTGTTGGGCGAGTGCTGCGGCGCCAGAATCTTTCCATCGCGGATCGTAATGTCGTCCGAGTAGTAGGGCACCACCTGCCACGACGGCGAGTTCTGAATCGTCACATGCTCGATCAGAATGTGATGGCAGTGGTCGAACACCGTCAGCCGCGGACGAAAAACACCCGCGCCCATCACCCCGTGCTCCTTCTGCCCGCGCGCTTCCGCCCACCACGATTCGCCGTTGCCGTCGATCGTGCCCCCGCCGCTGATCGTCAGATTGTCGGCATTGGCGGCGCTGATCAGCGACTGCCGCCCCGGTGTCCGC
>DATEPN010000417.1:0-9711 GCA_035273225.1 Acidobacteriaceae bacterium | reverse complement strand
GGTCGTGTCCCAGAGGCCGCTCTCTTCGCCCATGTTGTAGACAGCGGCCATGGCGGCGGACACGGAGTCGTGCTCGAAGCCTTTGGTCTGCCCGACGACGAGCACATGCCTGACGTGAGTGGTTTTGGCGTGCGGCGGTGGCGGCGTGGCTTGTGCGCGGGCGGCGAGGGAAACAAGAGCGACGGAGCAGCCGAGAAGCAGTGCGGAACGAAGCGTGCGCAAGGTTGGCCTTTCACGACGAGTTTTGGTCACAGCGGCAGGCGACCTGAATTGTCGCACCGGTGGGGGAGGGGAGCCAATATGTGCCGCGCTGATTGCACCCCAGAGGACACGGAGAGCACAGAGGTTGCGGGGGATGTTTACGCTGTGCGATCCGCAAGTTCAGGTGCGTCACAAGGGCTCGTGATGGCGAGCACAGACAGGTGTTGCACGCGGGCTTCGGAATGGGGAGCCAACGGAGTGTTTGCGGTCTGGCTGCGGCCGGGCCGGGCGGCGCGCCTGCGTCGCGGCTCCGGAAGGGTGGTAAGGTGCATGGACGACCTTGCCGAAACGGTAGCGCGGCTGGCGAAGACGGTGGAGTCGCTGGAGCGGCGGGTGAGCGCTCTGGAGCAGCCGGGGGCGGCGCGCGCTCTGCCGGATGAGCCGAGTGCGATGCCGGTGGCGCGGGAGCCGCTGGTCGCGCCGGTGGTGGAAGGCAGCGGCCTCTTTTCGCTGATGGGGAAGGCGATGCTGTGCATCGCGGGGGCGTATCTGCTGCGGGCGCTGGCGGCGTCGACGCTGTTGCCGCGGCTGCCGGTGGTTGCGGTGGCGATTGCGTACGCGGTGGTGTGGCTGCTGCCCGCGGCGCGCGTGCCGGTGCAGTCGTGGTTCCCGAGCACGGCGTGGGCGGGGACGTCGGCGCTGATTCTGCTGCCGATGCTGTGGGAGCTGACGCTGAAGTTTCAGTTGCTGCCGGATGCGGCGACAGCGGCGATTCTGGCGGGCTATGTGCTGGCGGCGTCGGCGATCGCGTGGAAGCGGAACTTTGCGGCGGTGGTGTGGGTGACGGAGGTATCGGCCAGCATTGTGGCGTTGTTGCTGGCGGTGATGACGCGGGATCCGGCGCCGTTTGCCGCAGCGCTGCTGGTGATGGCGGCGGCCGGAGAGTTTGCGGCGGCGCGGAAGCATGGGCTCGGCGTGCGTCCGGTGGTAGCTGCGGCGGCGGACTTCGCGCTCTTCTCGATCCTCTTTATTTATTCGGAGACGGCGAGTGCGCGGCCGGAGTACGCGGCGATGAGCACGGGCGTGCTGCTGGCGTTTGGCCCGGCGATGCTGGGGATTTACGCGGCGAGCGCGACGGTGCAGACGCTGCTGCTGCGGCAGAAGATCACGGTGTTCCAGACGGCGCAGACGCTGCTCGCGTTTGTGCTGGCGGTGCGGAGCGTGTGGGCGTTCTGGTCGGGTCCGGCGGCGATGCTGCTGGGGCTGCTGTGCCTGGGCGGAGCAGCGGCCGGGTATGCAGTCGTGTATCTGCGCTTCGATCGGGAACGGGCGCAGCGGAATTATCACGTGTATGCGACGGGCAGCGTGGCGCTGTTTCTGGTGGGGAGTTATCTGGCGATTGCGCCACGGTGGATGGGGCTGTGGCTGGGAATCGTCGCGCTGGTCGCGCTGGGGGCCGGCATTCGGATGGAACGGATGACGCTGAAGTTTCATGCGCTGGCGTGTCTGGGAGCGGCTGCGTTTTCATCCGGGCTGCTGGTCTTTATCGCCCAGAGCATGACGGAGGCGACGCCTGCTGCGCTGATGCGGCGGGTGGCGTTCGTCGCCGTTTGCGCGCTGGTTGGCTACGCTGCGGTGCTGCGGTGGCGCCAGCCGAGTCGCTTTGCGCAGTTGTTCTCCCTGCCGATGGCGACCCTTGCTTCCGCCTCCGCGACAGCGCTGCTGGTGTGGGCTCTGGCGCGGATGGCGGCGGCAGGTGCGGTTCCGGAGAGCCATCATCTGGCGGTGATTCGGACGCTCGTCACGTGCGGGATGGCGCTGGCGCTGGCGTGGAGCGGCGCGCGATGGCAGCACGCGGAGCTGCGTTCGCTGGCGTGGGTTGCGCTGGGGTTTGTCGCGTTCAAGCTGCTGTATGAGGACCTGCGCCATGGGCATCTGGGGTTCACGGCGGCTTCGATTTTCCTGTTCGCGATTACGCTGCTGCTGGTGCCGCGGCTGGCGCGGGGGCAGCAGCGGGTTGTGGCGCACTGAGTCCACTTCAATCCACCACAGAGAACACGGAGAGCACGGAGAAGAACGGGTGCGCTTCGGAAATTGGGAATGAAGCCTCAGCGGCTGAAGCCGCTCTCTCTCGCGATCGCATTGGAGTGTGCGACCTGAAGGTCGCACCTACCTCGTCGCACCTGCCTGGTTCTGCTCGACTCCTCGCGCATCGAGGGCGGGCCGCAATTAACGTTTGCGGAGGCGGACGGATTCCCAGCTGGCATCGGCGAACCATCCGCCATCCACACTGAGGGTGTGGCCGTTGATGAAGGGACTTTCGGCGTCGTCGGCGAGGAAGGCGATGGCGCGGGCGACGTCGTCGGGCCTGGCGAAGCGGCCCATGGGGACGCGCTGCGTGATGTCGGCGTCGGAGTAGCTGCCGCCGGCCTGGTCGGCGTGGTCCATTTCGGTTTTCACCCAGCCGGGGCAGACGGCGTTGACGCGAACGCCGCGCCCGCCCCACTCGGCGGCGAGCGTGCGGGTGAGGCCGATGAGGCCGTGCTTCGAGGCGTTGTAGGCGGCGCGGTCGCTGACGGCGAGGAGTCCGGCGATGGAGGCGACGTTGACGATGGAGCCGCGACGCGCGGCGAGCATCGGCTGGCCGAAGGCTTTGGCGAGCAGGAAGGGCGCGACGAGGTTCACTTCGAGGACGCGGCGGTAGTCGGCGGCGGAGGTTTGCTCGGCGGGAGCGATGTGGCTGATGCCGGCGTTATTGACCAGCACGTCGACGCGTCCCCACGCGTCGAGAACGCGGCGCGCGCATTGCGTGACGAAGGATTCATCGGTCACGTTTCCGGTGAGGGCGAGGGCCTGGCCGCCACTGGATTCGATGGTCTGCACGGTCGCGGCGGATTCACGCAGATCGATGAGGGCGAGGCGATAGCCGCGCTCGGCGAGGAGTTCGGCGGTGCGGCGGCCGATACCCTGGGCGGCTCCGGTGACGACAGCGACGCGTTGTTCGCTCATGAGGTTCTCTGTTCAGCGTACCCCACGGAGGTGGAGACGAATTCTGTTGACAGGCAACGGCGGGCGGAGTTACTTTGCAACGTAAAGTGAGGCCGCGGTGGACGACCTGCACAAAGCGCTGGGGGATATCAGCAGCATTCGGCTCCAGGTAGCGCGGAGCACAGAGTTCCGCGGCTATGGCCCGGCGACGCTGGCTGCGACGGGATTGTTCGCGCTGGTCGCTGCGGGCGTGCAGGCCCTGTGGGTGCGGCTGCCAGCGAGGCACATCACGGAATATCTGGCGCTGTGGATTGCGACGGCGACGGTGTCGGCGACGCTGACGGGCGTGCACATGTACACGCGCAGCCGGCGGATTCACTCGTGGATGTCCGACGCGATGATTGAGATGGCGGTGGAGCAGTTTATGCCGGCGGTGGGCGCGGGGCTGCTGGTGACGCTGGTGCTGCTGCGGGCCGTGCCGGGATCGGCGTGGATGATTCCGGGATTGTGGCAGGTGATCTTCAGCCTCGGCATTTTCTCGTCGTGCCGATTTTTGCCGCGGCCGATCCTCGTGGCGGCGGCGTGGTATCTGCTGACCGGATTATGCTGCCTGGGGCTGGGCGGCGTGCGCGCGCTGTCGCCGTGGGCGATGGCGATTCCGTTTGGGGCGGGGCAATTTCTGGTGGCGGGGATTTTGTTTTTCTCAGCGAAGGAGTCCGGCGATGAAGCCTAAGACGCCCGCAAATGAGGGGCGCTTCGCGTATGAGGGGCTGGATCGGGTGATCCACGAGCGGGCGCGGCTGAGCGTGCTGACCTCGCTGGTCACGCATCCGAAGGGGCTCACGTTCAATGAGCTGAAACAGCTGTGCTCGCTGACGGACGGGAATCTGAGCCGGCATCTGAGCGTGCTCGAGAAGGACCACATCGTGGAGATCCTGAAGGGGCACGACCGGAATCGTCCGCAGACGGTGTGCCGGATTACCGCGAGCGGGCGGAAGCGGTACCTCGAGTATCTGGACACGCTGGAGCAGGTGGTGCGGGATGCGGCGCGGGGAACGGAAGAGCAGCACGGGATGGTGCGCAATCTGACGCCGCGGCGGGCGTAAATTTTTTTGCGAGATCACTTTACGATGCAAAGCGGGCGCTGTGCGGGTAGACACTTTGCAATGCAAAGCAAATGCGAGGAGCAGAACCGATGAGTGAGTTGCCGAATCTGCAGTTGCGGTGGTCGCGGTCGATGGGCGTGAAGCTCATCGTGGTGTGTGGTCTGGCGCTGTTGATGCTGATTCCGGCGATCTTCGTCGAGGCCCTCATCGAGGACCGGAAAAATCGCGAAGTGGATGTGGTGAAGGAGATCAGCCAGCTGGTTGGCGGGCAGCAGACGTTCCTCGGGCCGGTTCTCGCGATTCCGTACGATATCCCGGCGGTGTCGTCTGTCGAAGCTTCGAGGCACGGCACGTATTTTGTATTTCCGGCGCAGGCGTCGGCGACGGTGAAGACCAGGACGGAAGAGCGGCGGCGGTCACTGTTCAAAGTGCCGGTGTTCCAGGCGGACTTGCAGCTGGATTCGGCGTTCGATCTGACGGGTGTGCCGGCGGCGGCTCCTCGTGGAGCGGAT
Source organism: Acidobacteriaceae bacterium (assembly GCA_035273225.1). Lineage (GTDB taxonomy): Bacteria > Acidobacteriota > Terriglobia > Terriglobales > Acidobacteriaceae > Palsa-343. Next base: position 4,904 of record DATEPN010000417.1, on the reverse strand, counting down.
CTGGACTGGAGCCGGGCCGAGATTGTGGTCGGGGTGAGCGATCCGCGCGGCGCGGTGAGCGACGCGACGCTGACGGCGGCGGGGAAGACCGCGACGCTGGCGCCGGCGGAGATTGCGCAGAATTTCAGCTTCGCGGGACAGAATCCGCAGACGCGGCTCACGCTCTTTGGGGCGCGGCTGCCGGCGCTGGCGCAACCCGACGGGCATTTTTCGGTGTCGGCGGCGCTGCGCTTCTCCGGTGCGCAACGGCTGGCGGTGCTGGCCTACGGCAAGACGACGCATGTGACGCAGCAAGGGGACTGGGCGAGTCCGGGATTCGACGGCGGCTTTCTGCCGGTGAGCCGGACGGTGACACGCAACGGCTTCAGCGCGGAGTGGTCGGTGCCGTTCATCGCGCGCGGTGTTCGCGCCGAGGGCACAGGGGAGTCGATTACGGGGCTGGACGCGACGGCGCTCGGCGTCTCGTTCATCGAGGTTGCCGATCCGTATCAGTCGGTCACGCGATCGCTGAAATATGTGCCGCTTTTTCTCGGGCTCGTCTTTCTGTCGTATTTCGTCTTTGAAGTGACGAGCCGAAGGCGCGTGCATCCGGCGCAATACATCCTGGTGGGGATGGCGCAGCTCATCTTTTATCTGCTGCTGCTGTCGCTGGCCGAGCGCATTGGATTCGACCTTGGGTTTCTCATCGCCGGGGCAGCGACTGTCGGGTTGCTGGCGGCGAATGCGGGATGGATCTTTGCGAGCCGGACGCAGGGATTCCGGGCGCTGGTCACGTTTGCGCTGCTCTATGTGTTGATTTATCTGCTGCTGCGACTGGAGGACAATGCGCTGCTGGTGGGCGCGATTGCCAGCTTCGCGGCGGTGGCTGTGGCCATGTATCTGACGCGCGGCATCGACTGGTACAGTTCGCTGCCGGCGTCTTCAGCAGGAGCGGGCGATGCGCGATGAACTGCGGCCTGGCCTGCATGTGGCCATCATCATGGACGGCAATGGACGCTGGGCGGAACGGCGGGGACTGGCGCGCACGGCGGGCCATCGCGCGGGGCTGGGCGCGGCGCGGCGTGTGGTCGAGCATGCGTCGGATAGCGGGGTTGGGCGGCTGACACTGTATGCGTTCTCGTCGGACAACTGGCGGCGTCCGGCGGCGGAGGTGCGGAGCATCTTCTGGCTGCTGCGCGCGTTTCTGCGCATGGAGACGGAGCGGATGCGGCAGCGCGGGGTGCGGCTGCGGGTGATCGGGCGTCGCGATCGGCTGAGCGAACCGGTGCTGCGGGCGATTGAGGCGGCGGAGTCGGCAACGGCGGAGGGGCACGGCCTGCAGCTTTCGGTGGCGATCGACTACAGCTCGCGACAGGCGATTGCGCGGGCGGCTGCGGCGGCGGTGGCGACGGCGGGTGTGACGTGCGCGGATACGCTGGGGCCACTGCTCGCGGACAGCTTTACGGCAGGGCCTGGTGATGTGGATCTGCTGATCCGGACCGGCGGCGAAAAGCGGTTGTCGGATTTTTTGCTGTGGGAGTCGGCGTATGCGGAGTTGCTGTTCACCGACCGCATGTGGCCGGAGTTTGGGGAGGCGGATCTGGATGCGGCGCTTGAGGAATTTGGGCGGCGGCAGCGGCGGTTTGGCGCGGTTCCAGCGCAGGCTATTGTGGGTGGTGCCGCGTGATTGCGTCGGGAAAACGGCCGCTGCGGGTGAAGTTCATCCTGCCGGCGCTGACCGAGGCGACGGATCCGTACTGGCGGCCGATCAAGTATTCGCTGTTTCCGCCGCTGGGGCTGGCGACGCTGGCCTCGTATTTGTCGCCGGACGATGAGGCGAGGATCGTCGACGAGCATGTGGAGCCGCTGACGCTGGACGATGCGCCGGATCTGGTGGTGATTCAGGTGTACATCACGAATGCGTATCGCGCGTACCGGATTGCCGCTCATTATCGCGCGCGCGGTGCGTTTGTGTGCCTCGGCGGGCTGCATGTGACATCGCTGCCGGAAGAGGCTGCGGCGCATGCGGATGCGATGTTTCTCGGGCCGGGCGATCAGACGTTTCCACAGTTTCTGCGGGATTTTCGCGCGGGATCGCCGGGGCGCGTGTATGTGTCGGCGGAGGGACGGACGCTGGAGCGGATTCCACCGATTCGCCGCGATTTGATCCGGCGGGCGCTGTACTTTGTGCCGAACTCGATTGTGGTGACGCGCGGCTGTCCGCAGCACTGCGACTTCTGCTACAAGGACGCGTTTTTTCAGGGCGGCCGCAGCTTCTATACGCAGCGCGTGGAAGATGCGTTGGCGGAGATCGAGCGGCTGCCGGGGCGGCACTTGTATTTTCTCGACGATCATCTGCTCGGCGATCGGCGCTTTGCGGAGGCGCTGTTTGCGGGGATGAAGGGGATGCGGCGGCTGTTTCAGGGAGCGGCGACGGTGGATTCGATTCTGCGCGGCGACCTGATCGAGCGCGCGGCGGAGGCGGGGCTGCGCAGCATCTTTGTGGGATTCGAGACGCTGACGCCGGAGAATCTGCGGCGCAGCAACAAGCGGCAGAACCTGGGGCGCGACTACAAGGCGGTCGCGGATCGCCTGCACGGACTGGGGATCATGATCAACGGCAGCTTTGTGTTCGGCATGGACGATGACGGCGAGGACGTCTTCCGGCGCACGGTGGACTGGGCTGTCGAGCACGGGATCACGACGGCGACGTTTCACATTCAGACGCCGTATCCGGGAACGGGCCTGCACGCGAGGATGATGCGCGAGGGGCGCATCGTGACGCGGGACTGGAATCTGTACGACACCCGGCACGTGGTCTACAAGCCGGCGCGATTGCGGCCGGAGGCGCTGAAGGCGGGGTATGACTGGGCGTATCGGGAGTTCTACCGCTGGGGCGCGATTGCGCGGGCGGCGCTGCATCACGGGACGGTGAAGCACCAGGCGAAACACTTCTTCTATGCTGCGGGCTGGAAGAAGTTCGAGCCGCTGTGGGACTGGATGATTCGCGCGCGGCAACTCAACCAGATGACGCCGCTGCTGGAGGTGGTGCTGTCGCGGGTGACGAGCGGGAAGAGGACGGCGGCTCCGGCGACTGCGGAGTTGTTGCCGATTCTTTCGCAGGAGACGACGTCATGAAGGACGGGCAGGAAGCAACGAACCTTCGCCGGATTCGGTTCTGGCTGGCGGTCTTCATCGCTGGCCTGGTGCTGAGCGGAGTGACCGCGTTTCCTCTGAGCAGCGAAGTGCACTGGCTGGATGCGGCGCTGCATACGCGCCCGTTGCAGCCGTTGGCGGCGAGCACTGGATTGTTGGGCTGGGTTGGCCGGGTCGACGATGCGCTGACAACGACGAATGCGCGTTACCCATTCCTGGCGTATGGGACGGACTGGCTGGCGTTTGGACATCTGATGATCGCGCTTGTGTTTGTGGGAGCGTGGCGCGATCCGGTGCAAAATCGGTGGCTCATCACTTTCGGGCTGATCGCGTGCGCGTGCGTGATTCCTCTGGCGATGATTGCAGGAGCGATCCGCGGCATTCCGTTTGGGTGGAGGCTGATCGATTGCAGCTTTGGCGTGTTCGGCAGTATTCCTCTGCTGATTTGCCGGCGCCTGGTCCGCAGGCTGGAAGGAGAGGCTGTACCGGCCGCGGCACACCAGGGCGTCGCCGCCGGGGCATGATCCTTATGTCGTCAGAAACTGAATGCTGTTCGCCAGCCAGCGCTGTTGCAGCGGTCCGCTGAACGATGGAGCGCAGTGGACGAGGACGCGCATCTTTTCGCGGCGGCAGAGGAAGCTGGCTGCGCCGATGCGGCGGTCGTGGTCGCGGCTGTAGGCGATTATGACGTCAGGGTCTTCGGCGCCGGGGGCGCGGTCGATGAGGAGTCCGTTGGATTGCTTGCCGGGCGCCTGGTAGTGGATGCCGAGTGCGCGGTTGACGGGCAGGTGGGCGAAGGTGGGGTGCTCGCGGACGAAGAGCCAGTTGCCCATCCATGGAGCGCGGATGTCGCCGACCTGGCCGTCGTAGGTGAAGAGGCCGAGGGCGGCGAGTTGGCGGGCGACTCCGTCGGCGAGGGCGTCGTCGGGGACGATGGCGAGCAGAGGGGTGCCGGCGCGGCCGGCGGCGAGGACTTCGTCGAGAATGCGGCCGGGGACCTGCGGCTCCGGTGGCGCGCCTTTGGCGGGCTGCGCTTCGAGTCCGGTTTCGTCGCCGATTTTGCGGTCGAGTTTCGATCCGGGGACGACTCCGGAGGCGACGATGAGGTCGTAGTGCTCGCCGGGCGCGAAGTCGGCAATGCGCAGGCCGGGGAGCGCGTTCAGTTGTTCGCGGACAGCGGGGAGAAGGGTGCTGACGCCGATCGAGAACGGGCGCGCGAAGGATGGGCGCGTGTTGGCGACCCAGATCTCGCGTGCGAAGGTGGCGTCGGCATCTCCGTCGAGTGCGAAGCGGAAGCGGTAGATGCCCTCCTGCGTGAGCGGCGGCGTGCTGAAGGCGAGCTGGACGGGGTAGCTGAATTGCTCAGCGGTTTGCGCGGGCGCGGGCCAGGTGCCGAGCGGCGTTTCGTGTCCGTCGGGGGCGAACATCGAGAAATGCAGGCTGGCGCTGACCGCGCGGCCGGTGGAGTTGAGCAGGTAGAGGTCGAAGACGGCGGAGTCGCCCAATTTGCAACAGAGATGGTGTTGTTTGGCGACGAGGCGCACGGGACGCAGCGAGGAGGCGATCAGGGCCGGGTCGCCTTTGCAGTTGCGGAGGTTGTCCACGATGCCGGAGTGGTTTTCGATGGCGGTGGATTCCCATCCGCTGATGGCGGCGAAGTCGACGGCGTCGCAGATGCGGATGTTTTCGAGGTACTGCTGCCAGCTTTCGTAGCATTTGTTGCCGAGGGAGCGGAAAAGGGCTTCGGCGGTGGGGAAGGCGCGGCGGAA
>DATEPN010000416.1:0-5959 GCA_035273225.1 Acidobacteriaceae bacterium | reverse complement strand
CTCAGCGCCAGCAGGCTGACGCTCTGCCGAGGCATGGTTGTGGAGATGCGGACCGCTCCGTCGCTGACGTTGAGCCATTCGGGCGAATCGAGCAGTTGTAATCCTTCGTCGGCCCTGAGCTTTGCGTATTGTTCGGTGGTGGGCTGCTGCGGCGATCCCATCTGCTTCCAGACGGTATACGCATTGCTGTGCGTCGCGTCGATGCGGTAATTCTGCAGGAGCACGCGCTCGACGCCCGCAGGAATCCCGCGGATGGTCAGCTGAACCGGAGTGCCCGGCGCCGGCTGATCGGCGTCGTGGTAGTTCCAGAGCAGCGCCTCGGCTCCGTGATCATGCTGAGTGGCCAGCGCGTCGATGTCCGGTGAGGCGCGGACGCCGGTTTCCACCTGCGTTTGCAGAGGGACGCTGCCGCTGCTGGACGCCGATACGCGCGTGCCGCTCATCATGCCCAGCATACGGAAGAGGTTGAGGATGGGCTTATCGATGCCGTTGGTGGAGAGCGAGCGAAAGCCTTCAAAGTAATCTTTGCCCTCAAACTCGAACGACCAGCTCAGCATGGAAATCAGATTGGTCTGATGCTGCTGTGCCAGGTCGAGCAGCCCCTTGAAGGCCGTTGCGGTGTAAGCCGGGTAGAGCGTTCCGTTTCTGTAGTTGTTCGCGGGATTGACGCGCGATGAGCAGGCGGCGCAGCCCTCGGGATCCGCTTCGCTGAGGATGACGGGCAGCTTGCGAAAGGCCGGGTACTGCGCAATGATCGCGAAGCCGTGGTCGGCGTCGGAAAGCTCGTGGTTGAGCCCCATGGTGACGTTGCCGCCGGCGATGGTGGGACGACCCTTGACATGGAAGGAGACGAAGTCGAGCGGAATGACGCCGCCAGTGGCTGCGCTCTTGCCGTTTGCGACGTGGTCGAGGAAGGCTTTGAGGAAGTCCGCGGCGCGCTGGCTCGAGGGGCCGGTGGTCGCCGGGCCTCCGACGCGAGCCGTGGGGAAAGCGGCCCGCACGCCGGCGACGGCGTAGTCATAGAGGCGGAGGTAGTCGTCGCGCGATCCGTGCCAGTAGTCGATGTCGGGCTCGTTCCAGATTTCGAAGTACCACTTCTGCACCTGGTCGCGTCCGTAACGCTGGACGAGATGCGTCGTGACCGCCTGCACCAGATCGCCCCATTTTTTGTAATCCTTCGGCGGATTATTCGATGCTCCGCTGACGGTGCTGTGCGGATAGTGGACCTGGTACGGCTCATGGCGGTTGGGCAGATCCGCGGCGAGATCCTTTGGCATGAAGCCAAACTCGACCATCGGCTCGACCCCGGCGGCTTTGTACGCGTCGAAGATGCCGTCGAGGATCGTGAAGTCGTAGACCGGATGCCCGGATGCATCCTCGCGATAGACATTCGTCGAGCTGAACTTCAGCTCCGGCTGGCCATTGCCGGAGGTCAGCAGATGATGCACGCGAATGTGGATGGGAACCGGACTCAGATCGCGCAGTTCACTCGTGAGCGCCCGGCCCAGATGGGTAGTCGTGTAATTCGCCTCGTCATAGCCAAACCAGTTGTAAATGGGCCGGAACGGCGCGATCTTCTGCGACAGATCGACGTTGATGCTGACGGCCGGCTGATCCGGCGCAGGCGGAAGAGGCGGAATGACTCCCTGGGCCTGCACCGCAGCGACGAAGAGAGTCGGTAGAGCGAACAACGGCATCAGCCTGCGAACAATTGCCTGCATTCTCCCCTTCTTCCGGTTCAGAGCTACATTCGACAGCGAGGGTCGCTCGCGCCGCACTGCTAGAAGTTGTACTTTACGGCGAGCTGAACTTCACGCGGCGTATTCGAGGTCGCCGTCACCCTGCCGCCGGCCGCGACATCGACGGTGGCGTTCGGCGGCGCGAACGATGTCGTATTCGACACGTTGAAGAATTCGGCCCTCAGCGACAACGTGCTCTCGCGCGGCAGGCTGAAGTTCTTAAAGATGGATGCGTCGTACTGCCGGTAGACATCGGAGCGAAGCGTATTGGCATGAACGTGACCGTACGTATAGACCGGACCATCGACATAGCAGGACTTGTTGAACCACGTTTGCAGCGAGCGCTGGAATCCTGCGCTGCACCCTGCCGGGTTCAGATTGGGCCGCTGCGATCCGACGCCGGTGTTCGCGCGGTCTCCGGAGACGATGGGGGTAAATGGAATGCCGCTGCGCTGGTCGATGATCGCCTGCAGCTGCCATCCTCCGAGGATGCCGTCGACAAAGCCGTTGCGGTTGTTGAGGAACATGCGGCCGCGGCCGAAGGGCAGCAGGTAAATCCCGCTCACCGCGAGGTTATGGGGGATATCCCAGGAGGAGCGAGCGTATTCGTAGCCGGTGTTGCCGCCGAGCGCCGGCGCCTGGTTGAACTGCAGCCACTTCGACCAGGAATACGAGGCCAGCAGATTGAAGCCGTGGCTAAAGCGATGTTCGAATTTGGCCTGAAGCGCGTTGTAGTTGCTGGACATGTCCTGCGTGTTGAAGGTGATGCCGGACCAGGGCTGATAGGGCCGCCGCGATTGTACCGAGCCGGGCCCCGGAGCGGGATCGTTGAAGTCGTTGCTCGAATTGAGATGCAGGCTGCGATTGCCGACATACCCCACGTCGAGCATGTCGCGATCGGAGAACTGCCGCTGGATATCAAAGCTGTAGTGAGCATTCCTGCCCATCGACATGTGCACCCTGGTGGGTATCAGCGATGGATTGGCCAGAGCAGATCCGAGAGGCGCGCCCAGGAAGAAGTCTGTGAGGGGCCGCGACGGCTTCGTGTTCTGCGTCTGGTTTTGCGTCTCGTTCAGCCTGAAGGGCAGCATGTTCAGGTTGAGGCGGCCATCGGTATTCTCCGGCTCGTAGAAGATGCCGAATCCGGTGCGAACGACGGTCTTCGGATCGAGAGACACCGTGACGCCCACGCGCGGGCCGAACTGTTTTGTATCTGTGTACGTGATGTTCGAGGGCAGACCGGCTTCGCTGCTGGTTTGAATATATTGCCCAAAATACTGATAGGCGGCAGGCGCTCCCGGCTGCGCAGACAAATCAAGCGTCGATCCTTTTCCGCTGTCGATGATCGGCCTGGCGAGTGCGGGATTAAAGGTGCCGACCTGGCCGCGATAGCCGCTCAGCCACGGCGTGTATTCGTAGCGCAGGCCGGCATTCAGGGTCACGCGGTCGCTGAGCCGGATGTCATCCTGCACGTAGAATTGCTTGGCCCACCCCTGACCGCCAAAGTTGAAGCCCGGATACGAGCGCTGCACCGCCGAGGGATAGCCGAGCAGGAAATCGGCGAACGCGTCGCCCCCGGATGCGGTCGTTGTCTTCGTCCCGTCGGGATTCTGCGTCACCGTCACCTGCGCGGTCTCGTTTCCGTTGAAGCTGAACAGACCGGCATAGGTTCCGCTGTCATAGCCAAGCCACTGGTAGTAGCGGATGAGGACCCCGGCCTTGAGGGACTGGCGACCGAGAATCTTCGTGAAGTTGTCGGAGAACTCGAATGCCTTGCGGTCCTGCGACTTCGGGCGCTGATCGAAGGTCGAGCCTTGCAGGGAGGCATAGCCGGTCCAGCTGTAATCAGGGAACGATGACGTGCCGTTCCTCAGCAGACCGGAAAAGCCGCCGACTCCGAAGTCGCCGTTGAAGTTGTGGCCCTGCAGGAAGGCCTGCAGCCGCACATGGCTGGGCAGGTAATGCGCTCTCGCCTGATTGATCATCGTCGAGCCGAAACTGGTGGTTACGCCCACGGCAATGTCCTGCCCGATCGACGTGAGATTGGCGCGACCCAGCAGCGGCGAGAAATTGGGATCCACCTCGTGCTGCGTCATGTAGATCCAGTGAGCGAACAGACGATTATTGGTCGTCAGCTGGTCATCGAGGCGGACGATGTACTGGTCGAAGTTGATGGTTTGCGCAGGCACGGCGCTGAAGGTGCCCGTGGTCGTGTTTTGTTGCGGGTAGTAGCCGAGAATCGCGAGCGCCTGCGGAGAGATCCGGTCCGCGGGGATCACGTTATTCGGAAACTGCTGGCGTTTGGTCACATTGCCCGAAGTGACGCTGGTCAGCGGGTCGTAGATCGCCTTGGAGCTAAAGTTGCCCCCACGCTGCGCATTCGACGGCACAATCCCGTTGAACACCAGACCCTCGCTGAGCCGCTGGCCTTCATAACTGAAGAAGAAGAAGGTGCGATCCTTCCCCTTGTACAGATGAGGAATGGAAACGGGACCGCCCACATCTCCGCCGAACTGGTTTCTCTTGAGCCGTTGCCGCTGGAGCGAGAAAAAATTGCGGGCGTCGAAGGCATCGTTGCGGAGAAAGTCGAAGACGCCGCCGTGGAAGGCATTCGTACCGGACTTGAGGGTCGCGTTGAAGAAGGCGCCGCCGCGGTTGTATTCCGCCGAATACGGGCTTTGCTCGACGGAGAATTCCTGCAGCGCATCGATGGAGGTCTGAATGAAGGTGCCGCCCTGATGCTGTTCGGTCACATCGACGCCGTCCATGAGGAACGATGTGGCTCTGCCGCGGATGCCGCTGATCACGTTGCCGTTCACCACCTCAGGGCGGATCGCCAGCGAGTTGCCGGTGGGCGCGAGCAGCGCGGTGCCCGGAGTCAGCTCGGCGAGCTGAAAATAGCCGCGGCCATTCAGCGGCAGGTCCAGCACCTGACGATTGGTGATCACCTGGTGGATGGTCGCCGAGTCGGTGGAGAGCAAAGGCGCGGAGGTGTTGACGTTGACAACGGTGGTGGTCGTACCAATCGTGAGCGGCAGGTCCACGCGGGCGATTTGGCCGACCTGCAACTCCACTGGCTTCGTCGCCGCCTGCTGGAAGCCCTGAGCGGTTACGGTGATGATGTAGTTGCCGGAGGGCACCGGCGTGATGACGTAGTCTCCGCTGCCGTTGGTGACGGCCTTGTACGTGATGTTCGTCGCCACGTTGCGGGCTTCGACGCGCGCCCCAGCAACGGTGGCGCCGGAAGGATCAGTAATCCGGCCCACAAACTGGCCCTGCTCCACCTGGCCGGGGGCGATGAGGCTTGTCGCCAGAAAGAGAAGGACCACCACCACGCGCAGAGACCTGCTGCACACACCGCGGTACGTCGACATTTTGTTTGCCTCCGGTTGTTGGCGCCCGATCTGGGGAAGGGGCTATCAGGAATGCCGAGAAAGGTACGACCATTGGCGCACGCTTGTCAAGGCGTGACGACCTTGTCCGGAGAGGGAGGCAGATCACCAAAAACTCGATAATGTGGCCCGATACAGCGTGATTATTGACGATCTGCGCCGTGTGACTGATGATGCTCCTATGCCACGGGCGACAAATCGGTCGTACAAATCGGCTTCCACTCTGGACGCCAACGGCAAGGAAGATGTGACCTCTTTGCTGGTGAAGCGGTTCCAGGAGATGCTGCGCGACGGCCTTCTGCGTCAGGGGAGCCGGCTTCCGCCGGAGCGCGATCTGGCTGCGCACTTCAATGTCGCCCGTTCCTCACTACGTCAGGCTCTCAAGGTCCTCGAGGTGATGGGCGTCATCACGCAGAAGGTGGGAGACGGCAGCTATCTCAACACTGATACTTCTGCTGTGCTGGCTGTGCCGCTGGAGTTCCTGTTCCTGCTGGATGACACGTCGGTCGGAGAACTGACGGAACTGCGGCTGCTCATCGAGCCGGGGCTCGCCCGTCTGGCGGCAGAACGGGCGACGGCCGAAGATATCGCCCTGCTGCGGCAGTCCATCCAGGATTTTGAGTCCAGCGAAGGCGATAACCTGAAGATCGTCTCGTCCGACCTGCTGTTCCATCGCGCGATCTTCCAGGCTTCGAAGAACGGTCCTGCGACCAGCGTCTTTCACAGCATTCATCGCGCTATGGCGAAGATGATTCTGGTCACGTCGCAGCTCGTCGACCTGGAACATACACTGGCCTTCCATAAGCCGATCATGCAGGCCATTGAACG
>DATEPN010000415.1:0-5751 GCA_035273225.1 Acidobacteriaceae bacterium | reverse complement strand
CTCGATGCGGGAGCGGTTCGGGTAGCTGAGGAAGAGGCCGCGCGGCTTGCGCCAGACTTCGCTGAATCGCTGGCAGCCCTCTCCAACCGTCGGCGTATAGACGATCGGCATCATCTCGCGAATGTAGGTGGTCACGAGGGCATAGAACAGCGTCTCGTTGATGTCCTGCAGGTCGCGCATGAAGCTGTACTTCTCAAACGGAGTCTTCAGCGAATCGAAGACGCGCTTGCGGCGCCAGATCTGCTCTTCGAGGGTACCGACGTGAGGAGGCAGCAGGCCATGCAGGTCGAAGGCATCGCGCTCTTCTTCGGTGAAGGCGGTGCCCTTATTCAGCCGCGGGTGATTGAGGAGCGTAAAGCCGTACAGTTTGGTGCGGATAACGGGTTCGGTCTGCAGCGCCACGACGAGGCCCCCTGCTGGAAGAGATGCGCGCCCGGACAAAGGCCGAACCGAGCAGCCTAGCTTTCATCGTCACGAATTCCGTCGAAGATCGCTGTATCCTCCGTCACCGAGGTCTGCCCGCGACGGGCTGCCAGGAGGTAGCGCTCCGTCTGCATGGCTCGGCGTACCTGCTCGCCTACGCGTTTCAGCACGCCCTGCTGGGAGGTGTGCTTGCGGAAGGCCTCGAGCTTGCGGTCGGCGAGATCACCGAGTTCGAGCGTCAACGACCAGGGGACAGTCGCTGCAACGGCTGTCAGTTCCGGGCGATCGCGGACCGAGACGAATGGCGTGCTGCAGTAATACAGTTTTTGCGGGAACCAGACCGGCAGATCTCCTGGAAACATTTCGGCGCGGCCAGCCGAGTGGAATGCCATCGTCGTGACGGCGGAAACGACCGTATGGTCGCGATGCAGGTTGACGGCGCCGTCTCCTCCAAAGGTAAGCACGACGTGGGGACGCCAGCGGCGAATATGCTCCACGATGACCCCGGTCATCTCGTAGAAGTCCGATTTCGCGAGGGAGCCGTCGGGATAGTGCAGAACTTCGCAGCGGGCAACGCCGAGCACGGCGCAGGCGGCGGCCATCTCCTGCCGTCGCAGGTCGCCCAATTCCCTGTTGCCGGTGGCCTCGCCACGGAAGTGGGCGGCCTGACCGTCGGTGAAGCAGAGGACGGTGGTTTCCACGCCGGCTTGCGCGGCCAGCATGAGCGCGCCGCCAAAGCCTCCGCTTTCGTCGTCAGGATGCGCCGTTACACAGAGGAGTCGATGGGGCACGTCAGGTCTTCGTCCTCGGAAGGAATCTCGTCCCACGGCAGGTCAGCCTGCGCGACAGGCGCGAAAGTCTTTCGATGCAGGACGGAGGGGCCGAGATTCCGCAGCGCTTCGCGATGCTCCGGCGTGGCGTATCCCTTATGCGAGGAAAGACCGTAGCCGGGGTACTGCTCGTCCAGTTCGCGCATGCGGGCGTCGCGGTAGACCTTGGCCACGACGGACGCGGCGGCGATGGAGATGCTGAGCGAGTCGCCGTAGATGATGCTGGTCTGCCGGTGCGGCAGGTCGAGGCGGAGAGCGTCGATCAGGAGGTGGTCTGGCTGCGGATCGAGCCGCACCACGGCGGCGGTCATCGCCATGCGGGATGCCTGGTAGATGTTCACGCGGTCGATGGTTTCGGAGTCGACTTCTTCGATAGCCATGGCCAGGGCGCGCGCTTTGACGATGTCGGCGAGACGCTCGCGGTCCTCAGGCAGAAGCTGCTTGGAGTCGCGCAGGCCGCGGATGCGGGTGTCGAGCGGCAGGATGACGGCCGCGGCGACGACCGGGCCGAAGAGAGCTCCGCGGCCGACTTCGTCCACGCCGGCGATCATCGTGGCGCCTTGTGCCCGGGCCAGCTTTTCGTACTTATTGCCGCAGTGCAGGGAGCGCAGCATGCGCATTTTGCGGGTGGCCGCCGAGACTTCGTCATCCGCCTTCCTTCTGGCAGATTTGGGAATCAGCTCACCGTTTGCACCCTGGCCCATGGGTTGAGTCTACTGCCCGATCGCTTGCGGACACCCGTGGAAAACAGGGCCGAAACACAACAACGCCCCGGCAGGAAGCCGGGGCGCTGGCACAACTGAAAAAAATCTAGCTGCGCTCGACTTCCTTGAGACGAGCGGCCTTGCCGCGGAGACCACGGAGGTAGAAGAGGCGCGCGCGACGAACTTTGGCGGAGCGAACCTTCTCGACCTTATCAATGACTTTGCTGTTGAAGGGGAAAATGCGCTCGACACCCTGGCCGAAGCTCATTTTGCGCACGGTAAAGCTGCCTTGTGGGCCGTTTTTGCGGGCAATGACAACGCCCTCAAAGGCCTGGAGACGTTCCTTATCGCCTTCCTTGATTCGGACCTGCACGCGGACGGTATCGCCGGGCGCAAAGGGGGGCAGGTCGGTGCGGTTCAGTTTTTCGGCAAGGCGCTGCATCACGGGATGGATGGACATAGCAATTTCCTGAAAGAGATTAGCGAATGTTCAGTTTACAGGAAAATTGCTGGTTCCGGGGCCTGGTCCCGGGCAAATGCCGGCCAGTGAGGAGTTAGCGGCCCGCACAGCATGCTGCGCGGGCCGCGGGTCATTCATTGGCGCGAGCTACTGGGCTTTGTTCGGCTGGAACAACTCGAGGCGGACGTGCCACTCGACGCTCTTCCCAGGCTTCAGAGTGACCATGCCCGTGTCCATGCCGTGCCACTCCTTGCCAAAGGGATCGGCGAAGTTGAACTGCTCCTCAATGGCGGCGAACTGCTTCGCTGGAGGCGCGTAGACCTGGACGGTCTTGATCTGCGGCGAGAGGCCGAGAATACTGACGCCATAGTTGGAGGCGGGGTCCGTCAGCTTTACGTCGACAGCGCCGTTTGTGCGCTGCAGACGCGACCAGTTGTCATCGAGGAAGACGTCGTCCAGCGCCTTGCCTTTCGCGTCGGTGAAGTCCCACTTCGTGCCCTTCACCGGGAGCAGTTTGCCCGTCGGGAAGACATCGTTGTAGTTGTTCACCTGAGCCACCTGGGTTCCGGGAACATGCAGCAGCGCCTGTTTACGGTCGCCGCTGGGGATCGAAAAGTATGGATGCCAGCCGATTGCCATCGGCTCGTCCTCTTTGCCTACGTTCTTGGCGACGATGGTCGCATCGACGGCCTTGCCGGAGAGCGCGATGGTGAAGGTCAGGTCGGTCTGCGAGAGCCAGTGGCCGCCAAAATCGCCGGCGTGGATGGTACCGGTCAGGGTCTGGCCATCTGAGGTGTTCTGCGTCTGCACGTCAGAGGTTTGCGAAGCCAGAATGAGGCCGTGCATCGCGTGCTTATCTTTCGTCGGCTCGGCGCTGTTGTGCCAGTTCGCCGGCAGCGTGATCTTCTTGCCGTGCCAGTCGGTCGTCACGGTGGACTGATCGGGCGAAAGCTGTCCGATGATGCGATTCGGATACGGGACGAGAAATGCTCCGCCAAAGGAGAAGCTGGCGTTGCCGTTCTGATCGTCAGGACCGCCGTTGAGTTTCGAGGCAGCTTCTTCCAGCGTGGGCGAGGCGAGCACCGGGATTTCGCCTTTGCCGGGCAGATTTGCCGTGATCTGGAAGACGTTCATGCCCCGGCCAGGAAGAACCGTGACGGAGAGAAACTCGGGCTGCTGCCCACTGCTGGTTGCGTTGCGCGTCAGTTTGACGACGGGCTGTCCGCCGATCTGAGGCGGTGCGGCTTGCGCGGCAGGCTGTGCCGGCTGTTCAGGTGCGGGGGGATTTTGCTTGCTGCAGCCGGTCATCAGCGCAACTCCCGCTGCGATGGCGACTGCCACGATTTTGCGAATCGGCATGGATAGTATCTCCCTGACATGATTGGTCAACGATAACGCATTCCTGAAGCGCACCCATTGTACGCTGCACCGGGAGGCGGGTGACTTCTACAATCGAGAGGTGAAGGTTTCTTCCGGCCCGGCAACTGCACTGGCATTGTTGAATCGCAGAATCGTGGCGTGCACGCGCTGCGAGCGCCTGCGCACGCACTGCACCACGGTTGCGGAGAAGAAGCGACGTGCCTACCGCGCATTTGAGTACTGGGGAAAGCCGGTGCCGTCGTTTGGCGATCCGGAGGCGCGCGTGCTGTTTGTCGGTTTGGCTCCGGGAGCACATGGCTCGAACCGCACCGGGCGGCCGTTTACGGGTGACGGCTCGGGCGATTTTCTGTATCCGCTGCTGCACCGCGCCGGGTTCGCTTCTCAGGGTACGGCTACGCATCGCGAGGATGGTATGGAGTTGCGGGATGCGTGGATCACTTCGGTGGTGCGGTGCGCGCCGCCCGCCAACAAGCCGCTGCCGGAGGAGATTGCCGCCTGCGCGCCGTACCTCGATGAGGAGATTGCGGCGTTGCGCAACGTGCGGGTGATCCTCTGCCTGGGGAAGATTGGATTTGACGGGGTGGTTGCGCATTTGATCCGCACCGGGCAAATTGAGCGCAGAGGCGAGCTGGTATTTGGGCACGGGGTGGAATACCGGATTCCCGGGGACCGTTGGCTGCTGGCCAGCTATCATCCGTCGCTGCAGAACACGAACACCGGCAAGCTGACGCCAGCGATGATGCTGCAGGTGTTTGAGCGCGCGCGGCAACTTGCGCAAATTTCTGCGCGGTAAATTACACCATTCTGAGGACATCTCCGTCTTTAGCGGCCCGCATCCAGAAGAGAACCCGGGAGCGGCGAAGACTCCCGCGAAAAGGAGTTCGGGTCTATGATCACCATTCTGGTCATCATTTTGCTCCTGATGCTGATAGGAGCATTCCCCGCGTGGCCGTATAGCCGCGGGTGGGGGTACTACCCCAGCGGCGGAATCGGCCTGATTCTGCTGATCATCATTGTTCTGGCGCTGCTGCGAGTGTTCTGACCGGGAGCTGGGAAGAACTGGAGCGGGAGACCGGGATCGAACCGGCGACATTCAGCTTGGGAAGCTGACGTTCTGCCACTGAACTACTCCCGCTCATGCGGAGGCGACGAGACGAGTATCGCGCAACCGGGACGCTGGTGGCAATGCGGTCTGCTGAAGGTCCCGTTTAAGGTCGGCGCGAGGTTGGTAAGAACTGGCGCGCCGGATCCTCAGCGTGGCTCCGCCACATTCGCCTTCCCGGAGCCGACGACATCGCGGGCCGGAGGAACCGTTGGACGGCCGACGCTCAGATACGTAAACCCGCGTGCGGCCATGGCTGCCGGATCATAGAGGTTGCGCCCGTCCACGATGATCGGATAGCGCAGTGCGCGGTAAAGCTTGTCCAGATCGAGTTCCGCAAAATCCTGCCAGTCGTTGAGGATCAGAAGCGCATCCGCTCCTTCTGCCGCCGCGTACGGGTCATCGGCATAGCGCACATGAGCACCGGGAGGGAGAACTTCCCGCGCGCGAGCCTCGGCAGCCGGATCAAAAGCAATGATGCTGCAGCCCTCGTGATGCAGCTTTTTGAGGATGTCCAGCGCAGGAGACTCACGGATGTCGTCGGTGCCGCCTTTGAAGGCGAGACCGAGGACGCCGATTTTCTTGCCGCGGAAAGTCCACAGCGCTGAGCGCACCTTTTCAAAGAAACGCCGCTTCTGCTCCTCATTGATCTTTTCAACTTCCTTGAGAAGACAAAAGTCGAGGCCCATCTGCTCGGCGGCGTGACGGAAGGCGGCAACATCTTTGGGGAAACAGGAGCCGCCATAACCAATGCCGGCTCGCAGGAATTTGGGGCCGATGCGGGTGTCGAGACCGATTCCCTGCGCGACTTCTTCGACGCTGGCGCCGGCGGCTTCGCAGATGTTCGCGACC
>DATEPN010000414.1:0-24398 GCA_035273225.1 Acidobacteriaceae bacterium | reverse complement strand
GTAACGCGCGCCGCTTCGCCGTCGGACTTCGACGTGAACACCATCCGAATCCTGTGCGACGAGAAAACTTCCAGCGGCTGGAGCAACAGTGACACGTCGTTCAGCGGCTGCCCGAAAAAGACTCCGCAACTCGGTGAGTCGATCACCGTTTGGGGCAAGCTGCACAAGGACCAGAACACCCTCAACGCTTCGCGGATTGTCGAATCTGTACTGAAGATCGGCGGCGGAGTGGGAGGCGCGGCGGTGATCGATGCGCCGCCGATTCACAATGCGCCGGGGTTTCCTGCAGGCACGATCATGGTTCGGGCCGATGGGTACTGGATCGTAATTCCGTTCAGCGCAAACATCACTCTCTGGGGCTCGATTAAGAGCGTGGAAGAGGTGAACACCAATACCTGGATCGAATATCAAGGCAACATGCGCCCGGACGGGATCGTCGTGGCAAGTGAGGTACGGCTGATGTCGAATGTCCTCACTCCTAAGGAGGAGAAGCGACACAACAAGCCGGGTTATGATCCTGCATCGGCCAGCCAGCAACCGAAACAGAGTTCACTGAGCGCTGATTTCCGGGGCATCGACCTGAAGCGCATCCCGCCGCGGCCTGACGCCCCGACACAGGCAAGGGTCAGTTCCATCGGCGAGAAGCTGATTCCCGAATATCAGAAGGCCCTCCCGGATTCAGATCTTTCCAAAATACATTTTCGTTTCGACGTAGTTGACGCGAACTGGGGGGCATTCCCGGTTCTTCTCCCGAACGGGACTATTCTCATTCCGCATGAGGCGGTTGATCTGATGCGGAACGACTCGCAACTCGCAGCGCTGCTCTCAGATAGTATTGCCGCCCTTCTGGAGAAGCAGGATTTTCGCATTTCGGAGACGCTGAACGAATTGAGAGCGGGCAAGACCCTCCTCTACACCGCAGAAGCAATTGACCTGCAGAGTCCAGCCTACTGGGCGCTCTGGGCGGGAGCCCGGACGCTCGGGGTGGACGAGGGTACGAGGATGCACCGGCAAATGGCTCAAAGTGCGCGTGTCAGTCTCATGCTGATGCGCGATGCCGGCTATGACATCACGCAGGCACCGCTCGCCTGGTGGATTCTCTCCTCAGGGAAGAAGCCGATCAGCGAGACTCGCCCACCTGCACCTACCGTTGATCTTTATCTGACTCTTGCTGCCCTCTGGTCGCATCCCGAGCCGCCCATCGCGACGCCCTAAATGCTCGAGGACAGAAACAGGCCACCTTTTCGGTGGCCTGTTGATTCGCTTTGCATGGTCACTCAGTGGGTGCCTGGCTCCGGGGCTGGTTGCGCCGGAGTGGCCGGCTGGTTCATCGCACCTTGCGAAGGGGGCTCCTGCTGGACGCCGATAGCGTTGCCGGAGACCACCAGTTCGACGCGGCGATTCTCCGCGCGGCCCGAAGAGGTGGCGTTACTTGCGACGGGGTCGGCCTGGCCGAATCCCTGGGCCGTGATGTTGCCAGGCTGCACGCCCTGCTGGATCAGGAAAGCTTCGACCGAAGTCGCACGCTTCTCCGAGAGCTTCAGGTTGTAGTCCGGCGTGCCGGTGCTGTCCGTGTAGCCCTCGACCTGGAGTTTCAGGTTGGGATAGGTCAACAGGATGCCGGAGACTTTGGCCAGTTTGACCTGGGCGTCGGTCTTCAGCTGCGCGCTGTTCAGGTTGAAGAGCACGTCGGACATGTTGACAATGAGGCCGCGTGCGGTCTCCTGCGTCTGGAGAACCTGGTTGAGCTGCTGACGGAGCTTCTCGCGCATTTCCTGCTCGCGCTGTGTTGCCGCGGTGGCCTGCTGCTGCGCCGCGTTCGCCTGAGCCAGCGCCTGCTGCTGCTCGGCATTGGCCTGCTGAGCGGCCAGTCGCGCCTGCTCGGCCTGGTGCCGGGCCTTCTCCGCCTGCTCCTGAGCGCGCTGCTGCTCCTCCTTCGCCTGCTCCGCGTCTTGCTGCGCCTGTTGCTGTTGCTGCTGGGCGGCTAACGCCTGCTGCTGCGCGGCGTCGGCCTGGTCGCGTGCTCGCTGCTGGGCCGCTTCGGAGGCGGCGCGTTCCTGGGCCTCGTCGTGCGCCTTGATTTTGCGGATGGTCATGATGCGCGCATCTTCGGCGGTCTGCACCGCTTCGCGCGCATAGGTGATCTCCTGCTTCATGTTCTGCTGATGGATATCCATCTGCTGCGCGTTTTCAAGGTCCTGCTTCGCGGTTGCCAGGCTGTCCGGAGCCCACTGACCGGCTCCGCCGGCCTCGGCGATCTGGACGGCGTTGATGGCCTCGTAGAGATCCAGCGGCGAGCGGTCATTGGTGCTGATCGGATGCAGAACGGCATGGCGCCCTGCCGTTTCGGAGTAGGCTCCGCGGGGCAACAGGCTGTAATGCGCGTCGACGGTTTCGAGCACGCCCGAGGTCTTATCGGGCAGCACGTAATTCTGCGCGACGACCACATCGCTGGGCATGGTGACGGCAAAGTAGGGCTCGGCGGTGACCATCAGGCCAAAGGACTGGAGGTTGGTGGTCACGGTGGTGTCCGCCCTGCCGTGGGACCACTGCAGTTCCCCGAGGTTGGTGGGGCGTCCTTCGGGGGTTACGGCCCACAGAACATAGGTCAGGTACTCCACGCCGAAGTTGTTGGCCGGCTGGATACCCTGGAAATGCGCTTTGATCAGAGTGCGGCCGTTGAGGCTGCTGACTTCGGCGTCTCCCTTGATATCGGGCGCGAGACTCGTGCCGCGGAAGCCAACTTTGGAGGAGCCGCTGCGGTGGAAGTAGTTGATGGCGGGGATGTCGCGCGATACGACGTTGATCTTGTAGATCGGCTCACCGTTGGCGGTTTCGCCCTGGGGTCCCTGGCCGTTCTGCGGCCATTGCTGTGTCGTCGTGGGATTTTGCTCCTGCGCGAAAACCATGCCGCATCCCAGAAAGAGAATTCCTGCTAAAAGCCCGTGGCGTGTCATGTCCAGCTCCCTGTGAGTCTTTCGTGGTCTGTCTACATACAAAGATGCCGACAGTGCCGCCGGTGTGACCTTCGACGCAACGCGCTCTGCTGTCTTATGTTTCTGACACGGCTCTCGCGAGCGGCTGATTATGATTGGGTTGCATGCCGGTAGCGGTGATGGTTCTCGAAATTCGCATTGAGCACGCCCATTCGCTCAAAGACCGGCGGCAGGTGGTCCGCAGTCTGAAGGACAAGCTGGCCCACGGCTTTAACGTGTCGATTGCGGAACTGGATGAGGCGCTTACGTGGCAATCGGCCACGCTGGGGATTGCGGCGATCTCCCGCAGCAGGGATTATCTCGGCGGGCAGATGCGGGAGATTGAGAGGGCAGCCGTCCGCATTGCCGGCGGTTTGGGCGCAGAACTGACGGCCAGCTGGGAGTTTCTGGACAATGGTCTGGACGGGGATGGTCTGGAGGACCCCCGTGGGTAACACCATTTTGTTACGAAATCTACTGCCAACTAGAGGTTGAGATGACCGAAGAGGGGCGATATACTGCGGCGAATTCCTTCCCAGACGGGCTGGATTCCGGGTCCTGAGCGGACCCGCCGTTGCACTCGCCTTCATTGCCCGTCCCGTCTGCAAAAGGGCCCAGCGTAAATCCGGCAGAATGAGGCATTTCGGCTTCCCAATTCGCAGTTGTCTGATGGCAGCCCTTGTGGCGCTGCTCGCGGCTGCTCGTCCGGCATCGGCCCTCGACCCTCACAAGGCGATTACCCAATACGTGCAAAGCACGTGGAACGATGAGTCGGGATTACCGGAAAATTCCGTTCATGCGCTTGCCCAGACGCCGGATGGATACCTGTGGTTTGGGACCGAGGAGGGGCTGGCCCGCTTTGACGGGGTGCGGTTCGTCACGCTGACCTCGCACAATTCGCCGGGGCTGCCATCCAGCCTGATTCAGGCGCTGGCGGCGAGCCATGACGGGACGCTCTGGGTGGGAACGGACAGCGGTCTCAGCCACTTCCGTCCCTCGGTGACGGAGGTTCACGGCGGCTCGTTTACGACTCTGACGATCCGGGATGGCCTGACGGACAACAACATCACGGCGCTCTGCGAGGACCGCGAGGGTGCGCTGTGGGTGGGAACGGCGCTTGGCCTGAATCGCGTCACTGACGGCCACGTGGAGAACTGGACCAGCGGCCATGGTTTGGCGGATGCTGCGGTTCGCGCGATTGCCGTCGATTCGGGGGGCACGCTTTGGGTCGCCACGGAAAATGGGCTGTCGCGCTTTGAAGAGGGCCATTTCGTCACCTTCACGACGAAGGACGGGCTGCCCGGCAACACCATCACCTCGCTCGCTCCCGCGCCCGATGGGTCGCTGTGGATCGGGACCGTGGCGCATGGAATCGCACAGATCGAGCAGGGCCGGATCATCCTTCCGAAAACGCCGCTGCCCTGGAAAGAGAT
Organism: Acidobacteriaceae bacterium; assembly: GCA_035273225.1. Classification (GTDB taxonomy): domain Bacteria; phylum Acidobacteriota; class Terriglobia; order Terriglobales; family Acidobacteriaceae; genus Palsa-343. The sequence goes on along the minus strand of DATEPN010000414.1, from coordinate 19,990 downwards.
TGCGGGGCTCCAGGTGGACGGCGACGGGTCGTTGTGGATTGCCTTCGACCGACACGGTATTGGGCGGCTCGCCGGCGAGAAGCTGGAGCTATACGATGTCTCGCGCGGCCTGCCCAGCGATTTGTGCTCGAACGCGATGTTTGAGGATCGCGAGGGCAATTTGTGGGTCGGCATGCTGGATTCCGGTGCGGTGCAGCTGCGCGACGCACGCTTCTCGGTCTTTGGCAAGGCTGAGGGTCTGAGCGGCAACTACATCGGCGAACTGGTGCAGGGGCAGGACGGCAGCATCTACATCGGAGCCGACAACAACGGCGTCGACCGGCTCTTCCCCGACGGTCATGTCGAGGTGCTGAACCAGCGAAACGGGCTGCCGAATCAGGCCGTGTATTCTCTGCTCGTTACGCACGATGGCAGCCTGTGGATTGGATATCGACGGGGCACGCTGGCGCGCTGGAACAACGGCCGCGTGACGGTGTATCACGACCCAGGAGCGGAAGACGCGTCGCTCAATGCCCTGTTCGAAGATCGCGATGGGCATATCTGGGTTGGGTATAACCCGAAGGGGTTCGCTGAGTTCGTGCACGGCGAATTTCGCCACGTCACCGACACAGGGATCGTCCGGTACATCACGCAGTCGAGCGACGGATCGCTCTGGCTGGCGGTGGATGGCGGAGGCGTGCAGCGGTACTTTCACGACAAGATCACCCGCTACACCACCGCGGACGGACTGCCTGGCGACCATGTGATGTACGTCCACGCTGACGCGGAAGGCAGCATCTGGGCCGGAGTGTCGGGCGGCGGGATCAGCCGTATCCGCGAAGGAAGGGTGGTCTCGTGGACACCCGACATGGGAGTTCCGGACACGACGATCGGATCGATCCTCGAGGACAACGCCGGCAATCTGTGGCTGGGCGGGGATAACGGAATTTCGCGAGTTGCCAAGGCGGAGTTGGAGCGTACCGCAGGGGTTCGCGGCGCAAGTGTCCATGCGGTGACGTATGGCCAGGCAGATGGGCTGCGCATCCCGGAGACTCTCTTCGGCAGCATGCCGTGCGCGTGGAAGGCCCGCGACGGCCGGCTCTGGTTTGCGACGATCGGCGGAGCGGCGGTGGTGGATCCGGCGCACATGCCGCTGAACCGCGTCGTGCCGCGCGTGCTGATTGAGCACGTGGCGTTCAACGATCGCCGTCTGCCGCTGACCGACGGCATCCGCGTGGGGCCGGGGTCAGGCAATCTGGAAGTTGCGTTTACGGCGGCGAGCTTTGTCGCGCCACAGCTGGTGCGTTTTCGCTACCGCATGTATGGCCTCGACAAAGACTGGGTGACGGCGGATGCGCGCAGCGCGCGTTATGCGAATCTGCCGCCAGGCCACTACACGTTTGTCGTGGAGGCGGAGAGCCCAGACCAACTCTGGAATCGTCCGCGCGCAACCTTCAGCTTTGTGGTGCGGCCGCCGCTGACGGAAACGCCGCTGGCCTATGTTCTTTACGGGCTGGTTGCGCTGGTGCTTGCGTGGGCGACTGTCGCGTTCCGCACGCGCAGCCTGATACGGCGGCAATGGGAGCTGACGCGCGTGGTCGCCGAACGCACGGCGCAGCTGGAAGAGGAGAAGGCGGCTCTGGAGACCGCTCGCCGCGAGCTGCACATTCAGGCGACGCACGATGCGCTGACTGGGCTCTTCAATCGCGCGGCGATTCTGGAACACCTGGAACGCGAGGTCTCTCGCTCGGTTCGCGATCGGCAGCCGATGGGCGTGATCCTGGCGGATCTGGATGACTTCAAGCAGATCAACGACAACTACGGGCACATCTGTGGGGACAACATCCTGCGGGAAACGGCGTCGCGCCTGCGTGCCGCCGCTCGCGGATACGACCTGGTGGGCCGCTATGGCGGCGAGGAATTCCTGCTCATTCTGCCGGGATGGGACATGAGCGTGGCGCCGGGGCGCATTGACGATCTGCTCGATGCGTTCCGTTCGCGGAAGTTTAAGGTGACGGGCAGTGAGATCCAGCTTACGTGCAGTCTGGGCGTCGCCACGTTCCGGCCGGGTGTCGATCCGGAAGACGTGTGGGAAGTGCTGAGCCGCGCCGACACTGCTCTCTACGTAGCGAAGAATTCCGGGCGCAACAACGCCAGCTTCGAAGTGCGCTCGAACTAGAGCTGCAGAACTTCGGCTTCTCTCTGCGCTCTGTGCAGTTCTGCTGCACCGCGACTTTGCGGGGGAATTTCCGTTTGCAGTAACAGGGATCGCGGTTGGCAGCAAGCTTCCGGGATACCGGCTGGAGGCTGGATGGGTTGCAGGCGATCCGGAGGGATGGCATGAAACGCACGGTCGGGATTGTCACGCTTGGGGTTGCGCTTGCGGCACTGCCGCTGGGCGCACAGCAGCAACGCGACCGGGATCAGCCGCACGCGCAGGGGCAGTCGCACATTGCGCCTGGCCGCGTACACATTCCTGGGCCGCTGCGTCCGCCTGAGGTGGGCGGAGGCTATATTCCGCCGCGCCCTCCGGAGAAACGTACACCGCTGCCTCGAGACGGCAGGGGCGAACGCCCGGGACATCCGAACGCGCCGCATGTCGATGCGGATACGAATCGCTGGGTGGGTCATCCTGCGCATGATCGCGACGACTACCGCCTCGATCGTCCATGGCAGCATGGACGTTTCCCTTATGCGATCGGCGCCAGTCATGTTTGGCGGCTTGCTGGAGGCGGACCGGAACGCTTCTGGTTCGGGGGATTCTACTTCAGCGTGGCGCCGGCGGATGTGGCGTACTGCAACGGCTGGATGTGGGACTCGGATGACATCGTGCTGTATCCGGATAACGACGATCCAGGCTGGTACCTCGCCTACAACGTGCGCACCGGAACGTTTGCGCACGTGCTGTATCTCGGGTCCTGAAGGGTCGGCGCACGTCGCGGGGCGGGTTGCGTTTGCCCCCGCAGCGCTCGGATGCAAAACTGAGTGCAGATGATCGACGCTGAACCGCAGACCGCCGCATCTGACTCTTCTCCGATCCTCGCGGTCAGCCAACTGTGCAAACAATACGGAAGCACTGTCGCCGTGGACGGAGTTTCGTTCACCGTGCACCCGCACCAGATCCTGGGGCTGCTGGGTCCGAACGGCGCGGGGAAGACGACGACGATCAATATGATCCTCGGAGTGCTGGAGCCGACGTCGGGCTCGATCCGGATCGACGGCTACGATCTCGCCCGGGATCGCCGTCAGGCTCTGGGGAGGACGAATTTCGCGGCCGTGTACGCTCCCCTGCCCGGCAACCTGACGGTAGCGCAGAATCTGCGCGTCTTCGGGCTGCTGTATGCGGTGCCTCATCTGCGGCAACGTGTCGAAGCGGTGCTTGCGGAATTCCACCTCGAGCGTTTTCGCGATACCAAGTGTGGCGTGCTCTCGTCCGGCGAGCAGACGCGCGTGGCACTGGCGAAGGCGATGCTGAATCAGCCTCGGCTGCTGCTGCTCGACGAGCCGACGGCGTCTCTGGACCCGGCGACGGCGCGTGAGATTCGGGCGGAGATCAAGGAATTTGCGCGTCGCACGGATGTTGGCGTGCTCTGGACATCGCACAACATGATGGAGGTGACGGACGTCTGCCACCGGGTGATGTTTCTGTCGCGCGGGAAGATCCTGCTCGAAGGCGATCCGCGGGAGTTGCCGGCGGGCTACGGCCGCGAGACGCTGGAAGATCTGTTTGTGGCCGTTGCGCGTGAGCCGCTGACGCTGCGGCCGTCGGAGGAGGAACTCTGATGCGTTTGTTTGCGCGCAGGACGGCGGCGCTTCTGCTGCGGCAGTTCTACCTCCTGCGGGGCAGTCCAGCGCGCGTGATACCGCTGTTCGCCTGGGTGGCGATTGACATTGTGCTGTGGGGATTCATCACGCGCTACCTGAACTCCGTATCGGCAGCCAGATTCAATTTTGTCCCGGCCATGCTGGGAGCGGTGCTGCTGTGGGACTTCATGGCGCGGGTGATGCAGGGGATTACGACGGCCTTCCTCGAGGATGTGTGGTCACGCAACTTCCTCAACCTGTTCGCTTCGCCATTGTCGGTGTCCGAATACCTGTCGGGACTGGTGCTTTCGAGCATTGCGACGAGCAGTGTCGGCCTGGTGGTGATGATTGCGCTGGCGACGCTGGTGTTTGGCTTGTCGTTCTTCGTGTACGGCGCGATGCTCGCGGCCTTTCTGCTGATCCTGTTTGTCTTCGGGATTTCGCTGGGCATCTTTGGGGCGGCGCTGGTGCTGCGCTTCGGTCCCGCGGCGGAATGGTTCATCTGGCCGATTCCGGCGTTCATCTCGCCGCTGGCGTGCGTCTTTTACCCGCTGGCTACCCTGCCCCACTGGATGCAGGCGCTGGCGCGGCTCATCCCGCCGAGCTATGTGTTCGAGGGGATGCGTGGCGTGCTGATGGGGCACCGCGTCTCCGGCCTGACGCTGGCGGTCGGCGCAGGCCTGGCGGTGCTTTATCTGGTGCTGATGGGGCGGGCATTCACGCGCGTTTACCGGCATGCGGTAAAAACGGGGCTGATCGCCCGGTACAGCGCGGAGACGGTGTCGTAGGCGATTGCTGGGGTGTCCAGGCAGCGCTCCACGCGTGCCACTTCGGGGTGAACCTAACGTAACCGGACGAGCCTTTGTGTGCTGAATAAAAACTTGCTCCCCTGGTGATTTGGCCCCTACAGTAGAGCATCAGAACTCCCCAAGAGGCAGGTAATGAGGCCCCCCACTCGGATACCTGAACAGATCGATGAGCAAGAAGCGGTATTCGCTTTATTTTGGGATTGCCGCCACCACCCTGGCATCCCTTCTCCCCACAGGCTGCGGTACAGAGGTAGCAGGATCCCATCATCCCAGCGCGTACGCGAATGAAGCGGCGATCACAGGACCATGGATCCGCGGCTTTACGCCGGCCGGCGTTTCCGCAGACATCCATGCCAACCAGGGCTACGCTTATGGGACCGCGCCGGATGGCACGGATCTGCATTATTTCTTCGCCAGCAGAACTCTGACGTTGAGCAGCACGTATCTCACGCTCACGCCGCTGGCCAGCAGCGACGCCCTTCTGCCAAACACGGATCATCAGGGAGCGGGTGATTACTACGAGGGGCGGGTGTACTCGGTGGTTCAGGACTGGCATGGTTGTTCTGTCCCGGACGGGCCTATAGACGTCGAGGTATTCGACGGGACGAGCCTGGCGCCGCTGAGCAGCGCCGACATTACGGCGTATCAGCCAGAGGCCTCCGGCATGACGATCGACCGGCACACCGGCAAGGCCATCGTGAGTTCCTACTGCGTGCCGGATAAGCTGTTCGTCTACGACAAGACGAACTGGCAACTGGAGGGGACGATCCCGCTGCCCATACATGTGGGTCACATTCAGGGCGTCAGCTGGCGGCGTGGCTTTGTCTACATCGGCAATGCGGAAGGCCAACTGTACGGACTGCGGATGTTTGATGGCACGATGCGCCTGCTGCTCTCCACCGGCATTCAGGGCGAATTCGAGGGACCGGATTTCCATTCGGCACAGCTTCGGTGGCTGGAGAATGACGCGACTGGGCATTACCTCTACCTGTTTAATCCGGAGTACTGAAGCACGTCTGCGTGCGGAGGGGCGGAGGCGGCGCCGCTGAACGAGCGGGAAGGCTGCCTTTCCAGCGGCTGCCCTGACAGCCGATAATCGAGGAGAATGGCTCGCCAACGCTCCTCACGCCCGCATTATCACGCCTCAACCCTCCCCGGCAGCGGGGGTGAGGTATCTTCGCTTCCGGTCATCGCGATCGTCGGCCGTCCGAACGTGGGCAAGTCGACGCTGTTTAACCGCCTGACAGGAAGCCGGCGCTCGATTGTCGGTGATGAGCCAGGGATCACGCGGGACCGGATCTACGGCGAAGTCAGCTGGAATGGACGGACCGCCCGGCTGATCGATACCGGCGGGATCGTCCCCGATGACGAGGCGCTCATCCCGGCTGAGATTTTCCGCCAGGCACGGTTTGCGCTGGAGGAGGCGCAAGCCATCGTGATGGTAGTGGACGGACGGACGGAACTGGCGGGGCCTGATCTGGACCTGGCACGGCTGCTGCTGCGCCTGGGAAAGCCGTTGTTCCTCGCCGTGAACAAGATCGACGCGGAGGGGATGGATGCTGCGGCGGAGAACTTCCGGCAGCTTGGGATCCGGAATCTCATCGCGGTCTCGGCCGAGCACGGCCACAACGTTGGGGATCTGCTGGATGAAGTCTTTGCCGCGCTCCCGGCGGCGGAGGGCGAGAGCGCGAGTGAAACGGCGATCGAAGAGCGCGCCTCGGAACCGGCAGCGCATCGGACCCACGGCGAATTTGAGCAGCATGAGACGCGCGTGGCTGTCATCGGGCGACCCAATGTCGGGAAGTCGACGCTGCTGAATGCCCTGACCGGGACAACGCGGGCGATTGTCTCGCCGATCGCTGGAACCACTCGTGATGCCGTCGACGAGGTGATCGACTACAAGGGCAAATCGCTCCGCATCATCGATACGGCCGGCATCCGGCGGAAGGGGAAGACGAAGCTGATGGCCGAGAAGCTGTCGGTGGTGATGGCACGGCGGCATCTGGAATCGGCGGATGTGGCTCTGCTGGTAATCGACGCGACGGAAGGGGTTACGGCGTCGGACGCGACGATTGGCGGGTATGCGCACGAGAGCGGACGGAGCGTGGTGATCGTGGTGAATAAATGGGACCTGGTCACGACGGGGCGGACGGACGGCAAGCCACCCGCGGACAAGGCAATTTTCGAGCGGCAGCTCCGGGCGGTGCTGAAGTACCTGAGCTACGCTCCGGCGCTGTTTATTTCGGCGACGGAGGGCCGGAATGTCTCGCGGGTTCTGGACGAGGTGCTGAAGGTGGCGGCGGAGCGGCGGAAGCGCGTGTCCACCGGACAAATGAACCGCTTCCTGGAAAAGATCGATTTCCAGCGCGCCAGCGTGCCGATGGCAAAGCGGATGCGAATTTTCTACATGACGCAGGCTGCGGTGGCGCCACCGACCTTCGTGCTCTTCACGGATCGCGATGTGAAGCTGCACTTTTCGTTTGAGCGCTTCCTCGAGAATCAGATTCGCGCGGCCTTCGGCTTTGCAGGATCGCCGATCTGGTTTAAGGTTCGCGCGCGGAACAAGGCTGCTGCCGCGTCGGCATGACGTGGCAACGCGATTCGCGGGAATGTTGTCTTATTGATTAAGAGGTAACGCTTCAATCCCGAAGAAGGAGGATGGATGTCCACTCGCTGGACGCAACCAACTGAATCGGAAACCAAGCGAAACACCTTAAAATGCCCCGAAGTTGGCGGACGGGAGGCTCGCGCTGTGAACATGCCTTTCCGGCCGCTGCTGGAACTTCAGCCTCTCTACTTTGGAGGGGAAGTTACCGCGGGCTAAGGTGCTTCCGTGGCTGAAGCGGAGTCCGGGCAGACAAGAAGCAGAACCGGTCTGAATAGCCGGATAAACAGCGGAGTCGCCGGACCATTGGTACGCAAGCCACTGGAAGCAAAGGCAGGAATCTCCAGCGTTTTCTGCCATCCTTTGATGACTTGACCCGAGGGGATCGGATTGGCCTGCGGTCGGAACCGCAGGAAGAGATTTGAATTACCCCGGGCCTCCTTAAAAAGAAAGGGCGAGTTGTTCGAAAACGGACAACTCGCCTTTTTGTTGTCAGTATCCCCTGCTGACAAGAACCTAAGTGGTCATCGTCCGCTTACGTTTTTGAAGCGCGCTGCCTCTCTGCTGAATCCAAAGATCGCTATTGACAGGTGTGAAGGCAGCAGCTGCTGCTGATGCAACTGTCGTATCCTGAGGGGTTCCCTTCTTCGAAATATTTGCAGTTCGATACGAGCGGTTTCCGAGGACCAGGTTTTGAAAACGCACGCACAATTCGCAATTTTTGTTCTCTCGTCGGCCGTTGCAGCAGGTCTGGCCGGCTGCACAAACGCTCAATCGAAACAGGCGGCGGCTCCTGCCGGGCAGGCGATGCCCGTGCAGACCCTGACGGTAGCGGCTGCCCCGGTACCGACCAGCGACGAATACGTCGCAACGATTAAGTCGCGGCGTTCAGCGACGATCAATCCGCAGGTCGACGGGAATCTGACGCAGATCCTTGTCCATTCGGGCGAACACGTCCGAGCCGGGCAGTTGCTGATGCAGATCGATCCTGCGAAGCAGGAGGCGACGGTCGCGTCGCAAGCCGCTACGGTCCAGCAAAAACTCGCGGCTTATAAGTACAACCAGGTCGAGGTGGAACGGCAAAGAAAGCTGCTCACTGCGGGCGTGATCAGCAAAGATGCGGCGGACCAGGCGGAGCAGGCTTATGCCAATACAAAGGCCGATTATGAAGCGGCGGTCGCGCTCCAGAATCAGCAGGAGAAGCAACTCGCCTACTACCGGATTGCGGCGCCGTTCGATGGGATCGTTGGCGACATTCCGGTGCACGTGGGGGACTACGTTTCTTCGTCCACGATGCTGACCACGGTGGATGAGAACAAGGATCTCGAGGCTTACATCTATATTCCGACGGAACGGGCTGCGTCGGTGCGCAACGGGCTTGGTGTGCAGATTGTCGACAACGAAGGCAAGCCTATCGAGAATACGTCGATCGACTTTGTGTCGCCGCAGGTGGACAACCAGCTTCAGGGAATCCTGGTGAAGGCGCCGGTACGATCGCCGGCTCTGCGCACTGCGCAGCTGGTGAAGGCGCGGGTGGTCTGGGGTGTCACGAACAAACCGATCGTCCCGGTCCTTGCGGTCACACGCCTCGGGGGGCAGGCCTTTGTGTATGTTGCGCAGAGTGCGGGGAATGGAAGATTTGTCGCACACCAGCAAGCCGTCTCTCTGGGAGACACCGTAGGCAACAACTACGCGGTGCTCGGTGGGCTCACAGACGGCGACAAAGTTATCGTTTCGGGCACACAGATGCTGGTCGACGGCATGCCGGTGATGCCCCTTCCCGGAGCGCCGGCCGGTGGCAATAATACCCGTCCTGGCGCCTAAACCTGGAACTCAATCCCTGGTCACCGGAAGAACTGCGAGGCTCGCTTGGTAGATTTTTTTATTCACCGCCCCGTCTTTGCCACGGTTTGCGCACTGCTGATTGTTCTTGCCGGCGCGGTAGTGATCCCGACACTGCCTATCTCTCTGTACCCGCAGCTGGCGCCACCACAGGTGACGGTCGTCAGCAACTACGTGGGCGCCAACGCGCAGACCGTCGAATCCGCCGTCACCATTCCACTCGAAGAGCAGATTAACGGCGTTGAAGGGATGCACTACATCTCTTCGGCGAGTTCCAACGACGGAACCAGCGCGATCACCACCACGTTCCGCAGCGGCTACGATCTGAATATCGCGGCCGTCGACGTGCAGAACCGGGTGCAGGCAGCGCAGGGCCGGTTGCCGCAGGCCGTGAAGAACACGGGCGTTACGATCAGCAAGGCCAATTCAAACTTCGTCTTTGCCGCTGCGTTTGTATCGCCCGACAAGCGCTATTCGAATCTGTTTATCAGCAACTATCTCGACGTCTACGTCCGTGACGCCCTGAAGCGAATCCCCGGAGTCGGCGATGTTCTGATTTTCGGTGAGCGCAAATACGCGATGCGGCTGTGGATCGACCCGGACCGCCTCGCGGCGCGCGGACTGACCGCGACGGATGTGGCCAACGCACTGACGGAGCAGAACGTCGAGATTCCGGCGGGGCAAATCGGCCAGCCACCCTCGGACACGACACAGTCGTTTCAGATTCCGGTGCGCGTCGTGGGCCGGCTCAGCGATCCGCGGCAGTTTAACAATTTAATTCTGAAGAGCACCCCGGGGGGTATTGTCCGGTTTGGTGATGTTGGCCACGCCGAGCTGGGCGCGGAAACCTATTCCACGGACATGAAGTACAACGGTCAAACGACCGTCGGCGTTGGCATACAGCAGCTCAGCAACGCGAATGCGCTCGAGGTGGACAGGCTGGCCAAAGCCGAGCTGGACCGGCTCTCGAAAAACTTTCCTCCGGGGCTTCAATACGTCATCCCCTTCGATACGACGACGGTGGTCGGCGATTCGATCCGCGAAGTCGTCGTCACCCTGGGCGAGGCCATTGCGATTGTCGTGGCCGTGATCTTCCTGTTCCTGCTTGACTGGCGCGCGACGATCATTCCAGCGATCACGATTCCGGTATCGCTGGTCGGCACCTTCGCGTTCATCAAGATCTTTGGGTTTTCGATCAACTCCCTGACGATGTTCGGTATCACGCTGGCGACTGGTCTGGTGGTAGACGACGCCATCGTGGTGATCGAAAACGTGCAGCGCCACATTTCCCAGGGCGATCGGGAGCCGCATCACGCCACCTCCGCCGCCATGCGCGAGGTCACCGGCGCGGTGATCGCGACATCGCTGGTGCTGATCTCCGTATTTCTGCCGGTTTCGTTCTTTCCGGGGACAACGGGCATTCTTTACCGGCAATTCGCGCTGACGATTGCCTTCTCCATCGCAATTTCGGCATTCAATGCGCTGACCCTGTCGCCGTCGCTGGCCGCTCTGATCCTGCGGGGCGAAGGAGTCAAGCATGGGCTCTTCGGTTACATCGATCGAGGCCTGCACGCGATCAACCGCGGCTATCGGCATCTGACTCACGGCGTCCTGCGCGCGCGCTATGTGGTCCTGTTGTTGTTCTTCGTCGGGCTGACTGGGGCCGTGTGGCTCTACATGCGTGTTCCCACCGCTTTCCTGCCGAGCGAGGACCAGAACTATCTGATGTGCATCGTCCAGGCGCCGCCTGGCGCTTCGCTGAGTTACACCGCCGGCGTGGCGGAGCGAGCGACTGAGGTTATCCGCGCGGACAAGGACGTCTACGGCACCTTTGCCGTAATGGGGTTCAGTCTCTCCGGAGCCAGCCAGTCGAATTTCGGCCTGATTTTCGTGCCCCTGATCAGCCAGGATCAGCGAAAAAAGGAGGGCGCGGGACATACTGCTGCCGACATTCAGGCGATGCTTTCGCCCAAACTCTTTATGGTTCCTGGCGGCCTCGTGATCATGGTGCAGCCGCCGGCCGTTCAGGGACTGGGCACGTATGGCGGGTTTGATTTCGAGCTGCAGGACACCGGGCGAAACACGCTCGCCGATCTGGACCGGGTTGCGCATCAGATCATGTTCGCCGGCGCACAAAGCAAGGACCTGACGAATCTGTACACCAGCTACAGCGCCAATGACCCGCAGCTTCTGGTCACCATCGATCGTGAGAAGGCGCTGGCCATGAATGTACCGCTCAGCCAGATCAGCTCGGCGCTGAGCATCTTCATGGGATCGTCGTATGTCAACGATTTCGATTTCAATAATCGCTCCTACCGTGTGTACGTGCAGGCATCGCAATCGAACCGTATGACGCCGGCTGATCTGCGCCGATTCTACGTGCGCTCCGGCACCGGCCAGATGATCTCTCTCGACAACCTGGTCAGCATTCAGCAGGCGGCCGGACCGCAGGTGATTTATCACTACGATCTCTTCCGCTCGGCGGAAATCACGGGTTCGGGTAAGCCCGGCGTCAGTTCCAGCGAGGCGCTGAAGGCGATGGAGGCGCTCTCGAAGCAGCACATGCTCACCGGGATGCAGTTCGAGTGGACCGGCCTTTCGCTCGAAGAGATTGAGTCCGCCGGCAAAGCGGTCGTCATCTTCAGCCTGGGCATCGTCGTGGTCTATCTCACGCTGGCGGCGCTGTATGAGAGCTTCGCCCTGCCGTTCATCATTCTGCTTTCAGTGCCGATGGCGGTTCTGGGAGCGCTGGGCGCGGTGTCCCTGCGTGGAATGCCGGATGATGTGTACGTCCAGATCGGCCTGGTCATGCTCATCGGACTGGCTGCGAAGAATGCCATCCTGATTGTGGAGTTCGCCGAGCAGCTGCGGCGGCAGGGCCGGAGCATTTATGACGCCGCGATCGAAGCCGCGGAACTACGGCTGCGACCCATTCTGATGACGTCGTTCGCGTTTATCCTGGGCGTACTGCCGCTTTACTTCGCCACAGGCGCCGGCGCACTTGGCCGCCGTTCCGTGGGCACCGTCATCATCGGCGGTATGGTGGTGTCGACCATCCTGAACCTGGTCATCATTCCGGTGCTGTACGTCATGATGGAAGGCCTGCTGGGGGTCTTCAGCAGGAAGAAGTCTACGCCGCAGACGGTTCACGCCGACTGATTCTGACTTCCGCGGGCTGTCGCTCATCACCGGTGAGCAACAGCCCGGCATCAACGTCTTTGAAAATCGGGTGAGCCGAGGAGCAGACCCGCCAGCAGCGCTGCGTCCTGATCTACCGGCGGCGGCAGAGGCGCGGCGGCCTGCAGCAGCGGTCCGAATTGCCGCGGTCGCACGAAGTTCGCCGGGCGAGGACGCTGGGTAGTCCCCGGCGAGGTGTCGGCTGCTGTCTTCTGCTGCGACAGCTGGGCCAGCGCGGCGTTGTGCGTCTGCGCGGAGGCCATTCCATTCAGCAACAGAGTTTCGAGACGCGCTTCTTTGCCGTCAGGCATCGTGCCGGATCCCAGAGCCATCAGTTCGTCCCAGTGCATCGCTGTTCCCGCGTTGTTGTCGGCGAGGGCCAGGCTGAAGTTCATCCGGTCGAGCAGTTGTCCGCTGTTCAGCCATGCATCCGCAGTCCAGGCATAGCCGTTTGGCGTCTGACAGCCGAAGAGAGGCATGCCAAGCTGAGCGATTGATTCCACCAGCGCGGCTGGGTGGACTACGTCGCCTCCGGTTGCGCGCACCGCGGAGATGACGTACTCCTCGGGCGTCTTGACCTTCGCGCGGACGACTTCAGGCGACCAGAACTGCGGCGACGCGAGCATGGTTCGCAGGACCTCGCGGATATCACCGCCCGTCTTCACCCAGGTCGCCGCCATGGCATTCACCAGCGCCGGAGGCGGCGTGTCGCTGACGAAGCGCTGTGCAAGCTGGAACGACACGTGATGGGCGGTGACGGGACTGATGGCCAGCATGTGCAGCACCTGCAAGCCTTCGTTCTGTCCGCCCGGGGCGATGGTGCGGCCGAGCACTCGCTTCGGCCCAGGCTCATGCCGACGCGGATTGAAGACGAATTCCCCGCCCTGCGCCGGGCGTTCGATATCCCAGCCAGTGAAGGCCTTCGCGACTTCGATGACATCCTGCTGGGTGTATCCACCGTCGACGCCGAGGGTGTGCAGTTCCATCAGCTCGCGCGCGTAGTTTTCGTTGATGCCCAGAGGACGGCCTTTCGCCTGCGGCAGGCTGCCGGCACGCCATGTGGCGAACGAGTGCGGGCCGACGCTCTCCGTCTGATCGAGATAGAAGAGCATCGCGGGACTCTCCGCTGTGGCGACGAGGAGATCTTCGAACTTGCCCAGCGCATGCGGACGAATGACCTGGTCCTGATATTGAGCCAGGTACCAGGGGGCGAACGGGCCTTTGCGCAGGTAGATGTTGAAGTGGTTCAGCCAGAAATCGGTCATCACGGCTTCGAGCTGACGCTCGCTGCAGATGTCGCGCAGGAGGCGCGTGATCAGCACTTCTCCGCCGACGACCAGCTGCGGATTAATCAGCGCGAAGACCGTCTCGCGCTGCATGGGCGAGAGGTCGGCAAAGAGGGCGACACGGTCCGGCCTCGTCAGGTGCTGCAGGAAGCCGCGAAACTCGGCGGGCTGCATTGCCACGAGGGCGTTGACCCTCTGATCGGGCGGCAGGTTCAGGATCTTCGTTGCATCCAGGTCCGCGTAGAGCTTCTCCTCGACGCGCTGCATATCGGGGGGAGTCTCTGCCGGCGGCTGCATTTCATTCGCGCTGTCGCCGGGCTGCATTGCGTCGGGGGCCATCTGGTCCGGTTGTGTGCCGGTTCCTGGAATGGCGGGTTCTCCCTGCTTCGCAACGACGTTCGACTGGGACTGCTCGGCCTTCTTCTCCCGTCGCGCGCGGAACTGGGCGATCTGGTTGCGGTAGATGGCGCGTTCCAGGGGATTGCCCGGGATTGGCAACCGGCCGCGGTCGGCGGCGCGGATCATTGCAGGCGACGGGAAGCGCTGCACCAGGTCATGCAGGCTCAGGCGCATGGCCGGATAGGCGCTGAGGCGCGATTCCAGCGCGGAATCGTCGATCTTCGCTGGGTTGAGCTGGAGGTCGATCCACCGCTGGAGACCCATTTTCTCGACGAGCTGGACGTCGCCGGGACGGGGGCCGAAGGTGAGCCGATTCAGGGCGTGCAGGACACGCTGGTCCTCGGTGAGTGGTGAGGATTCGGCGGCAATCTTCTGTTTGCCTTCTTTACGTGGCAGCGCGATGGCATCGGCGGGCGGCATCGCCGTCACGCATGCCAGCAGAAGGGCTACGAGGCGCGGGGTAAGGGGCATAGGCACACGCTGCTCCTGGGATGAGGACCCGCGCAAGAGACGAAAGTCGCGGCCCGGGGGACGCAGTGGCGGCCTTCTTTTTCCTGGACCCAGTCCGCTCTACTCGTCGCGGAGGAGGATCATCGGATCGACGCCGAGAGCATGGCGCGCGGGGATCCAGGAGGCCAGCAATCCCAGGGTCAGCATCATGAGGACGACTCCGCCGAGGACCAGAGGGTCTTTCGGGGTGGCTTCGTAGACGATGTAGGAGAGCAGTTTCGTCGCCAGGACGCCAAGGAGGATGCCGGCGAGTGAACCAAGCGCCAGCAGGCGGAAGGCGCGCCCCAGCGCCGCACGGAGAACATGCTGCTTCGCCGCACCGAGCGCGACGCGGATGCCGAGTTCGCGGAAGCGCTTGCTGACGACGTAGGAGGCCATTCCGAAGATGCCGGTGACGGCGAGCATCGCTCCCAGGAGCCCCAATACGCCCAGAGCCACGGTCGCGACGCGTGCGGCGAAGAGGGCGGAGCTCAGCTCGCGGTTCCACGTTTTGATTTCGAAGGGCATGCCTGGATCGACGCTGCGCATGGTGCGCTCGAGAGCGGCGGCGATCTCCTGCGGATCGCGCTGGGAGCGCACGATCAGCCAGGTGTTGCCACCGGGCTGCCGCAGGAACGAGAAGAACATGGCGAGCTTTGGATCTTCGGTCAGAGTTTCGTACTTGCCTTGCTCCACAACGCCGACGACCTGCACGCGCGTACCGCCCCAGATTTTGAAATGGCCGCCCACGGCTGCCTGCACCGAACCGAATACTTTGCGGGCAAATTCACGATTCACGACGGCGACAAATGGAGCTTTCGCGTCATCGTGCAGCGTGAGGGTACGCCCGGCAATCAGCGCGGTTTGAGCGGCGGAGAAATAGTTCGGGGAGATGTCAAACTGCTGCGAGTCACCGATGGCGTTGCTCGATCGGAAGTCGGTGGTGCTGTCCTTGTACACACTGGAATCATTGCCGCCAATGCTGAGCGGCAGGCGATCCGCATATCCGACCGAGGTTACTCCGGGAATGGCAGCGGCCGCGTCGAGCATGCGCTGCTGCACCTGTGGCTGCTTTTCTCCGGTGTACCCGGCCATCTGGAGGTCGGTGTGGACGAGCATGACGTTCTGCGGACTGAAGCCGAAATTGCTGCGCAGCGACCGCACCAGTCCGCGCACAGCCACGAGGGAGGCCGTGACCAGCACGGCGCAAATAGCGATCTGCAGGACCAGCAACACATCGCGGGCGGTGAATCGGCGCATGCCGGCTGCAACCGAGGAACCGGAGCGAATGACCTGCCACGGATCGGAGCGCAGCACCTGCCGCACCGGTACCATACCGAAGAGGAATCCGCTGACGACGGCCAGCAGCAGCGCCAGGGCGTAAGTCTTCAAGTCGGGATTGACGGGGACGTTGATGGGAATATCGGGCACGGGCTGCCATGCGCTCAGCCAGCGCAGGATGACAACGCTGCCGAGAAGCCCGATGATCCCGCCGGTGATCGACACCAGAACGGCTTCACTGAGCAATTGGCGCACGATGAGGGCCCGACGCGATCCCAGCGCCATGCGCACGGCGATCTCTCGCGCGCGATCGGCAGTTCGCGCTGCGAAGAGACTACCCAGGTTCGCACAGGCCGCGAGGAGGATGAGGCCGGCCAGCAGCATGAGTCCGGCCATGAAGGCACGGGCCGGACGGCCCAGGGTGTCGCCGACGAGACCAGGTCTTGCGAGGGTGAAGCTGAGGCCGTCGTCGTCTTTCACATAGGCCCTGGCCAGCGAGGTCGCGATGCGGTTCATGTCGGCCGTGGCCTGCGATGGCGTTACGCCCTGCTTCAGGTGGCCGATGATCCACATGGAATGGGAACCGCGATGCGGCAGCGGATCCCATCCGTCGAGTTGCTCCTGATCGACAAGCGGCATGAAGAGAGCGGGCGCGAAGAAGAGTTCGGTTCCGCGGAAGCTCTGCGGCGTGACTCCGAGGATTGTGTACGGATGTTTGTTGATCTCGACGGTCTTTCCGACCGCGGATGGATCGGCATGGAAGTGGCTGTGCCAGTAGGCGTAGGTCAGCACGACGTACGGCACGCTGTTCTTGCCGTGCTCATCGGAGGGCGAGTAGAAGCGGCCGAGGTAAGGCTTGATTCCCAGCACGTCGAAGTAGTTGCCGCTGGTCATGTACGGCCACATCGTGGAGGGATTGTTGCCAGTGTCGATTCCGGCGGCGCCCATGATGTTGTAAACCGCAAGGTCCTCGAAGGTGCGATTCTGCGCGCGCAGGTCGAGGTAATCCGGATACGACTGGGAGGGCGAGCGGTCCTGGCCACGCTGGAGCATGTAAAGGCTGTCAGGACGGGGCACGTTCAGGGGGCGCAGGACGAGCGCGTTGAGGACGCTGAAGACGATGGCATTCGCGCCGATGGCCAGCGCCAATGTCAGAACCGCAGTGACGGCAAATCCCGGTGATTTGCGCAGTTGCCGTATGGCCAGCCTGAAGTCAGAAAACATCGGCCTCTCCTCTTCCCTTCTCCGCTTCTCGTCAGGGAGAGATACGCGTTCCGGACCTGCGGCGTTCCCGGATTTTGGTCCTTCTCTGCTGAATGCGGTGCTCACTCCATGCGCAGTGTCTGCATTGGATCCACGCTGGCGGCGCGGCGGGCGGGGATCCAGGCGGCGGCGAGTGCGATCGCGGTCATGAGCAGCGGAACGGCGCAGAAGGTGATCGGATCGATAATCCTGACGCCGAACAGGAAGCTGCGCAGCAACTGCGCGGTGAAGGCGGCGGCGGTGAGGCCGATGAGCGAGCCGGCGAACGCGAGGGCGAGGCTCTGCCGCACCACGTCGCGCACGATTTGCCAGCGCTGTGCACCGAGCGCCAGACGAATCCCGATCTCGCGGGTGCGCCAGCTCACGATGTAGGCGATCAGGCTGTAGACGCCGACACCGCCGATAAGGACAGCGAGTCCGCCGAAGCAGAGCAGCAGAAGCGTCAGGGCGCGCGGCGCGGATTCCGATGCGGCTACGACTTCGTCCAGCGTCTGCACGCGCGTCACGGGTACCTGCGGACCGACGTCGGCGACCGCCTGACGTATCTGAGCGGCGGCCTGCTCTGTGGTGAGCCGGGTGCGCAACAGGACATACATGACTGGCTGCTCGAGCAGCGGGACCATCGGCGCATAGACCTCGTCGCCGAAGCCGCTGGCCAGCGTTCGTTCGCGGGTATTATTCACGACACCGACAACGACGGAAGCCTCCTTTGGGTCCCATACGCCGGCTGTTTTCTCCGCGCCGACATCGATGACGTGCTTGCCAAGGGGATTTTGGCCTGGCCAGAGCTTGTCCGCCATGTGCTCGCTGATGACGACTGCCCTGCTGGCGCCGGAGGAATCCTGATCGTTCAGCAGTCGTCCGCGGACGAGGCCGATACCCAGGGTCGCGAAGTAGCCCGGAGAGACCGTGCGCCCATCCGCCAGCAATGCGCCCTGTCGCGGCTCGCGAGGATGGCCCTCCGCGTCGTAGACGTAGTTGCCGTCCTGCGCGTGCAGCGGGAGTTGATCCGTCAGGGCGACGCTCTCCTGTCCCGGAATGCCACGCAGCCGCTTCAGCAGCGTCAGAAAGAATTGCTGACAGTGTCCGCGCAGAGGAGCGCTGTTCCCGGCGACGATTGGGGGACACGTGGTCGCGTCGAGCGAGACCTCGGCCGTGACGATTCGATCGGTCCGAAAGCCTGGGTTCACCTGCGTAAGAGTCCAGAGGCTGTGGAGCATAAGGCCGGCCGCCGTGATGACGACGACGGACAGCGCGATTTGCCCGACGACCAGCAGCATGGATACGCGGAACTGTCCCGCCCTGCCGGCAACGCTGCGGCTTCCTGCGTGCAGCGAGTCGCGGAGGTTGGGCGAGGCCATCTGCAGCGCCGGAATCAGGCCGAAGAGGAAGCCGGTGACGACCGAGGCGGCCGCCGCGAACAGGAAGACCGGCCAGTGCAGCGAAACGTCACTCAGGCGGGGCGTGTCGGGCGGCAGAAAACGGACGAGAGCCTGCAGGCTGGTGACGGCGGCGATCAGTCCCACGAGGCCGGCGACTGCGCCCAGCACAACGCTTTCGGCGAGCAGTTGGCGGACCAGACGCGCACCGGAGGCCCCGAGCGCGCTGCGGACAGCAATCTCGCGCTGCCGCCCCGCGGCTCGCGCCAGCAGCAGGTTGGCGACATTCGCGCAGGCAATGAGAAGAATGAGACCCACGGCGGCGAAGAGCAGCAGCAGCCGTGGACGCATCGCGCCGACTTCCTGCTCCAGCAGCGGAACGATGGTCATGTCGCGCGCCCAGATGTCGGGCATGATCCACGGAAACGAAGGCAGCAGCAGTTTCTGGAGGCGCCGCACCTCGGCCTGCGCCTGCGCCGGAGTCACGCCGGGATTGAGCCGGCCAAATCCGCGGAGATCGAAATCAAGCCACGGATCGTATACGTCGCCGCCCTTGAATGTGACGGGGGTCAGAAACTGCGTGTCTGCATACGGAAAGTGCACGCCGGGCGGCATCACTCCGATGACGCGACGCTGGATACCGTCAATGCGCAGCGTCTGCCCAATCACATTGGGATTCGCGGCGAAGTGCTGCCGCCAGTATCCGTAGCTCAGGATGACGAGCGGATCGTGACTCGCTCTTGCATCGTCTGCCGTAAAGAATCTGCCGAGAACGGGATGAACGCCCGCCACATCGAGCGCATTGACCATCACCGCGGCGCCGAAGACCCGGGTGGCGGAGTTCGCGTCGCCAACGTTGGACTCGGCGTTCGGACCGAATCCGCTGATGCCTGCAAAGCTCGTGGAGCGTTCGCCGAGCGCGCGCAGCCAGCCTTTCGGGAAGAACGCTGCTGTCGCGTCTCCGCCGCCGTAGTTGATCCGCATCAGCCGATCCTGCTGCGGGAATGGGAGCGGCCGCAGCATGATGGAATCGACCAGCGTGAAGATGGCGGTGTTCGCGCCGATGCCCAGAGCCAGCGTCAACACGGCCGTGAGCGCAAAGCCTGGCGATTTTCGCAGTTGCCGGAATGCAAATTTGAAGTCGTTGACCATGTTTCTTTCCCTGGTGTTGCCTGTAGCTACTCCGACCGCAATGCCTGCATGGGTTCGACGGCCGCCGCGCGGCGCGCCGGCAGCAGACACGCCGCTGTCCCGATCGCCAGCAGCACAGCCATGGCCCCCAGCGCCAGAGCCGGGTTGTAGGGGCTTACCTCGAAGAGCAAACTGCTGATGACGCGACTTACTCCAAAGGCCAGCGCGATGCCGGCCAGAGCACCTGCAGCGACGGGCAGCAGGCCATCGCGCAGAACCAGGCGATAGACATTCGCGCGCTGTGCTCCGAGCGCCATGCGCAGTCCGATCTCGCGATAACGCTGCACGACGGAGTACATCACCACTCCGTATACGCCGAGACCGGCGAGAAAGAGTGCGCTGACAGCAAAGACGAGCAGCAGGTCCATCTCGAAACGCTGGTTCGCGACGGAGTCGGCGACGAGGCCGCCCAGCGCGCGGACGGTCGGGACCGGAACGCCGCGATCGACACTCCAGATGGTTTGGCGGATCGCGTCGGCCATCGTG
>DATEPN010000413.1:0-4555 GCA_035273225.1 Acidobacteriaceae bacterium | reverse complement strand
TGCCGCGCTCGGCGGAGCGGCAGCATCGGTCCCGACGCGCTGCGAGCCTCGGCGGACCAGCCTCGCCGCTGGTGCACCCCGCTCCGGCATCCCGCAGCCTCGCACCACTCTCTTACCGCGCCTTTGCCCCGCTTGCCATACTCCCAAACGGCCGTGTCGCCGTCAGCGGTTTTCGCTCTGGCGGGCAAGCGCGGCATAGCGCTCAGCGAGCGCCTTCAGCTGATCCTCGGTCAGATCCTCAAGCGCCAGCATCCGATTGCGCGCGTTCTCATTGGCGCGGATCAGCTCGTCGAGCTTCAGGTTCACCGCGATGGTGTCCCGGTTTTGGGTGTTCTGGATCAGGAACACCATGAGGAAGGTGATGATCGTCGTCCCGGTGTTGATGATCAGCTGCCACGTGTCGGAAAAATGGAAGACGGGACCGCAGGCAGCCCAGATACCGATGATCACGCAGGCGATGGCGAATGCGTAGGCTCGGCCGCACAGCCACGCCGCGCCCTGCGCGAACTGGGAAAAGCTCATCCGGGCAGGCGGTCAATCACGGTTATTTTGCACTCGGAATGCCGGATATGGGTTGCTATAGGGTGCCGATTGGGTTACATCTACGGCATGGCAAAGACAAAGCAATCCATCGCTCTCACCGATAAGCAGCGGAATTTTCTCGCGGCAGAGGCTGATCGCATGGGCGTCACCATCGCCGAGATGATCCGGTGGATTATCGATCACTATCGCTCTCAGAAAGAACAATCCAAATGAAGACCACGATACTTACCCTGCTCGCCGGTTTTGCTTTCACTGCTCCGGCGGTGGCGGACGTTACCTGTTATCACTCCCCCGGCAGCTCCTACACGTCCTGTGACAATGGCTTAACTTATTATCACTCTCCGGGCAGCTCTTACACGACCGGATCGGATGGCACGAGCTACTACCACTCCTCAGGCAGCTCTTACACGACAGGATCAGATGGGAGCTCCTGGTATCACTCCCCTGGCAGTTCTTACACGACCGAGAGCAGCAGCGGCATCACCTGTTACCACTCTCCAGGCAGCTCCTATACGACCTGCAACTGACCACTGCGTACCAGCCGCCCATAACCACGACTTGCAACAGCTTCGGCTGGTCCACCACCTGCATCACTCGCTGACCTGATCGAGCGGGTTGCGGCCCGCCCGGCCCTTGGAAACACCCCAATGTTTAGAACCGTTTTACTGGCCGCCGTCGCGGCCACCGCCCTGGCTGTGCCTGCCCAGGCATTTACAGCTGACCGAACCCTTCCCGCCGGGCGGTTTGTGGTCCAGCAGGGACGCCTCGACGACGGCACGCGAGCTTGCACCGTTTTCGACCGCAGCGACGACAACTCGGCCACTTACGGGTTCTGGCGCTCGGCCGCCGGTCTCAGCGTGTTGACCATTTCAATTGATGGCACGACCTGGAGTGGGAATGACGGCAGCCTTGTTTCCGCCTGGGTCGATGACCAACGCTATGACCTGTCCATGACGGTCAGCAGTAGCGGCAAAGTATTGGTGAGTGACCTTCTGACCGACGACTTTCGCCACGCGCTGTATAACGGCCAGGTGCTCACGCTGGTGGTCGGCCCGCGCCACGCCATCTTCTCGCTGCAAGGTTCGGCAGTGGCGCTGGCGGTGGTGTATCACTGTGCCGGCAGCCCGGCCCCGGCGACGACCGTGACCACGACCGCAGCAGTGCCGGGAACCATCATGGTACCGATTGACCGCCAACACGGTGGCATCTACGCCAGCGCCACCTTCAATCACTCCGTAACCATCATGACGATGCTGGACAGCGGGGCCACCGACGTCGTCATTCCGCGCACCCTGGCACTGGAACTGATGGCCGGCGGATCGTTGACGCAAGCCGACTATGTCGGGCTGGCCAAGGCCACGCTGGCAGACGGCCGCGAGATAGTCCAGGTTCGCTACCTGCTGCGCGCGATAACGGTCGCCGGGCATACCGTCACCGACGTGATCTGCAGCGTTTCCGACGGCCAGGATGTGTTGCTGGGCCAGGGCTTCCTCGACAAATTCAGTTCCTGGTCGATCGACAACGGCCGCAATCTGCTGGTGCTCAACCGCTGATCTTATTCAACGCCAGTCCACATGTTCCTGATCCTCACCGCCGGCCTTCGGGCCGGCTTTCCCACGGACATCGCCCATGCTTCACATCGCCGCCGGGGTCTGCCTCGGCATCGTCGCCGCCTATCTCCTTTTTCAGATAAGCAGCACCCTCGCCGTGCTGCTTTGGATACTTGTGCCCGCCGTCTGGGGCGCGTTGAAAGAGCCGACTGCCGCCGCGAAGCAGGAAGCCCTCGAACGCCAAGCGATGTATGACGAGTGGGAGCGCGTCTGGCCCGGATATCGCGAGAATATGGAGCGGCAGGTATTGGCCTTTCAGCAAGAACACGAAGCTAAGCGGCCCCTCGTCCTGCCTGGCGTGTCGCCGGCTGCTGAACGCCTGTCTGGCTTGTTGCTCGCTATCTGCTCCGCTCTCACCGCCGGTTTTGTTGCCGCTGTCTTCCTGCTGGCTTGGAATGGCTAACGGCACCGCTCCGCCCTGCCGAAGAAAGACTGAACCATGCTCCACCTCATCACCGGCCTCGCCGTCTTCGCCTTCGTCGTCTGCCTCTTCCTCACCGTCATCGCTACTCAGCCAAACTAGGACCAACCATGCTCCACCTCGCCGCCGGGGTCTGCCTCGGCATCGTCGCCGCCGTGTATCTGCTCAACTGGCTTGGACAAATCGCTGAATGGCGCGCGGAACGACGGGAACGAAAAGCCTATCGCAAGATGACGCCCGACGAATATCAGAACCAGGCAGTTGATCGGTTCGCAGGCCTGTTCATCCTCGCGATCGCTGGCCTTTCTGCCGCCGTGTTCTTCTTCGGCCACTAGTCCGCCAGCGGGTTGCGCGTCGGATACTTGTCCGGCGGCGGGCGCAGCATCTCGATCCCGCGTTCTTTCGCTTTCTGGTGCGCCTTCATCTCGGCATAGGGCGCATAGGCTTCCTGCCCGTGCCGCACCAGGCCGCCGACGTAGGGGATCATATTGATTGCCGCCACCCCGCGGCCTTTGGCATAGGTTTTCGCCGCATCCCAGAGGTTTTGCGCCGTATCCGAGCCGTGCGCCGCCGCCAGATCCCGAGCCGTTGCGGCCCGCTTGAGATCATCGTGCAGCGCCATCAATTTCTGCATCTGATTGTCAGTCAGGTTCTGGAATGGCGAGAGCGCCGCGCCCGGCTGGCGCGCATCAACGATGTCGCGCATCAGATTGTGGAATCGGCTGAATTGCATACGGCCTTTGCTGTCATGGAGGCCGTTTTCACGCTCTTGCAGTGCCTCCATCACATCCGGCGCCTTCATCTCCTCAGCGTAGCCCTTGATGGCAGCCGTGAAGCCCGGCGCCGCCGGGTCAATCACTTGGTCCAACTTATCGCGCATCTGGATCAGCACGCGTTGCGCCAGTCCGCTCACCGGGTTTTGCCGCTGGTTCTCCTTACTGAGCACGTCGTTGATATGCTCGCGCACGCCCCACAGGATTTCCGGATCGGTTTCGAGCTTGCCATCATCATCGAACAGCTTGCTGCGGACGCTCTGAACCTCGTTCGCGATTGCGGTGCGTTTTCCCTCACGGCCCGCTAGGAATTCGTCCGCCATTTCGACCACCGGCTGCGCATCGGCCGCTGTCTTGTTGGCAAACGCCGCGCTCAGCCCGGCATCGAGCCGATCTTTGGCCGCCTTCGCGGCATTGTTCAGTAGCACCGTCGAGCCGGCGAGGTCCGGCTGCTGATACATCTTCTTCCTGTTCAGATCGTGCTCGTCCAAGAGTTCCTGTTCCTCCTGCGCCAGTTCCGGGTTCTGCTGCGTCAGGCTTTTTTGCTCCCGCGACGTCGCCGCATTCTGTTCGCGCTGTGCCAGGGTGGGATTGTTGCCCGGCACCAGTTCGCGGCTGTCCTCGACGCCTGGCTGGATCGTCCGGTTCAGCCAGTCCTTTTCGGCCCTATGGCGTTCGGCGAGGATTTCGTCCGGCATCATCCCCGCCTGCCCCGATGGGGTCGCCGCGGCGCCACCGGACTGCGGCTGCGGCGCGCCTTGCGGGATTTCGGTCGCGGTGCCCTCGATTGTCGGCGGGGCTCGCTCTGGCGCCAGTGCATTCCCAGACGGCGCCGGAGTGTTGCGCGTATAGAGATCGGGAACGGGCGCCCCATAAGCCGATGTCTCGGCTGCGGCCTGCCCGGCGGCCGCGACGCCCGCACCCGTCCCGCGTGCCACCGAGGGCAGCAATTGACCGCCCGTTATGGCGCCGAACAGAACGCTCTGCGCCTCCGGCGTAATCGTGCCGGTGCGCGGCCCCTCCAGCAGATCGAGCACACCGCGCGCGAGCGGGCGCAGCGGCCCGAGGTCAAGCCGCACTCCGAGGCCTGGGTCAGGCTGGCCCAGCGGATTGTTCCTGACCGCGAAAGGCAGGATGCCGCTCGGCGTGTATTCCGTCGGATCAGCCAGCGCGTTCCGTAGGTCCGCCATGCTGATCGTGCCCGACGG